>JBNARN010000021.1:0-18753 GCA_049718365.1 Candidatus Bathyarchaeales archaeon
TTCAGGATTCAAAAGCGAACCAGTGTATATGACGACATCTGCTTTTTCAAGCATTTTCTTTCCTTTAATGGTAATTAGCTCAGGATCACCTGGGCCTGCGCCGATGAAGACAACTTGACTCACAGTAAGTCCTCCTATCCGTGGTTAATTGGAAGTTCGCTCCTTTTTACTATTGCCATAGAAAAGTAATCCTCTGGAATCGTCCAGTCTTGCGCATCGGCGAGTCTGCCAACAGTAACCGCTTCGCCGGGCATGCCGCATCTTCTAATCAACGCTACTGTAGCGTTTTCTGTAAAACCTGCTTTCTCCAGGATTGGAACAAGAGCCTTGAAGCGGTGAGCGCACTTCATGAAAACCAGCGTATCTACATGCCCAGCGGTTTCTTCAATGAGCTTAAAGTCAAGGTCTGAGGGGATAATGGCAACTACTTCCTCTTTTTCAGCTAGAGGTATCTGGGCTCGCGCGGCGCATGCGGTTAAAGAGGTTACGCCTGGAATGATCTCTAACTTTACGTGTGGATGTTTCTGTCGTATTGTTTGGAAGAGATAGATGAACGTGCTATAGAAAAGCGGATCGCCAAGCGTGATGAAAGCAACAGTTTTTCCGCTTTCAACTTTTTCAGCAATGGCACGTGCGTTTTTTGCCCAGAGTTTCTCAACTTCAAACTTATTCTTTGTCATTGGAAAGACTAAGTCAAGCACTTCAGCAGGTTTTGCTCGTTCTTCTAAAATTTGCTTAATAAGGCTAAGCGCTAGACTTGCTGCGTCAACATGAATTTTTGGAACCGCAACCACATCAACCGTCTTTAAAACTTTTACAGCCTTAACAGTGATAAGATCAGGATCACCTGGGCCTATACCAACTCCAATAAATTTGCCGACCAAACTTTCCACCTACATTTTTGTGGCAGACACGATGGTGATCGGGTTTCTTGCCAGCATCATTGTTCCCGCGGAGACTGCTTGTCCTTTAGCCACAAAAACCGTCACTACGTCTATTTCTTTGAAGCCTAACTTTTTCATTTCATCCAGAGCCGTAAAGCTTGTTTCTAAGAGTATTGCGTTTACAACTATGCGCCCATTTTTTTTCAGCCGCTGGTGAGAAGCGCGGAGAACCTCCCGTAGAGACCGACTTCCACCCACGAAAACGGCATCAGCCATGGGCAGATTCGCCAGAACCTCAGGCGCTTTTCCATTTATGACTTGAACCGTGTTTTGCACGTTGAATTTTGCGACGTTAACATTAGTTAATTCCACAGCGTTTTCGTCTTCGTCGATGGCGAAAACCTTCCCTTTCGGAGTCACTTGAAGAGCGGCTTCAACGGTTAAGCTACCTGTGCCGCAGCCGATGTCGATGACGCAGAAGCCTTCTTGAAGCCGCGCCTTCGAGATTGTCAGCGCTCTTATCTCTTCTTTTGTTGGTCCCGGCACTTTTTCACTTTGCGCGAACATGTTGTCAGGGATTCCTGCTGTCTTATACGTCCACATGGAAGTCACCTTTGGCATATAGCGTTCTGCTTGTAACGTGGTCTTATGGCTAACACGCATGAAGAACCAAAATGCATCATTGCAATTTTCTCCAAAGTACTTGAAACCACCTTTTCATTATTAAGGGTAAGGTTTTCGCATACAAATGCTGGTGTTTCGCTGTTAATGCCATTGGCTATAAGAAACTTGGCAACTTCGCTTGGCGGAAAAGCCTTAGGGTCGGGAAGCAACAGGACATCTTTGCCTTTTTTTACGGCTTCAACCAGCTCTGCCTTCTTATCGTTGTCTGCGCCTTTGTGAAAACTGCAAAAGTAGGCGTCCTCCCAGCACATGCAAAGGCGAGCAGCGCAAACTTGCAGTGCACTTATGCCTGGGATAACGGTTATTTCCATGGATTTTGCCTGAGGAAAACTAAGAAAAGTGCCTAGCAAGCCAGAAAAGCCTGGGTCGCCTGTTGATAATAGAACAACTTTTTTTCCTTCTTCGGCGGATGCCAAAGCTTGCTGCAGAAGCTCATTTACGTTCTTAGCTGTCAACGCTAATGCTTCGCCTTTTACATCGCTCCTAAGCATGTCTAAGGCTCTTTCGGCGCCAATTACCAATTGGGCATTTTGCACAATTCTTCGCGCTATTGGAGTGATGTACTCTGGCGAGCCTGGGCCTACACCTACAATTGTGATTTTAGCCACGGTTATACACTCCTTATGTTTTTCCCCATGTGCCCAAGATGGCGCCGTCCATGGAAACAAGCATTACATTTACCTTTATCTTGTTCTTCACTCTTTCCATAACCCGAGAAGCAACCTTTTCAGCTATCTTATCGAAAGTTTGCTTTAGCAGATTGGCTTGTTTTAGAAGCGCAATGGCTTCTTCTGTGGTATTTGACGCTAATATCTTATTTACAAGCTGTGAGTCAGCACCAACGGCGGCTGCATAAGCGGCGATGACCTCGCCTCTTGCATCAGCTACTTTATGGTGCGTATTAAAGATTCCCGCGGCTAACTTGACGAGTTTACCAGGATGGCCGAGGAGCGTGATTTCCTTTACGCCTTTCTCAACCGCCTTATCAAGCATGTAACCCATAAAGTCGCCTGTTTGAATAATTGCCTCGTCTGGCACGTTGAACAGTTTCTTAGCTATCCTCTCGCCTATGTTGCCTGGCACCAGAAATACGCAATTATGGCCCTTTGCAAGCGCTACATCAATTTGGGGAACCAGCGAGCGCCTGCAGGCTTCCAGCGAAAGAGGCTTCACCACGCCGGTCGTGCCGAGAATAGAGATGCCGCCTACCACGCCTAATTTGGCGTTTAAGGTTTTTTTCGCTACTTTCTCGCCTTCTGGAACACTTATGACAACCTCGGCGCCTTTTCCGTTGGGCAGTGCTTCTTTGACGGCGGCGATTATCATGCTTCTGGGCACGGGGTTAATGGCTGATTCTCCTACTGGCACGGGTAAACCAGGCTTTGTTACAACGCCAACGCCCTTATCGCCTTTAACGGTGATTTTGCCGTCGTCAGTAAGCCTTACGGTAGCGGAGATTTCCAATTTATCTGTTACATCAACGTCATCGCCGGCGTCTTTCACCACAGTCGCTACCGCGACGTCACCGAGCTTCTTGCTTTCTTTCACTTGAATTTCAAAGCGAATACCAATCGGTGTGGGTATAACCACTCTGTCAACTGGATTACTAATTAGGGCTGTTACTGCGGCTTTGGCTGCAGCGGCGGCACATGCACCAGTCGATAAACCATACTTCAAAAATCTTGCCATCGCGTTTAATCCCTTTTAGATTTAACTTCCTGCTCAGCCATGGAAAGCAAAGCGTTGAATATTGCCACTACCACGGTGCTTCCGCCTTTGCGGCCTTTAACAATTATGAATGGAATAGGCAGCTTTGAAATAGCTTCTTTTGATTCGGCAGCGCCAACATAACCCACTGGAACCGCGATGATAAGGGCGGGTTTAACTAAACCTTGCTTAACTGCATCCGCAAGTTCGAATGCCGCGGTCGGCGCGTTTCCGATGAGAACAATTGCGCCGTCTAACCCGTCTTCTACTGCCAAGCGAATGGCGGCGGCTGCGCGCGTTATTGACTTATCGTTAGCTAACTGAACCGCGCGTTTATCGTTGATGTATGTAAGAATCTTGGATCCAAATTTTTTCAGTCTTGCCTCATTTATGCCTGCCTTAACCATTTTCACATCGGTTACTATCTTGGCGCCAGCCTTGATAGCTGCGACCCCAGCATCCACTGCTTTCTCGCTGATTACCAGCAACTTGGCGAATTCAGGGTCAGCAGTCGCGTGGACAACTCGCTCGATAATGGGTATATGAGAAGGCGGAATTTTCTCCAAGAAATCGCCGAGCGCTTGCCTGATGAGTTTCATACTGGTTTTAACAATTTCGTTCGAAGCTGCTATTGCGTATGCATCAGTTAGCCCGCTGGGTTCTTTGACTTCTTGACCAAGCGCCCTTAAGGCTTTTTCCTCTATGATCTCAGCTATCCTCGCATCAGCGCCTAAAGGTTCACCGTAAACCAGCTCTATTCCACGCTCTTTAAGCAGAGGCTCTTGCTCTTTCATGGCTATAAGCTCAGGAATTTCGCGGGTAGTATGCACACCAGGCGCAAGAAAAGCAGGGACCAGCACAATCTTGGACACGCCCTTTTTAGCAAGGTTTTCAATTGCCTCAGGAATTGATGGCGTGTTTCTAACCATAAACGCTATTTCAACCGTCTTGAATCTGGCTCTCTCGCGTAGAAGTTCAGCTAACTTCTCAAGGTTTTCCCTGTTATGTGGAAGTTTACTGCCATGGCCGATTATGATTAAGCCTATTTTATCAGTAACCATTCATATTTACCCCAATTTAATTCGGTTCCAAACCGAATAATTTTATTGCAAATTCTATAAGCTTCTTGTCATCTTGCCGAGCGGCTAAACGTAAATTCTCAACTATAGGCACATAAGTCCGTTTAAGCAAGATGAACGTTAAATCTTCCAAGATTTTCTTCTCTTTTGCACCTATAGGGCCTAACAATTTAAGTGCTTCGGCAAGTTCCTTCTGCCTTATTTCCTCAGCCCGTGAGAACAGCAGCGAAACAATATCGTTAACAGACAGGATTTTTATGTCCCTATTAAGCAAGACCAGCTCTTTTTCTATTATTTCCGAGGCTTGTCCGATGCTTTTCTGTCGTTTTTGCTTATTTTTTTCAGCTATTAATTGAAGATCATCTATGCCATAAAGTTTCACACCGCGCACTTCCCTAACGGCTTCCTCAACATTGCGCGGGTTTGAAATGTCAATTATCACCAGATCATTCGTGTTTTGGCGTTGACCCATCAATTTAGAAACAGTACTTTTAGTTAACAGATAATGCGGTGCTGATGTCGAGCAGATGACTACATCCGCGTCTAAAAGGACCTCCAAGAATTTATCAAACTTTACCGCCATGCCAGAAAGCTCTTCGGCTAGTTTTACCGCTCGCTCATATGTTCTGTTAGCAATGAAGATGGGCTTGAGACAGCGGCGTGCTAAAGCCTTAGCCACGAGCGTACCCATCTCTCCTGCGCCCATTACGAGAATTTTCTTTTGATCAAGTTTACCCAGTAGCGATTCAGCCAGCTCGACTGCGGCGGAACCAATTGAGACGGCGCCTTTGTTGATGCCTGTTTCTTTTCTTACACGTCTCCCAACGCTTACAGCTCTCATAAACAGATGCTTAAGAACGATGCCAGTGGTCTTTGCAGATTCTGCTTCTAAATAAGCATCCCAGACTTGATTGAGAATTTGGTCTTCGCCTATAACCATTGACTCTAACCCAGAAGCCAGCCTTAAAATATGCCGCAGAGCATCGCCATCCAACGAGCACTCGACGGCTCTAGAAGCATCATCGGCTAACGTTCCAGCTCTTTTAACCAAAAAATCTTTTGCCATTCTCGCTACTTTTTCGCCTTCTTCGCTTACAATGTAAAACTCGACGCGATTGCATGTTTGAAGAAACACACATTCATCCACATTCTCCATGGAACGAAGAGTTTTTAACGCTTCCTTTGTGTCTTTGAATGATACTGCCTCAATTAAAGGGATACGCGCCGTTTTATGTGTGATCCGCACGTTGATTATGTGCACGTTCCTAGCCGAAGAATGCATGGTTGGATAAACCGACCGCCTTAAATATAAGCCTTGCCGTAATTAAAGGAAAGAGGGGCGACCGGGATCAAATTAAAGCGCAGAATCGGATTGGCCTACTTGCCTGGAGCGTTGCCATGTTTTGAGGATTTCGGAAACTTGCCTACCGACATCGTTCGAGAAGACGGTGTGGTGCATGGAGAAAGGGCGTCAGATGCGCTAGATATGCTGATAGTTCCAGGCGGGAGCCTCATAGAGTCCCAAAGCGTAATGGGCGGCGTAGCACGGGAAATCTTGCGTATGGCTGAAACAGGCAAGTTTGTGCTGGGTATATGCTCAGGTTTTCAGGTGCTTTCGAAGGCAACGGATATTGGGCGCTTGTCTGCTACGCCAATTTTGAGGCAAGGCCTCGGCTTGTTGGATGTGGAATTTAAACCGTTGATATGCACTGACCGCGTTACCGCTACGATAGTAGGCGAAAGCTTCATGACTAATGCTGTCGGCACAGAAGTCACGGGATTCCACTGTCACACCTACGGTAAAATGATAGTTCACGAAGAGGCTAAACCAATCCTTGTTTCTCATGTTCAGCGCGTAAATTACCACAATTCGCCACAGGACATTGTTTCAGGCGTCGCCAACAAGCAGGGAAACGTCGTAGGCGTTCTCATGCATGGTTTGCTGGATGAGAATCCGCCAATTATCCAGAGTATTATGAGTTACTTAGGCATATCTGCTGAAGAGCTTGAGGAGATAAGAAAGGCTAATTTAAAGCTGAAGGCTGAAATTAAAAAAGAGATAGGCATATCAACCAACATTAGAATAAGCAAATCGGCAGAGGCGCTACGCCGAAAACCCGTTTTTCTGCTAATAGTAGCAACAGGAAGCGGTTCAGGCAAGACTTTTATTGTAAGCGGAGTAGCAGGCGCATTAAAAAAGAGGGGCATCAAAGTTGGAGTGCTTAAGGTCGGCGGGGACATCCGCGATCTTGTTCCAGCCCTTTACTTGATTAAAGAGCCGATGAAAGCGTATTCTTCAATAAAAATTGGAGAAAGCGGCTGGAGACCACTTCATGAAGTGGCTAAGGAAGCAAGCAGGGAATATGATTTTGTTTTGATTGAAGGCGCCATGAGCGCTTTCACGGGATTGCTTAACGAAGAAGTAACACGACCTTCTTCAACCGTTGAAGTGGCGTTGGCGCTGGGCGCGCCCACAGTCATCGTCGTCGGCTGCGATAAGGAAGGAGTTGAAGGCGCAGTGATAAACGCTCTTAACTATGCGCTTCTGATGAAGATGCTGGGCGTAAAAGTGAAAGGTGTTATCCTAAATAAGACGCGAGTCAGCTACTTAACCGATGAAGCGAAGATGCTTATCAAACGTGCATTTAGCAACATCGGCGTGGAGTTGCTGGGCACAGTGCCGCGTGTTGAACTTGAAGGCAGAGGCATGATTCCAGAGGTCGAAATAAAATACGAGGAGTTCGGAAGCAAAGCCCTTGAGGCTGCAGAAAATTATTTGGATCTGTCTAAGTTGATGGGACTCGCGGCGCCCATAGGCAAAAGCAAAGTAGACTACGATTTGTTTTTGGAGAAATTCAAAGATTCACTTACAAACTTTTGCCCAACCTACCAGAAGAGGCGAGGCGACGAAAGTGATTATTGATTTCAAATTTGACGGAAAATACGTTGTCATAGTGGGCGGAGGCAAAGAAGCGTATAGGAAAGCTTTGAGCTTTTTGGATGCTGGCGCAAAAATTTTGGTTGCCAGCAGAACTTTTACAAGCGGCATAGAGAAGCTCAGTCGAGAGAAAAAGATTAACCTTCTAAAAGTGGACATTAAAGATGAAGAGGCCTTTTTTAGTCAGCTGAACCCTAAGCCAGACGTATTAGCCGTCGCCACAAGCGATCAGAAGCTTAATGTGCAACTTTCCAAGCTTGCCCGTTCATCAGGCTGCATGGTTTACGTGGCAGACAACCCTGCGATAAGCGATTTTATACTTCCAGCCGTGGCAAAGGTCGGCGATGTAAGGATAGCGGTGTCAACGGGTGGGAAGAGCCCTGCAATGGCTAGGCTCCTACGGCAGAAAGTAGAGAAATTAATCACAAAGGAGGATTTACTTCAGATTAAGCTGCAAGCGCAGATTCGCATGATGCTGAAGCAGCAAATAGCAGATCAGAAGCTTCGGAAGAAAATTCTCTACAAAATACTTAAAGATGAACATGTTAGGAAGCTTTTGCATGATGGCAAGCTTGACGAAGCCCAAAGGGCAGCACAGAAGATAGCGGAAAGTTTTCAAGCAAGTAAGGAGGAGCATGTTTGAGTTTCCCCAGAGTTAGAATGAGAAGACTACGCAGAACGCAGGCATTACGCGATATAATACGCGAGGTCAGGCTTCACCCAAGCAACCTCGTGTATCCCGTGTTTGTTGACGAAAATGCCCGTGCACCTATTCCCATAGAGTCTATGCCAGGACATTCGCGGTTGCCGATTCAAGGTGTAGTGGATGAGGTTAGGCAAGTGGTTGAGCAGGGTGTAAAGGCAGTGATTCTTTTTGGCGTTCCATTAAAGAAGGACGAAGTAGGTTCTGCCGCGTATGCCTCTGACGGCGTAGTTCAAAAAGCAGTTCAACACTTAAAGAAAGAGTATGGCGACGAGCTTGTTGTTGCTACTGACGTCTGCTTATGCGAGTACACGATGCATGGGCACTGCGGCGTTATCAAGAACGGTGAAGTCGCGAATGATGCGACGCTTGAAATTTTGCAGAAAATAGCTGTAAGCCACGCGCAGGCTGGCGCTGACATCGTGGCGCCTTCAAGCATGATGGATGGGCAAGTCCAAGCGATTAGGCAAGCGTTAGATGACGGCGGCTTCAGTCAAGTGGTGATAATGGCTTATTCTGCTAAATTCGCCTCTTGCTTCTACGGTCCATTCAGAGATGCGGCGGGATGTGCGCCAAAATTCGGAGATAGACGCGGCTACCAGATGGATTATGGAAATCCGCGTGAAGCACTGCGGGAAATGGAGTTGGACATAAGCGAAGGCGCCGACATAATCATGGTGAAGCCAGCCTTAGCCTACTTGGACATAATAAGTCTGGCTAAATCAAAATTTAACGTGCCTATTGCCGCGTATAATGTGAGCGGAGAATACGCCATGGTTAAGGCGGCCGCTAAAATGGGTTGGATAAGCGAGAAAGCAGCTGCTTTGGAAGTTTTGACGGCGATCAAACGTGCTGGCGCTGATCTTATAATCACGTATTTGGCGAAGGACGTAAAATCATGGATGAACCAGTAAATAACTGATGGCGTGGCAGTCTGAAATGATGTTAACTGTGGGAACACGAGGCAGCAGGCTTGCGTTGATACAAACAGAAAGCGTGCTTGAAAGCCTTAAACGTCTTTATCCAGCAGTAGAGTTCAAAATTAAAGTCATCAAGACAACAGGGGACAAGGAGAGAAAAAAGCCGCTTTTCACCATTGACATGAAAGGAATCTTTGAAAAAGAGATAGATTTGGCCATAACAAGAGGCGAGGTTGATTTCGCCGTGCACAGCTTGAAGGATGTTCCCACATTAGAGACTTCGGAGACAGTGATAGCAGCGGTGCCCAGGAGAAGCTCGCCGCATGATGCTCTTGTATCAAGAGGCAATACCACATTCAAGGACTTACCCAGAGGCGCAGTTATAGGGACCGGCAGCTTAAGGCGTTTGGCGCAGGTTAAATTTCTACGCGCCGATTTGCAAGTGGTTCCCATAAGGGGCAACTTGGACACGAGAATTCGCAAAGTGAAAAGAGGCGAGCTTGACGGAGTCATAGTGGCCGAAGCAGGGCTCGAAAGAATGGGGCTGCAAGACTTAATCGCAGAACGCTTCCCCATAGAGCAGTTCACGCCCGCTGCGGGGCAAGGCGCATTAGCTGTGGTGGCAAAACGCGATAACGAAAAAGTCATCAAAATGCTCAGCGCCATCGATGACCCGCCGACCAGAGCTGAGGTCACTGCTGAAAGAAGCCTAGTCCTCGCTCTTGAGGGTGGATGCCGCGTTCCGATAGGCGCAATTGGCCGCGCCAACGCCAGAGCATTATCGCTTTACGGGTGCATCTTTTCACTTAAAACTCGCGAGAAAATCGCGGCCTCTGCGGAAGGCGCTCTTGAGGATGCAGAGGATTTAGGTAGAAAAGTTGCGTGGCTCCTTTTGGAGAAGGGCGCCAAAAAATTTGAGGCGGAATGGAGGGAAAAATATGGGTAAGGGTAAAGTATTTCTTGTAGGTGCTGGACCCGGAGACCCAGCGCTGCTTACTTTGAAGGCTGTGGAAGCTCTGAAAGCCGCTGACGTGATCGTTTATGATAGATTAGTTAACGAGGCGATTCTGGAGTGGGCGCCGGAAACAGCGGAGAAAATTTACGTGGGCAAAAGCGCGGGAAAACACGAGCTACCACAAGAGAAAATTAACGAGCTGCTCGTGGCAAAGGCGCTGGAAGGCAAGAAAGTTGTTAGGCTGAAAGGCGGCGACCCGTTTCTCTTCGGAAGAGGCGGAGAAGAAGCCGAAGTCTTAGCTGAAAAACGCATAGATTTTGAAGTTGTGCCCGGCGTAACTTCCGCCATTGCAGCGCCAGCTTACGCGGGTATCCCACTTACCCATAGAGATTATGCCTCTTCAGTTGCCATCGTTACGGGGCACCGTGCAGAAGACGGCGGCAAAATTGTTAAGTGGGCTGAGCTGGCCCGCGCTGTGGATACAATCGTCATTTTGATGGGCATAGAACGCTTGGAGTCCACTGCAACCAAGCTGATAGAAGGAGGCTTGGACCCTAACACACCAGTTGCCGTAATTGAGCAGGGAACTTTGAAGCAGCAACGCAGCGTAATAGGCAAACTGGGCACGATAGCGCAAACAGCGAAGAAAAACGGCGTAAAACCGCCTGCAGTGATAGTTATAGGCGATGTTGCCACTTTAGGAGAGAAGCTAGCATGGTTCAAGAAGGCTGCACACTAAAAGGAAGAACCATAGTTGTTACCAGACCGCGCGAGCAGGCTGAAGAAACAGGCAGGTTGATTGCGGAAAAAGGTGGGAAACCCTACTTTTTTCCAACGATAGAGATCAAAAGCTCCAGCGCATCGCCAGATATTAAAAGATTCTTTGACGCCTTGGCGAGAGGCGCTGTGGATTATGTCGTTTTTATGAGCGTTAACGGCGTGGAGCATTTGCTGAAGGCGGCTGAAAATCTTGGGTTAGGCAACCAGCTTGAGGAGCAAATGGGAAAAGCCAAGATAGTGGCTGTCGGCCCGAAAACTGCACAAGAGCTTGAGAAGCACAGAATCCGAGTGGATTTAGTTCCGCCCACGTACACTTCAGATGGCATAATAGAAAGCTTACGGCAACTCGGCGTTTCTGGGAAGTCAATCTGGATTCCCAGAACCAAACAAGCATCGCCGGTTATGGCTGAAAAGCTTCGGGCTATGGGAAACACTGTGCACGAAGTTTACGTTTACGAGTCGCAGTCTCCAGCGGATCCAGAGTTGGCGCTTCAGTTTCTTCAGGATTTAGCTGGCGACAGAATTCACGCTATTATCTTCAGCAGCGCGCTGGGTGCAAGAAACTTGTTCCGCATGCTTGCAGCGCATGTCACAGCGGAGAAACTGCGTCGACTACTGAACAAGGTGACTATTGTGGCAATTGGGCCTAAAACGGCTGAAGCATTATCGGATATTGGCTGGAAGGTTGATGTGATGCCCAAAACATATTTGTTTGAAGAAGCGCTGAACGCTTTGGCGCAGCACTGGAATGTTAATGAACGGATTGAAGTTTCAAGGAGGCAGAAAGAAACATGAAGTCAGCTTCGAGATTAGCTCGTGAAGAGATTAGACAGCTTAAGCCCTGCATACACGGCGGCGAAGTTTGGGAAATAATCGGCAAAAGCACTTTGGGCAGAAGTGAAATTTTCGACTTCAGCTCGAACATAAACCCGCTGGGGCCTTCACCAAAGGCTATTGAAGCGATAAAGAATAGCTTGGAGCTGATTCCAACCTATCCAGATCCAGATTCCACGGCTTTGCGGGATGCCATTGCCGGCAGCTTCAGCGGGCTTAGCAGAGAAAACGTAATTGTTGGAAACGGCTCTACTGAGCTGATTTATTTATTCGCGGATGTTTTCATGAGCAGGGGCGATGTTGCGCTTATTCCTGCGCCGACATTCGGGGAGTATGAAAAGGCAGTGAGGAAGGCGGGGGCGCGCCCAAAGTTTGTGAAATTGAGCCCAAGTTTTAAAGTGGAACCCGCCGTTTTTGCTCGGGAAATGAAAGAAGCAAAAGCAGTTTTTGTATGTAACCCGAATAATCCTACGAGCATGCTTACTCGCCAAGCTGATTTGGCAGAAATCATTAAAATGGCTCTGGAGGAGGAGACACTTGTTTTCCTTGATGAAGATTTCATAGAGTTCGTTGATGAAGAAAAACAGTTTTCATTTGTTGACGAAATAAAGCGTTATCCAAACCTTATTGTGCTGAGGTCGTTCACCAAGTTTTTCGGTTTAACAGGCTTAAGAGTCGGCTACGGAATCGCAGCGAAAGAGATAATAGAAGTTTTGTCCGCCGCTAAAGCACCCTGGAATGTTAACTGCCTAGCGCAGGTTGCAGCAGTAGCAACGCTGGAGGACAAGGAGCATGCGGATAGAACAAGCAGACTTATTAAAAGTGAACGCGAGTTTCTGGCAAGCGAGTTAGGCAAAATCAGCTGCTTGAAAGTTTATCCTGCTGACGCCAACTTTTTCTTCATAGACGTTAGGCAGTCGGGTTTCACGGCAGCTCAGCTTAAAGAGAAAATGCTGAAAAATGGCGTTTTGATAAGAGACTGCACTTCATTCGCTGGAATAGACGAGCACTACATTCGAGTGGCCGTTAAAACACGGCGAGAAAATGAAAAGCTGCTTGAAGCGCTGAGGAAAACCTTAGGAAAATGCGGCTTATCGAAAACGGGATAGCTTGGAAAAGGATATGTTCACGTTAAATGTTTCCTTTCTTGTTGATTCTCTGCTGATTTTCTTTTCAGCATTTCTAATTGACGTGATTTTCGGAGAGATTCCCGACAGAATTCACCCTACAGTCTGGATGGGGAAAGTCATCGCTTTTCTCAAGCCTAAAATTAAAAGCACCAACGCACGAGTTGAAATGGCAAACGGTGCCCTCTTAGGCATAAGTGTCATATTGCTTTTCGCTGTTCCTGCATACTTGACAGTGTTTTTGGTTCAGCACTTCTTCGGCTGGCTACCATACATTATCGTTTCAGCCGTAATATTGAAGTCTAGTTTTTCGTTGAAGTTTATGCGGAAGTGCACTGTGCCAATAGCAGACGCCATCAAGCAGGGCGATTGCAACAGAGCAAGGCAGTTTTTGCCGTATATTGTGAGGCGAGATCCAGCCACGCTTAGTGAGCGGCACATAATTTCGGCCGCTGTCGAGTCTATAGCTGAAAGCACCACTGACGGCGTAACCTCGCCCTTCTTTTACTTCGCCCTTTTCGGTGTTCCAGGCGCAGTGGCATACAGAGTCATTAACACGTTGGATTCGATGGTGGGCTATAAGGACGAAGAGCACAGGAATATTGGATGGTTTTCAGCGAGCTTAGACACAGCGGCTAACTATTTGCCAGCTAGGTTAACCGCTATTTTGATGACGCTATCAGCGCTGATCTTGGGTGAGAATTGGAAGGGCGCGCAAAGAATCCTACGACGGGACAAGAGAAACACTGCAAGCCTAAACGCAGGGTGGACATTGGCGGCTATGGCTGGAGCCTTGAGCGTGCAGCTTGAAAAGCCAGGTTTCTACAAATTAGGAGACGGCGAGGACTTGGCGCCAGTGCACATAATTCGCGCTTTGCGTATTATGATGCTGACTGCGGTCTTGTTTGGTGTTTTAGTGGTTTTCCCAATCATATTCTTGAAAGCGCTGTTTCTATGGCAACTGGTTTTATAAGCCAAGTTAACGCTTTCTGAGTGCTATAGGAAAAGCTACGCGTCAACTCATGGCGACGTCGGTTTAGCGGGTTCAATCTGCAGTTTAGGTCTTAATGCCCTAGTAAGCAGCTTGAGTGCAGCGGCGATTTTATGTCTACACGCCCACGCGAGCCCAGAGAGCGCAAACGCGAAGCCAAAATATTGGACAGCTATCGGAAAGCCTTCGGTTATTGGCGAGTAATTAACGAAGGAGTAACCGGCACTGCGGGTTTCATCCACTTTGAATACTAGATGGTCAGATGTGGAGAGGTAATTCGCGTAATGCATGTTTAGAAGAAGCGCCACCGCCAACAAGATCAGCCCGACAGCGGTTACAGCAGAGAGCAGAGCGCGCCGTTTTTCTTTTGGTTTTAACGAATTGGAGAGTAAGGCGCTTTTGGTTGCCAGCGACGCGGCTAAGAGGCTTAAGAATGGCAAAGCTTGATAGTTGTATTTAACTGCGTTGTTATAAGGAAAGCTAAGGTTAAGTACAGCGCCTAGAAACGTGTTTGCGCCTATGACGGCAGCAATGGTTGCTAAACACATCAAATCAAAAGGCAAAATTTTCTTAAAAATGTCTCTGCGAAATAGATAAACACTGACGGATAAAACCGCTGCAATTAGGAAGAATAAGCCTACAGCTTGTAAGAGAAAGGTGCCGACGAAAAAGTATGACGGCGAAAACTCGGCGGGGTTAAAGTTTACAAAGTCGTCATGGGTGAAAGTTGTGTGGCTTTCGCCGTAAAGTAGTCCTCGCCCCCAAATGACATCGTACCACAAGAAAAACACAATTAAGGTAGGTAGAAAATATGCCGCTACAGTAGAAATGTGGCTTAGCTTTTTCTGGCGATAGCGAACGTAGAATAAAGATAGCGGAATCAGGACAAAAACGGCGAAGAATTTTGTTAGAAGCGCTACAGCGAAGAGAACACTTGAAATCATGAACAGCACTTCGGAGTCTCTGCGTATCGCATGTATCCCCACAAATAGGCATAGTAGACTGAAAAATAAGCAGGGCACGTCGATGAGGAAACTTCTGGAGAGAACAAACTGCCAAGGGGTAAATGCGAAGAGCGCAGTGGCTAATAATGCCGTTGATTTGCCATAGAGAACTTCACCGATTTTGTACACCAAGAAGGCGCAGCCGAGGCTGAACAATGTTATGAGCGCTACGCCGTTGTTGAATGATAAGCCGAAAATTTTGAAGAACACCGCTTCTATATAGAAGCCTAATGGCGGCTGGTTAATCATGTCGCCATAATATTTCATGTAGGGCATGCCCCACTTAATCACGCCTGACGCTGCGTCATATTCAAGTTGTGTATCGAAGTTTTGAAAGGGGCCTATTGTAACAGAGACCAGTGCAGCGCCGAGCAGGATGCTGAGTAAAGGATAGTTTTCACTGAATAGTGTATGAAGTCCATCTTTATTCAACTGCAGCAACCCTAAAATCCTTTTTATAACACGTTCGGGAAATAAAACTTTCCACTCTACAACCTCTGAGAAGCCGGTGCCCACGAGAGCTATTTTTCGGTTATTTGCAATTTGGAAAGGTAGGGCGCTGACTCGGAAATTCTTAAATATTAAATTTGCTTAAAAATGCGAAAACTGCGAGGTAATGGTTCATGGCGAAAGTTAAGCCGCTGATATCAATTGCATGCGCAGTGTTTTTCTTAGCATTGTTCATTCAAAACGCGGCGGCACTTAACACTTCCGAAACGCCTGTAGATGTTGAAGTTGGCGCCTTGCTTGTGAACGTGGAAAAGGTAGACTTGGCGGCAAACAGTTACAGATTGGACTTTTATTTATGGTTCAGGTTTGACCCAGCGAAAATAAGCCTTGCGGAAGTGAAAGAGTTTGAATTCATTAATGGCGCGCCAACGAAGTATGAGGTAAAGGTGAATGAAGCGCAAGGCTACTTGGAGTATCGTGTTCGCGGAGATTTCATTAAAACTTTTGATTTCACGCAATACCCATTTGAGAGCCACGAGCTCGCGGTGATGCTGGAACACAAGAATTTAGATGCGTCCCGCATGGTTTTTAAGGAAAGCAGCGAGTCAGGCATGGAATCCACTGCCAGCGTTGTCGGCTGGGAGCTTAGAGATTTCAAGACTTCTGTAACTGAGCATGCTTATGGAGAAGAGAAATATTCTCGCTTCGTGTTCAGTGTTACCTTGGCTAGGCCGCGCGTCTCCTCGTTTCTGAAGAGCGTATTGCCAGTTTTAGTTATCACCACGATTTCTTTGCTTGCGTTTTTCATGGCGCCACAGAATTTCTCTCAGCGCATCACGTTAGGAGTAACCACACTTTTGTCTGCAACAACGTTCCACTTATCATTAATCAACGGCATTCCACCGACGGGCTATTTGACGCTGGCAGATAGAATGATGATTTCCGTGTATGCCGTCTTTCTCTACAACCTTGCCGCTTCAGTATATATCATGCGGCTGATGGATGAGAAAAAAGTTGACGACGCCGTGCGCATTAAAAGAAAAGCCCTACGGCTCCTGCCGTTCCTTCTAATAATCTTAATCATAATCCAAGTGTTGCTGTAGCTGCTTTTTATGGTCTTACGCATTCGGCTTTTGGTTTCGGCGGTCGCTTTGCTGTTCGCTTTCGCTTGTGATACTCGCATTCGCTGATGCGGGTTAACAGCCAGCCTCTGTCTTGGTAGGTGCAACCGCAGGGCGCTGTAACCGTTCTCGGCGCTTGAGCATTGTGTTTCTTTGACGTTTCCGTAATTATCCACCGCAACAGCCTATATGGAACCCAAACAACTACAAATAATTTATTGCAGCAAGATGACTTTTGCTGAGAAAACAGTCACAGGCGCTGAATTCCACTTTAGTTGCAATTTAACTGTTAACCAGTAAAGCCTTATATCTGCTTGGTTCGAATCATAGAAGCGCAGGTGCCCGCTATTGAGCCTCGCAGTTGAAGTGAAATCCTTAGTTAAGCAGTTCGGCAACATTCGTGCACTGGACGGCGTAACTTTCAGCATAAAAAAAGGCGAAATTTTTGGGTTAATAGGACCTAACGGTGCAGGAAAAACTACAACTCTGCGCATAATCTCCACGCTGATTTTGCCCACCTCAGGCACGGTAAATGTTTTCGGATTAGACGTGGTAAATCAGGCTTCAGAAGTCCGCAAGGTCATAAGTTACCTGCCAGAGGAGGCAGGCGCTTACCCGAACCTTTCAGGTTGGGAATACCTTGAATTCATGGCCAAATTTAGTAAAGGCAGCGCAAGCGACGTGAAGCAAGCCATCGAAGAAGCCGCGGCCATAAGCGGCTTAGGTGAACGGTTAAAGGATAAGGCGAAAACTTACAGCAAAGGCATGAAGCGACGCCTTCTAGTGGCGAGGGCTTTAATGACAAGGCCTAAGCTTGCCATATTGGATGAGCCAGCAAGCGGCTTAGACGTTTTACATGCCTATCATGTGAGAGAAATAATCAAACGTTACGTGAAAGACCACGACGTTACGGTGCTACTTAGCAGCCATAACATGCTGGAAGTAGAGTATCTATGTGACCGCGTAGCATTAGTCAATAAGGGCAAAGTTGTGCTTGAAGGCGAGCCCCAGAAGCTTAAAGCTAAATTTAACAGTGCAAATTTGGAGGAAGTTTTCGCGAAGGTGGTTGGTTATGCTTAAAGGATTTCAGACAATATGTGTAAAAGAACTTAAAGAGTTAATTCGCGACCCCAAAATTCTTCTCGGCATGCTGGTTATTCCGTTAGTGCTCTTCCCAATTCTTGGCATGGTGCTCGGCTACGCGGCGGAAACAGCGCAGGAACAGGCTGAAAAAGCCACTTTGCTAGTGGTTGATAATGATGGAGGCAACTGGTCAGAGGTTTTCATTACTTTCTTGAACGCATCCATGAGAACCATAGTAGTCAAAAACCTTACGCCGCAGCAAGTTTTAGAGCAAGACTTACTGACTAAAAACAACAGCACGCAGTTTATTGAAATCCCCGCGGGTTTCAGCGCAAACATGACGGCGCATACCAGCGGCAACCTGAATATTAAAGCCACAGTGAACGTTTACGGCGTGTTTCAGGGCGGCGGAATATTCTCCGACATTGGCTCATCCGTGATTAACACGTTGGTAAGCGGTTTCAACAGGTATATAGCGCCAGACGTGGTGCAGACGACGCAGTCGGCCATAATTAAGGGGGAAATCCAGACGGGAGTTGACCCATCCACGCTTGCGGCTTTAATGATGTCGCAGACTCTTGCACTGCCCATAACGATAATGATTATGCTAACGTACTCCATGCAGATAGCGGCAACATCGGTGGCCATGGAGAAAGAGGAGAAAACGCTTGAAACATTGCTAACCGTGCCCGTGGACCGCTTCGCCATTCTTATGGGCAAATTAGCCAGCACAATAATCGTCGCAGGCTTAGCCTCGATAGCTATGATGATAGGCTACAACTACATGCTTGGTTCGATAACCTTGAGAATACCCAGCGAGTTGTCCGTGGACTTAGTGAAGCTGGGTCTGGTGCCCTCACCATTCGGCTATATGCTATTAGGCATATCACTGTTCATAACACTGCTTTCAGGCTTAGCGCTGGCGGTAATCATGTCCGCTTTCGCATCAGACGTTCGAGGAGCAACTGCTCTGGTAGGCTACATTTACCCGTTAATCTTCATCCCAGCAATGGCTTTAATGTACATAGACTTTAACACGCTACCAATGGCGATTAAAGCCGTGTTTTTCGCGATTCCATACAGCCAACCAATAATAGCTTCAAAAGCAGTCATAATGAACGACTACGCAACAGCAGTATTCGGCATAATTTACGTTGCCATATTCACAGTAGTCGTCATGTACGTTGCGTCAAGATTGTTCGCAACAGAAAAAATCTTAACCGCAAAACTAAAATTCAAAAAAGCAGGAAAAGCAGCAGCGGAATAGCTTGAGCGACAGCGTCTAACAACATTTTTTCGCCACCACTATCCTGCTTAGCGCGAACAATTTTGATGCAGTCATCACTCGACACTAAAGAAGCGCGGCAGACCTACCCTCCATTGTTTTCTGCATTGTTTGGCTGATAGGCGGCTAATAGGCTTCAGCTTAGGCGCGCGGACCTACCCTCTATAGGTTTCTGCAATGAATTTCTAATAGCCGCCAAATATGAAGG
>JBNARN010000022.1:0-2366 GCA_049718365.1 Candidatus Bathyarchaeales archaeon
GAAAATCAGCCGCTTAATAGGCGCCAAAATCCTCGAGGAGTTAACGTTCACGCCGGGAGAGACAGAAGCCAATAACTTGGCGTTGATGGGCGCGGCGTTCGCCAACAAGCACCGCGGCAAGAAAATCGTGATATCCGCCATCGAACCCATAAACGTCCTGCATGTGGCGGAGTCGCTGCAGAAATTCGGCTACGCGGTAAGCAAAGTGCCCGTGGACGGCGAAGGCTTCCTAAACCTTGAAAAGCTAAAGGAGGCAGTGGACAGGGAAACGGTGCTTGTAAGCATTGCCGCCGTAAACAACGAAATCGGCACTGTTCAGCCCATCAAGGAAGCCGTAGACATAGTAAAGGACAGAAATCCCGACGCGCTGTTTCACACTGACGCCTCAGACGCCTATGGCCGTGTCTCCTTCAACGTGCAGGCGCTGAGGGTGGACTTGGCAACCGTAAGCAGCTACAAAATTCTCGGGCCACGCGGCATCGGCGCGCTTTACGTGCGGGAAGGCGTAAACGTGGACAAGATTCTCGAAGGGCAGATAGGCACGCAGAAGCTCTGGCCCGGCGTCGAGAACACGCCGCTTATAGCAGGCTTCGCAAAAGCTTCCGAACTGGCCTTTCAAGATTTTGAAGCCAATGTGAGCCGCATGCGCCGGATGCGCGACAAACTCGTAGACGGCATATTCGCCAAACTCACAGACGTAAAGCTCAACGGCCCCGCGGGTGACAAGCGTGCGCCTGACAATGCCAACATTAGTTTCCTGCGCTGCGAGGGCGAAGCGTTAACAATTGAGCTAAGCCTCAAGGGCGTCTACGTTTCCAGCGGAAGCGCCTGCAGCCGCCGGCTGCTCCAGCCTAGCCATGTGCTCGTTGCCATAGGTCGCAAATTCAGTGAAGCCCATGGCAGCATACTCATGAAAACCACGCGGTACCATACAGAAGAAGATATAACCTATGTTCTAGACGTATTACCCACAGCTGTTAACCGCATAAGAGGCATAGTAGGCTCCACAGGAGTTGACTAAAATGTCACGTGTACCCCTACCCTACACTCAGAAAGTGCTTGACCTATTCAGAAATCCCAAGAACTTGGGCAAGATGGATGACGCCAACGTTGTAGCTGTAGCGGGCAATCCTGCTTGCGGAGACATGATAACCTTCTACATGAAAATCAACGAGCAGGAGATTGTGGAAAAAGCTACTTTTGAAAGCTACGGCTGCGCCGCCAACATTGCAACCGCAAGCATCGTCACTGAAATGATAAAGGGCAGGAATCTAGAAAACATTTGGAAGGATATAACATGGCAGAAGGTAACTGAGGAAGTAGGCGGCCTGCCAAGCGTCAAATTTCATTGCGGTGTCCTAGCCGTAGGCGCCGTCAAGCGGGCAATCCGCAAATATTACGAGCAGAAAGGCGTGGTGCCAGTCTGGCTGCCTAAAGAATTAACTTTCGAGGAAAAGCAGGCGCTGGAAGAGGAAGAACTCGCCGAACGCTTATCCAGAAGACTGCGCACAACGGAGGAAAAACAATCCTAGACCCATACAAAATCCGCGAAGACTTCCCTATCCTAAAGCGGAAGATAAACGGAAACCCGCTGATTTATTTTGACAACGCCGCGACAACGCAGAAGCCACGCCAAGTAATCGATACCCTCCGAGAATACTATGAGAACCACAATGCCAACGTCCACCGAGCCGTGCACACGCTTTCGCAGGAAGCCACCGAAATGTATGAAAACGCCAGAAAAGAAATCGCCAACTTCATAAACGCACGTGACGCAGCAGAAGTAGTTTTCACACGAGGCACCACCGAAGCCATCAACCTAGTCGCCTACGCATGGGGACTGCACAACCTGAAAAAGGGTGACGAAGTGCTGCTGTCGCTTATGGAGCACCACAGCAACCTCGTGCCCTGGGAGCTAATCGCGAAAATAACCGGCTGCACAGTAAGATACGTTAACGTAAACGCTGACGGCACACTGGACTACACGGATTTAGAAAACAAAATCTCAAGCAAAACCAGGCTCGCCAGCTTCAGCCACATCTCAAACGTCAGCGGCGTAATCAACGACATAAAGCGAATCGCCAAACTCGCCCACGAAAACGGCGCCCTCGTGCTCGTAGACGCAGCCCAATCCGTGCCGCACATGCCCGTGGACGTTAGAGACCTAGACGCTGACTTCCTTGCCTTTTCAGGGCATAAGATGCTGGGGCCAACAGGCACAGGCGCGCTGTACGCTAAGCGGCATCTGCTTGAGGCCATGGAGCCATTCCACGGAGGCGGCGAAATGATACGGGAAGTAGTATACAACCAGAAAACAGGCCGCTGCAGCATAGACTGGAATGAGCCGCCATGGAAATTCGAAGCGG
>JBNARN010000022.1:2376-5825 GCA_049718365.1 Candidatus Bathyarchaeales archaeon
CTTCGGCATAAAG
Organism: Candidatus Bathyarchaeales archaeon; assembly: GCA_049718365.1. Lineage (GTDB taxonomy): Archaea > Thermoproteota > Bathyarchaeia > Bathyarchaeales > Bathycorpusculaceae > JAOAIV01. The sequence continues at coordinate 2,390 of JBNARN010000022.1, forward strand.
GGTTTATCATCGCATGACGTGGCGCTTCTACTTGACAATTACGGAGTTATGATACGCAGCGGCTTCCACTGCGCACAGCCTCTGCATCAAACGCTTAAGCTGCAATCTTCCGCTCGCGCAAGCTTCTACATATACAATACACGCAAAGAAATCGACCGCTTCGCAGAAATCCTAAGGGAGATTGAGCAGCTCTAATGCCAACGGTTGAAGATTACGTGGCTAGGATTGAAGAAACATGCGGCGAAGAAAAAAGCGCCATAGTCACCTTCAAATACGACAAAAAAGATGAGGCGTTCGCCAAAATCCGCGGCAAAGCCCAGCTGAAAAGCGCCCTTTCAGGCATTATCTTTGAATTCGTCTTTCGTGATGTGTCATTTCGCGCGTTTCCCAGCGGCAAAATCATCTTCAAAGGCATCCAAAGCAAAGAGCAACTCCAAGAAATTTTAGAGGCGCTACTCCTCTAGTGCAACAGCGGCCCTTTTACAAGCCTAACCCTTAGAATTTTTCCGCTTAACTTCGCCAAGCACAGCCTTCGGTAGCTGCCTGGCTTCCCTGTCAATGGCCATTAGCACCGCGAGATAAACTACTCCGCCTATAGCCGTCCAAGCTAGAGTTGTTGATATTCTGTTTGTGTAGGGCAAGAGGAATAGCACGGCGCCCATGACGGCGGAGGCCAAAGCGTACTTTGCTATGCTCTTCCATGGTATTGTGATCTTGATCATACCTCGAACTATGGCAACCAAGATTAGGAACATTAGAAAACGCGCCGTGGAGTTGATTACGCAGACAGAAAAAGCCGCCAAAAACGGCTGATGCAACGCATAGGTAGTTAAAACAAAATAGGTTGAAGGAATTGTAATGGCAAAGTGCAGGTAAGAAAGCGAATACAGCATGAATATTTTGCTGTGAACCAGCGACTTGAAGGATAAACGTTCGCGGTCCACGGTTTCGACACCATATACCACAGAGCTATAAATGCTTGAGATAACCGAAACCAGAGAATCCACAGCAAGAACTATGAGAACAAGCTCCGAGCCAGGATACAACGCCATTATGTCGGGTCTTAAGAGGACTATGTATGAGCTTGACAGAACTATGGCGCCAACCGTCATTGGAAGCGCAAACATCAAAACAGTCTTCAAAGAGGAGGTTACATCTTCGCTTTTTCCTTCCGCCAAGAGCTTCGGATAAAGCGCGTAGGATATGGAGCCAGAGTAAGTGATGACTCCCGCGATTTGCAGTGCGGCATAGTATATCTCGTTGCTGCCATAACCTCCATAGTAAAAGAGCATGATGAAAACGAAGTTTGCAATTACACCACCTACAACGCTGTATATGACGAGCACTGAGCCTTTAAGCCACTCTTTCACATACCCCCATTGCATAGACTGCTTCCACTCATCTGCAAGAAGCCAAGAGTAAAAGGCTGCCTGTGCGGCTAATGCGATAATAGTGGCTACTACTGCGCCTAGAAGAGGTTGCCCCAACTGAATGATTATCACATAACCAACAATCACCCGTAACAGCTGCTGCAAGATCAAGCCATAACCAACAGAGTGCGGCGTGCGTGCTTGTATACAGGGTTCAAAAAGCCCGATTAGGTATGCCTCGATTATTTGCACTGACACGATTAGATAAAATGGCAGATACAACTCGGGGTTAGCTATGCCGGCTCCCGAGAGTAGCGTCGGCAGCATGATCGGAATAATTATGAAGTAAGCGGTTACAGTTATCAAGGAAAAAATCAAGTTTATCGCGAGGCCTGTTTTGGCTGCGCCTTCTTTCCCTCTAGCGACGCATCGCATGACCCAGAAGGGCACGATACCCGCTAGCAGCGTGAAGTATGGAAGGATGGTGTTGATGTTTCCCCAGATGGCGTATTCAGGGCTTTCACCTGCAATAGATCTTCCCAGCATGAATTGGAAAATCAGCCCTGTGGCAACGCTGAGCAATTTCGCAGCGAATATAACATAGCCCGAATACTGCAGCCTAATCTCTCTTTTTGCCAAAGCTCCACCCTTTTTCAGTTCGTTTCATTGCACGCGAATCTAGTATTTAATTTTGTGGGCTGAAAGTCGTCTGCCACCAACGGAGCAATGCGCGCAATTAATAAACGTGATTTTTAAGCTGTTTTATTAAAGGGTTATTTCGAAAAGCTGCGCAGAATCGCTTCTGCTGCGTCGCCATGCACGTTCTTTATGATCAAACGCTTCTGTCTTGAGGTTAATCCTGAAACTATTTCGACATGAGCTTGGAAAAGCTTCGAAAGTTCCTTTGTTAGTTCCTTGTTTACCTTGCCCTTTACGGGTTCTTCCGTGCAGAAGACTGTAATCTCGTTGCCTTCAAGCTTGACGCTGAACCGCGGCTGGTTTGGCTTGACAAAAACTTCGATGAGTGTGCCTTCTTTTGTTTCAATAAGCTTCATTCAGTTGCGCACTCGGTGTCAGATTTAACCCGCTTGCGCTGCAGCGCCCAACTGAACTTTTTGCGCAATGTGGCTGGATAAAACTTTTCCAAGTCAAAATCGACTTTCCGCGCCCACTCCACATAAGCCATAGGATTAATGTAAGACTTAAGCGACGTACCCAAATTGTACTCTTTCGTAAGCCTTGTCAAATCCAAATCCAAACGTGCTTTTTCTATTCGAGTTTCAAGCGCCGCTGTTTTCTTGCCTTCCGCCTTCTTCTGCTCCAGCTGCGCTTCCATTTCCTTAAGCTTGGCTTCTTTTTTGGCTAAGCGCTCATCAAAATTGGGCGGAATCTTACGCTTGTGATTAGCCACTTCAGCCACTTTCAAATTAGCCATTTTCGCATAAAATTTTTTAACATACTCCGGATCTTCTTTTTTCACGCCGCTTTTAGCCAGCTCCTCTCGCAGCGTTTTCGTACATCTCCAAGTGCGGAATACTTTGGCGGTTAACCCAGGCATCTTCTCAGAGAGAAAGCGGGAAACCTTCTTGGAATCTACGCCTTCAAACAAATACTCCTTACATGTCTTCATGCATTCGCTGATGTTTCTGATGACTGACGGCGGAGCTTTCATGCTTTTTATCCAGCGTACAGAGTCTTTGCCTAAGAAGTCAAAGTGCAGGGTGTCGCCTTCAATTTTGATGTGCTCGGGTCTAAGTGTGATTGCGCCTACCGTGTCGGCTTCATCAGGGTCTTTTTCGTCGCCTACCCTCATGTTTGGGCCCAAGATAAGCCAGCAAACTGTGGCAATCTTCCGTCTCTTTTCATCTTTAGAATCAAGATTTTTGAGTATGTGCTCCTCGATTTTGCTTATTTGCTTACCCAGCGCCTCGGCCTTTTTGAATTTCTCTTTTTCACGGTTCTGTTTAAGAAACGCGGAGTCGCTGAACCAGACGTACTTTATTTTCCCCGTTAGTTTGTCTTCCCACTTTGCCAAGTACATTTTATCTGGTTCCCACACGATGGCT
>JBNARN010000022.1:5835-16978 GCA_049718365.1 Candidatus Bathyarchaeales archaeon
GGCTTTCCAGTTTCCCGGCGGCCTTGGACTGTCAGGAGAGAGGTTCAAGATTATGTCCTCTTCACGTGGCCCCTCTTTCCATCTGCCACGCTGCGGGTGATCGCCTCGCCCTGCGAAAAGGCATGAGGGCTCAGCTGTCCAGTTGGCGATTTCCAGTTTTTGACCGTCAACCTCGGCGAAGCCATAATAGGCTTTCAGTTTCTCTCTTATCGCTTTTCGTTCAGCGGCTTTCTGCTTTTTCTCAGCAGGAGTCATTGTCTCTTTGAGGAGCTTCTCTTGTTTCACAAAATCCAAAATTTCAGTAAAATCAATATCTTGATGAATGGCCGAATCAGGGTTACTAATGTCTTTTTCATCTGAAGTCTCTATTTTCTGCAAATATTCTGCGGTGAAACCCGTTAAAAACTGCAGGGAAGGATTTTCACGTTGCAGTTGCTCCAAAAATTCGCGCATGAAATTTTTCATGAAAACCTTGTCTGGCGGCGACAAAGCTGACTGCCGCTTCTTTATCCATGCAATAGCCATCTGCTCGCTTTTCGGCGTGAGCTTTATCGCTTGACCCCTAATTTTGACGCTAAAGCCTTTGTAGTCATATTGTGGAACGTATATTCCGTTATGCTTTAGGCTTTTCATGTTGTGCTTCGTTAAGCAAACCTCCTAGAGTATTTGGAAACCTCATTTTTGCCACAGGACTTTCTGCTTTTGTGGTTTTACAAGTGACGGCTTCTTTTTCAGTCTTTTTTGTTGCTTAAAAATGTTACATGCCGAGCGCTATAAATCAGCGTCGAAATTTTTAGAAGCTCTTACTTGCTGAAGCCTCCTATAGAGTTTCTCCACAATTTCCCTTTCCACGTAACCCTTATGCGGGCGGAAGCCGCCTGAGAAGCCGCCTGGAATGTGCAGAAGCTCGTGGATAAGAGTTTTCTCTTTTTCTTCCTTTGACATTTTGTCGTAAACCTCCGATATCACCTCAATAGTATAAGATGGCGGAAGGTTCAGAACGTCTTGCCAGAGTTTTCCTAAACCATGAATGCGGGCGATTGTGCGTTTGGCTTTAGAGCCTTTGCTTCGTACACAGAAAACGAATTGCGGCACGACATGGTGAAGGTTTAGCGCAGCGGCAATCGCGTCTACTTGCTTTTTTACGTCTGGAGCGGCATAATATTTTATGGGCATGATCTCATCTTCAGGTTTAATAGGTGAATTAAGCCTTTTAAGTTAAAAAGGTTACAACTCACCCTTAGCCAATTTAGCGGCTTGCTAAGAACCCTTTTATCCTCAGTTTGACTTAGTATTTTTCGCCGGATGATGAGAAGGCATTAGCTTGACCGTTGCGGATGAAAGTTCAGAGTTACTCGGACGGCAATTAGCCAACGCGACCGCGGCATCCGATGAAGGTAAACAGTAATTTTTAATAGGCGTGGAAAACATTCTTTTTCACTATTTGTATGGAATATGAAGGGAGAATATGAGGACAAGTTCAGGCGCTAAAATTGTGCTTACCGCTTCAGCAACGGAAATGAGCGATTTTTTCAATAACCCTTTTATGGCCTTTTCCGCCGGTTTCGCTTTAGGGCCTATCCCGCTGGGCCTTGCCAGAAAATCGCTTTATCCGCCTGTTCCACGCTGCCCTGATGGCAGAGCCAAGTATGCACCTTACGGTTTGCGAAAAGTTGAAGCTATGCTTCTGGAAAACGGGTTCTCCGAGGCCGATGTGGTTGTAGTGCATCCTTTTGATTTAGAGGATTTTGTGGGACCAAACACAAAGGTTGTCGGCATTTCTTCGATGGATCCCACAGGCATGGGTTACGTCAGCAAGACCTATTCTTCGGTTATCGGCGGCGGCGAGTCAATGAACGCCACAGAGTTCCGAAAACTTGTGACCCACCCAAGCATCAAAAAGTTCAAGCCGAAAGTGATTGTTGGCGGTTTTGGTTCTTGGCAGCTGGAGCGCAAGCAGATGACTGACAAATACGGCGTGGACTGCGTCGTCATCGGCGGAAACCCTAACGTCATCGTTGAAGTTTTTAAGAAGGCAGTTAACGGAGAACCGCTTCAGCGGGTAGTTCGCGCCGACGAGGGCATGAACGACTGGGATTATGGAACTATGCCGTTGGTTAAGCATGCCGCCGTTCACGGTGAAGTAGAAATCTCCAAGGGCTGTGGCCGAAACTGTCAATTCTGCACGCCTACCATGCAGACCCGCGTGGATGTGCCGCTGGACCGCGTTATGCAAGAAGTTGAGGTGACCACTAGGGAAGGCAGCGACCACATAACTTTGATTACGGAAGACATCTTTCTGTATGGCGCGAAAAGCAAAAGTTTCATCCCCAACAGAGAGGCAGTGGTGAAGCTGGTGAAAACCGTTGGAGATCACCCAGCTGTCAGAAGCATCCAAATCTCTCACATGTCTTTGGCGCCTGTAGTTAATAATCCTCAGATGATTAAGGAATTAGCTGAGATCCTAATTGAGCATAGTTGGTATTCGCTTGGCGGTAAACCCATAGTCACCGCTGAGACAGGTATAGAGACGGGTAGCGTTCGGCTTATGCGGAAGTATATGGCGGGCAAAATGCTGCCGTATAAGCCTGAGCAGTGGCAGGAAATTGTTACCAGTGCTTTCGGAATATTGAACGATAATGAGTGGTGTCCACTGGCGACTTTGATAATTGGGCTGCCAGACGAGAAGGAAGAAGACGTTTTGGCCACGCTTGAGCTTATGGATAAACTTAAAGATTGCAAGGCGTTCTATGTGCCGCTGTTTTTCGTGCCCTTAGAGAATTGTATGCTGATGAATAAGAAAGGTGCGGAGCTTGACTCGCTGACTAGAGCAAGATGGGATTTCTTCATCCGCTGCTGGGAATACAACATTAGAATTTGGAAACCTACCTTCCTAGAAAACCGCATACGCAATCCAATGCTCTATAAGTTCATAAACAACGTGTTCATTCCAAGCTTCGGCAAACTGGCAGGCATTTATTACGGCTGGACACGGAGCGAGCAGCTGAAAGAAGCTTTCTGGCGATTAAGCCAACCTCAAATAACAGCAACCTCATAGCTTACAAAATGCGCCAGCAACGCCAGCTAAGACTGCGGCTTCAAGCTGACTCCTGCGGCTGAGCCTTAATGGTCTTGCGTGCATAAGTGATGTAGCCTGTATGCCCAGTCATCATCGTGTGCGGCCGCGTTTTCCCCCGCTCAACTTGCATGCTTCGCATGAGGCACTCTACGGTCTCTATGAAAACAAAATTGTTCTCTTTCAACGCCTCAACTGTTTTGACAACCTGGTCGATTGTTGGGCTAAAGGAAACTATTGTGCCCGAAGGCTTCAGCGCTTCATAAGCATGAGGCACAACAAGCCATGGAACCGCCAAATCTAGGATTACAGCGTCAACATCGCGCTCTTCGATGCCGGCGGTGACGTCGCCGCTCTTCAGCTCCACAACATCCAGCAAACCCGCCCGCTTCAGATTCTTCTCGGCGTTTTTCTGAAACTCCTCGCGCAACTCGTAAGTGTACACTTTGCCGTCTGGCTTCACGTAATGCGCAAGCGCCGTGGTTAAAGCGCCTGTTCCAGTGCCTGACTCTACAACGCGGCTTCCCGGACCGATGCCGCTGAACATAACGATTAACGCGGCGTCCTTCGGATAGGTTATCTGCGTCTTACGAGATGATTTCATTATGTAATCTGTCAGCGAGGGCTTTAGCGCCGTGAACTCTACGCCCACGCTGCTTGGAACGGCTGTGCCGAATTCTTTGCCTACAAGCTCGTCAAGTTTTATGAAGCCCTTATGGGTGTGAAAGGTTTTTCCAGCTTCAACCTTGACTAGGTATGTGCGGCGTGGATCCAAGCAGAGAAGCACATAATCGCCTTCAACTATTTTCTCGTTTGTCACATGCTTTTTCTCCCGACAGAAAGAGTAAAATGAATGGGAGTCATTTAAGCTTTGAATTTTCTGACGAAGGAATCAAGGGGATTTTGAATAAGGCACGTTTTAAATATTCAGTTAAAGAGTACGCCCACCAGCCTAGTGGACTTGGCGCATTAGGCGCTGGTAAATGTAGATGAAGTAGATTATGGCGAAGACTGTCAGCGCAACTTCAAACGCGAGTATAGCGGGGTTCTGCTCTACTGCCATGAAGTATCCTCGCTGGAGGATATCCGCGAACACTAGGGCTTGGAGGAATATGGCGCCGCCTAAGCAGCTTAAGCCTAAACTGTGAAATACGATGCGGATTCTGCGGCTAATCGCTGGCGAAAGCGTCATCGGTGATCAGAAAATAATCAGTGGCTGTTGTGGGCTTATAACTTATGAAGCCGTAAACAGAATCAAAACTAAAGATCACTGCTCAAGCCTTTCTGCAGTGCTGCAGCGCTATTCTTTGCATTGTTTTTCGTCTTCAGCGATTAACTGTTTAAGCTTCTTTTCCATCTTCAACTCGTACGCATGCTCTTTTACGGGCGGAGCCAAGCGCTTCCGCTTATAAACCATGTCAGAGGGCACAATGCGTTGCTCGCCGACCTTAACCTTTACTTTCTCGCCGTCAACGATGTCTTCAAACTCTTCAAGCGCCTCGATGATCAGGTAGCCTTCGCTTTCGGTTACTACCCTAACCTTATACAGACCCTTATAATACCGAACTTCACTCATAAAGCCCACACACTTATTCTCTTTATCCACAGCACGTAATAAATGCTCGCGGGCTAAAGCTGATACTCTCTGCCTTTTTCGACAAGCGTCACTTCGCTTTTCAAGTCGCGTATGAACTTGGCCAATAAGTCTGGGCTCTCGGTGTGAATGGGAAAGATTTGCACGGCGCCAATTTCCTTAAGCGTCTTTTTCAGTTTTAGCGGCATGATGTGCCCTGACACATGCACGTGATATTGCGGCAGGCCATAATGCCTAAGCCAGTTAACTAGCCGCTCGTAGTCAAGCTCCATCTCCTCGTTGAATGGCTCCGACGCGGAAAGCACATAGCAGCTGCCTGCTACGGGCTTGAGCGCCACAAGCTCCTCAAAATCGTGGAAGGAAATGGCAAGCACCACTTTGCATTGCTGCTTCGAAACATCGAACACGTCGAAAATCTTGTTTTGCGCGCTGTATTTCTCAATTAGCTGGGTTTCCCACTTGTCAAAACGCTTCTTCGACTTTCGAAAAATCAATACGCCCTCGTCATCCAGCGGCGGCACAGTTAAGCCTTTATCCCTTCGGAGCGCCTCCAGCAGATGCGCTTGCTTCAGCGAGAGCGCAAGGCACCGCTGGTTCTTTTTGGCTATGTGAAAGAAAGAGTTCAATCGGTCAACATCTGAGTAGCTGAATTCCGCAAGCACAATGCCGTCAGCAGCTGCAACGATGCTGTCCAACTTGCGTTCAACCTCGGCTTCGGATGACACCGTCGCGCCAGTCATGTTTGTGGCTTCAGTTACCACTGCAACGGGCTCTGCTTTCGCCGCGTGCTCCACGAAGTCGCTGGTTAACTCGGGTTTGGCGCCGTGGTCTCTGAAGTCGCCGGTGTACGCAACCGTGCCTTTTGAGGTGTGAATGAGGAAACCGTAGGCGCCGGGAACCGAATGATCCACATGAAACGGCTCAATCTCCAAGCTGCCCACTTGGATTTTCTGGCCTGTGCGGAACGGCTTGAACGCGATGTCAGAGACGCTGAATTCCAAGTCTGCCCTGCGAATTTCGCTGAGCGCCCGCAGGATTATCTGGGTTGTTTCTCCGCAGTATATGGGAATCTCCCGTTTTATGAACGACAAATAAGCACAGTGATCCAAGTGACCATGCGAGATGAAAACAGCGTCAACCTCAGCGGGGCTGGGATCGAACTTGTAGACGCCCTTGATTCTCGGGAGAATCCCGAACTCTTGGAGGCTGTTTTCGCTTTTTGGCGAAAGAAAAGGCGGCGAGTAGAACTGTTTCCGCATGGTAAAGGACATGCCGAAGTCGAAGAATACACGTGTGTCTTTATCTTGCAGCAGAATTTTGTTTCCGCCTATTTCGTTGACACCGCCATAGAAAGTTAACGTGGTAACATTCTTGACCATATGCACATTCACCGAGGTAGTTCAGCTTTTCTACAAACCTTGGACATGGCTAATAGTACGGAGGGCAACGTGAAAACGCTAAAAACTCTTGTGTACTTAGAGGCCCCAGCCTTCCTTATGGCGCTTAAGTTGCCGCCGCCCTTCAAGTAGCCGTTTATGAAGGCTCTTGCAATTGCCTCTGCTTTGCCGTTGCCGTACAGAGGCGGCAGATAATGAGCGGAATAATAGAGAAACTCCGCGATGTCCCATGCTTTGTCTCCGCCATGCTCAGCTTGCTCAAAATCCAGCAAGTAAACTTCGCCATTAGAAGTGAATATTATGTTCTCGGGTTTTGTATCGCCTAATGCAACATCAATAGAATGGACTCGCGCGAAAATCTCGCCTACCATCATTATTTTAGCAAGCTCTTCTTCTATGCCGCTTGATGTTGCAATGCGTTTAATAGTGTTGCTTAGGTTTTCGCCTTCAATGTATTCCATGAAAACTAGGCGTTCATTATGGTTCACGTGTAAGATCTTTGGAACATTAAATCCTTCGCGGCGTAAACGTTCACTTATAGCGCATTCTCTTTCAAGCCTAGAACGTCCTAAAACAGCGAAAGCGCGGGCTCCAAACGACCACAGCGCCAGCGGAAACCACTTGAAGCCAGTCCAGTCCTTGAACCGTTTTACAATAACTTTCTTTTCTGCTCCATTGGAGTAAGTTTTGATTAGGTATACATCATTTAAAACTCCGCCGACGCGTTCAAAAGTGATGTCGGCCTTCTCACCGTTCAAAAGCATTTTCTGGACAAAAGTGTTAACGCTCATTCTATCGGCTAAAGAGACGAGCCCTTGTGCTGTAGGAACGAAAATGTACTTTTGTGGATCCACAAGGCTTTGTGTCAAGTCAGTTTCTCTGTTTATGGCGAATTTTTGGAAGTTTAGAAGGGCATCAGTGTTTTGTGAAAAAAAGTTTAGGAGTTGCGGCAAAACACTGAATACCGAAGTGAACAGTGCTCTCGGCGCGCTTTTCGTGAGGTTTGCTAAACGGACTTTGGGGTTTTTGCTTTGATCAACAAATTTTTTGTGAAGCATCACGTAGCCATCGGAAAAAATGATTTTCTCCTCTTTTTCAAGCTGTTTTAGGGCTTCCATGTAGCCTTGGAAGACCAATTCGAACTCTCTTTTAGGAGCAGCGTGGCGCATAAATTTTGAGTGGCTGTAAGCCAGCGGAGGAAAAATGCGGATTCGGTTCAGCATAACTTCGTACATGAAATATTCTGGTTTAATGTGAATATTGTAAGAAAGTTCTGGGAAGGTTTGAACCAAGTTTTCTAATAATTCGAGGATTAAACGTTTCTTCAAATGTATTTCCTGTGTATGTAGGTAATTCTCGCCGTAAAGGGCGGTGTACGGAAAAATTAGTGCTCCTGCCAAGGCTTCGCCTAGAAATCCTCTTTCAATATCTCTTTCGAAGATCCATTGATCAACTGCGAAGATAAACACGTTTCGGCTGTTGATGTTTTTGACGTAACTCATTAGCCTCGGCTGGAAATCGCGGATTACTAAAACTACTTCAAGGGCCGTTTTTGCCTTTGATTTTTCTGCTTGGTACTCGCCGAGTAGAATTATGGCAGTAATCGGCGCTGAACCAGCGATGTGTCTACAGAAACTGAGAATTTGGGAAGGTTCCTTGTGTGTGTCGCTGGAATTTTGAGTCACGCCTTCACCTTGCACTGCAACACTAATTTAGAGGCTGATTGTAGAAATATAATTTTCCGACGTGTTAACATTTTCGCAAAATACTCAGCGATAAAAGTGAATGCTAACAGAAAGCTTTCTATTGTATCACTTGAAGACGCGCTTTTACGATGGTCATGTGATTAATGCGGGGGCTAAATGATTGGCGGGTGTGTTCTGATTTTTTTCAGCAGGGGGTTGAACGTTGCTGTTTTGGAGGATTCAACTGTGACATCCATATTTGCGGGTGTGCCTATTTTTTGGCATATGAGGTTTAGCGAGTTTTCTGTGAAGTTGAGCATGCTTTGTCCTTCTGCGGTGAGCTTGTAAACCTTTCTAGGCCGCTCGCTGGTCATGCTCCACTCGCTATGCACGTAGCCCTTCTTTTCGAGTGTGGTGAGTAGTGGGTAGATTGTGGATGGGCCGAAGTAGACGCCGAAGGTTTTTCGTATCTTTGTTATGACTTGGTAGCCGTGCATGGGTTCGGTGCTTAGAAATTGTAGGATAATTAGGTCTAAGAGGCCTTTCATTAGTTTGACTTGGGCTTCTTTTTGGGGGTTTGCCATTTTTTTGTTCCTTCTGTTTTTGTGTTTAACAGTTGTTCTGTTGGACTTGTATACAATATGTCCATTATCGGACATATCGCGTGTCTCTATAAAGACTAAACACAGATATAAAGCTTCATGCATATCATAAGCATAAAAAAGCATACATAAACAATACTGCAAACCACAACCAACATAAACTAAATAAACCAAACACAAGAAATCCAACACCAGAACCCACCCTCACAGTGAAAAACCATGTCAGAAACCTACAGAAAAGAACTTGTTCAACGCATAATCAAAAACCTGCTAGACATCCAACTATTACGCATGCTTCAAACCCAACCACTATGGGGATACATGATCAAAAAAGAAATAGAAACAAACTTCAAAATAAAACTCCGACACGGCGCGCTTTACCCCACGCTCAACAGCCTAGAAAGAAAAGGCTTCCTCAAAAGCCAAAAACAAACCCACGAAGGCAGAGCACGAAAAATCTACACAATAACCGACGCAGGCAAAGATTATCTCCGAAGCTATTATGGAATACTTGAAGAGCAGCTTGAAAACAAAGACCTCAAATAGCCCTTTTCACGCGCAAAGAGCAGAAATACGCCGTGCATTCTTAGCAAAAAGCTTTTATTATCAACAAACTGAAACGAATGTTCTGAGGAAAAAAGGAATGCAGATAGAAGCCAGCAAAACACTTGGCGGCGTCGGCGCACTTCTAATGTTCGCGGGGGTTCTGCCCTTCCTCAGTTTCTATGGAATCCTTGAACTTGTAGGCTTAATACTCATTATGGTCTCCCTATACAATTTAGCCAGCTATTACACTGAGAGAGGAATTTTTAACAACGCACTTTACGGCTTGATAATAGGGATAGTTGGCGGCGCAATCGCAGCAGGAACACTTATCCTTCTCGTCCTAACTTCACTGTCAGAGTTTCTATATACTGTTTATCCAGGCTGGAATGGCGATTGGTCAGCACTATCTGGATTAACACCAGATGTATCAAACTTGGACATAAGCGCAGTAATGCCATTCATAACAGGGTTTTTCGTAACACTTGCTGTTATCTGGATTTTCGCCATAATCGCATTCTATTTCATACGACGCGCATTAACCTCACTTTCAGCAAAATCAGGCATAGGCTTATTCTCAACAGCCGGCTTGCTGATGCTTGTAGGCGCAGTGCTGCTGGTAGCCATGCTCATCGGCGCAATCCTAATATGGATAGGACTACTGCTTCTGGCAATAGCCTTCTTCCAGATAAAACCGCAGCAAGCACCGCCTGCACCGCCCCCAACGCCGCCTCCAATGTAAGAAGCAAAAGCTTCTCCCTCTTTTTCTGTTTCCGCCTTTTTCGGCCTACGCAACACTTTGCCTTCAAAGGGCTTATTGAAGATGGGCCAATTAATCTTCTACAAATGGATACGTTTATATGACAAAATAGCGGTTGTAGTGAACACTTAAGCTTAACAATTAAAAAAGGGACGTGAACAATGTCAGTTTGGCATGGTAGCTTACGCAAAAGGAAACGCACAGGCGGCAGGAAGCACGCTTACAGAGGGAAAAGAAAGTTTGAGATGGGCGGTTTTCCAGCGGAGACCACCGTCGGCGAACCGAGAAGACGGATAGTAAGAAGGCGCGGCGGCCAAGTTAAAGTTAAGGTTTTAAGCGAAAAATATGCGTGCGTGACTGACCCGAAAACGGGTAAAACCGAGAAAGCAGAGATTTTGCGTGTTGTCAGAAACCGCGCTAACGTGGATTACGACCGCAGAGGCGTAATAACCAAAGGCGCTGAAATAGAAACTTCGCTTGGGATGGCACGTGTCACTTCTAGCCCGGGAGGAGACGGCGTCGTAAACGCTGTTCTAATAGGCAAGGAAGAAAAAAGCTAAACCGCCGCTACTGTTTGGGCTTTTCGCCTCGTAGTTTCAAAAGTTGTTTCGCAACTTTCCGTATAACCTGCTCTTTTGAACCTTTCTTCTCAACCATTATCAGTCCAGTCTTAAGCCACGGAGTCTTCGGATACGCGGCTTCAGCGGATATTTCATGCTTTAAACCAGCTTGCTCCATAGCCGTGGAGATTTCAGCGATTTTTGGATTCGGCACCGCCAAAGCCTTTGGGACACGGCGCCCCTCCTTTCTCGTTTTGGTCTGGTCGAAGTAGGCTGGCCAAATTATGAATTTCTCCTGTTTCCGCATCCTAATCACTTTCCTTGGCTATTTGTGGGCATAGTAAACCACTAATTCCGCGTCGTTTTTATCTACACGAACGAAACCAAAGCGCTCAAACTGTATTATGGCGTCGGGCTTTAACCTTTTGCAAGCGCTTTCCGCTAAGCCCTTGGCCACGGAGGCATCGGGCATAACCACTTGGCACGGGATTTCTTCGCCCGTCGGTATCCAATGGATAAGCTTGGCTTTCGCTTTTCGCGCTTCTTCGTATGCTGTGCTGGCAAACTGGGCTTCCAATGAGTTAGACGCCGCATGTTCGATTTTGACGTTGAAAAGTTCCATGAGCCTGAGCATTTCGCCAGCTTTGGCGGCTTCCGCATCCTTCTTTGCAATCCAGAAAGACACAGCTGAGTCTTCGCCCTTGGGCGTTACGGTGTATTCTCTAAAGCCAAGTTCAGGTTTTTCTGGATGCAGCTGAAGTTTAGCTTCCAATGCGCACGGAACATTTTTGACTTTCAGCGCAACGGGCTCGGATACAAAGAAGTATCTGCTGCTTTGCAGGTCCAAAAGCTTGCGGTTGTAAGCGTAAAGGTTCTCCCAGCTCAGCGTCACATCCGCAGTCTTGGGCCCAACATCAATTATCATC
>JBNARN010000022.1:16988-18161 GCA_049718365.1 Candidatus Bathyarchaeales archaeon
ATTCCACGTTTCCTCAGCGCCGCAAAAGTTGCCAGCCTCGGGTCATCCCAACCCGTGTAGATGCCTTCGCGTATGCCTTGGACAATTTTTGATTTGCTCAGGAAAGCGCCTGTTATCTTCAGTCTGCCATAGTGTATAGCCTCAGGATAGCTCCAGCCCAAATGCTTATACATGTATTCCTGCCGCACCTGATTTGTCAAGTGCTCTTTACCGCGGATTACATGCGTCACACCCATCAGGTGGTCGTCTATGCTTGCAGCCATGTTGTATAAGGGCCAGACACGGTATTTGCTGCCTACCCGCGGGTGCGGATACTTTACCGTGTCGATTATCCGGAGCGCAGGCCAGTCGCGCACTGCAGGATTCGGATGCTCCAAGTCGGTTTTAACACGCACCACGGCTTCACCTTCGCCGTAGCCGCCTTCCAGCATAAGCCGCCATCGCTTCAGCTGCTCCTCTGGCTGAAGGTCACGACAACTGCATGGCGCACTCTTCAAAACGCGCTTTCTGAATTGTTCTGGTTGGCATATGCAGACGTAAGCGTTGCCTTCCTGAAGAAGCTGTTCTGCATACTTGTAGTAGATGGGAAGTCTGTCGCTTTGGATATATTCTTCATCTACTTTGCAGCCGAGCCACGCGAGGTCTTCTCTGATGCGCTCGTAGAATTCCAAAACAGGCCTCTTCAGCTTTGGGTCAGTATCCTCGAAGCGCAGGATGAAGCGGCCTTTGTATATGCGTGCGTACTCGTGGCTTAAAAGGATGGCTCTTGCTGAGCCCAAGTGCAGAACGCAGTCAGGATTCGGCGAAAAGCGCGTGACTACCTGCGCATATTTCTCCACGTTAGGCAAAGGCGGAAGCTGCTTTTCTTCTTCTGCGGCTTTTTCCTTCTTTAGAGCCTCGGGCCATTTTTCTTCGACCCTGCGCTTTTGCTCGTCAATGGAAAGGCTGTTGACTTCGTTAACTATCTTGCCTATTACGCTGGACAGCTCTTTCGCTTGAGTTTTCAGTTCCTGCCTTTCGCCTATGACTTTGCCTATTATTGCGCCTGCTTGAGCCTTGCCGCCGTGCTGCAGTGCGTTCAGTAACGCGGCTTTTAGAATAAGCTCTCGGAGGGCTGAGTCATTTTCCAACGTCAAGGGTTTTACGCTCTCTAATGAGTGTTATATGGTTCTT
>JBNARN010000022.1:18171-18640 GCA_049718365.1 Candidatus Bathyarchaeales archaeon
GAACGCTTTTAATTTTTCCTTAGCCGCGGATGCCGGCAAAAGCTTATCCACTTCATTCCAGCTTTCTTCCACTATTCGCGTAGCAGTTTGCTTTACGTAGTCGATGGCGCCATACTTCTGCATTAGCGCGATGGCTTCGTTGCGAAGCGCTTGGTCTGAGGTGTGCATGTTAAGAATCTGGATTAGGCGCTTCCTGTCGGTGCTGCTTGCCTTCTTCAGCGTGTAAATAACCATCAGCGTTCTTTTTCCCTCAGTTATGTCTTGGCCTACGCCGCCCTTTTTCTCCGCAAACTCCTTTCCAGTCAAGTCCAAAATGTCATCTTGCATCTGGAAAGCTACGCCGATGCTTTCCGCGTAGCGACCAAGCTTTTCCACCAACTCGCTGCTGGCGCCTGCGAGAACAGCGGCGATTTTGGCGGCCATCCGCGCTAACGTGCCCGTCTTGTAAGCGCACATCTGCAGGTAATCC
>JBNARN010000023.1:0-18391 GCA_049718365.1 Candidatus Bathyarchaeales archaeon
CCAGGACATTCAGCTTAGAAGGCTGACGCGCTATCCGTGCTGCGCCACGGACCCTCCAACGGCGCCTTCAATAGTAAACGCATAAAGATATAATTTTACCTATTGCTCGCTAAGTTTCATCGAAAAATATTGGGTGTTTAGGTTACCCAGTCTGGAGCCGCTTTTTTCTTGAACAATAGCACTTGGATGTATCCGATGGCTATTATTGCTATCCACGCGATGGAGTAAAAGAAGTAGTAGATGAAGAGCTCATGTAGTTTCATTTTGAACTTCAGCTTTCGAGCGAAAATATGAAACGAAACAGCAGTCACCGCGAAACTAGCCAGTGAAATCAGCAGCGCCTTTAGCAAGTCGGCAGTTGCAAGTGATGCTAGAAACACTGGCAATGCAATGTTAAACTTCACTGATAAGAGGAAGGAGCCCATCACAAGCGATTCGTGTAGCCAGTTGCTGGGCACCATCACGGTTAAAAAGAACATGGCAATTGAGGGATAGAGGAAAAACAAGCCTGGAAGGAATATCTGTGGCTTTTTAATGCATTCTCTGAATAAATCCTTGTAGCAGCTTTTCAACCATAATGCTTGGCCTATAGCCCATCTTCGTCTCTGCTTAAACCATTTGCGCCAGCTTGAGTGCACCACATTTAGCACTTCAACTTCCTTGGTGTAAGCGAAAGAGTAGCCTTTAAGAAAAGCTTTTGTGGCGATATCCAAGTCTTCAGCCACGACATTGCCGAAGCCGTTCACCGCGTCAAATGTTTCTCTTTTGATGGCGAATGCGGCGCCGTTGGTGGCTGGGCACCGCCGCAGATGCTCTGAGGCTATCCAAGCGCTAATGTTGAATGTGAAGTATTCGTAATACGTCATTTTCGACAAGAAAGAGTTTCGGATTACCCGCTTTTTTATGTCAAGAACATCCGTATGCTCCATCTCATCAATTATTTTCTTCAGAAAGTCAGGGTCATCGGGTAATTCTACGTCTGCATCTAAGAACAATAAAACTTTGCCTGAGGAAAGTTTTACGGCATTGTTCAGCGCGTTTGCCTTCCCAATTCTCTTCTTGTTGACTATGAATTTTACGCCAGCGAAGCTTTGCATTTTTTCTAAAAATTGCGTTTCAGGCTCGTCGATGGATACAAAAATTTCCTTGCTAACCGCTTGCGGTACTAGTTTCTTCAGTATGCTCGGCAATTGCTGTGACTCTCTATAGACGGGGATGAAAACGCTGATATCCGTCACAATCGAACCTCGTTGGCTCTCCCATTTTTCCCATAGTTTACTCAATTAATATTTATCATTTTCCCAAAGAAATCCGTGTTACATAGAAAAATTAAAGCAGCCCCGTGACAAGAGCAACTCCGAAAACCGTAAGAACCATGCCTACGGCAAGTTTAGGTGAAACATCATCCAGCTTTCTTAGATAGAGATAAGCGAATACCGCTACAAATAGCGGTTCCGTAACAAGCAGCGAAGTTACAGTGGACACCTGCTCGCTGCTAAGCGCATAGAAAATTAAAATCCACGATATTGCTTGGCCAACGCCAGCTTTCCAAAAAAGCCTGAAATCCTCTTTTATAGACAAAGCCTTTCTCGTCGGCGTATGAGCCGTAAGCACCAGGGAATAAATGAAAAGCGAAGATGCATAAGCCACTGTAACTCCAACTGTTGGCGCATTGTAAAGAGTCAAGGCATATTTCCTAATTATGTTGGAAATGGCGAGCACCACGCCACCAGCTAGTGGAAGCGCCAGATTTCTCTTTGAAAGAACGTTGTTTGCGCCGTTTTTAGGCGATGCTGTAGCTACAAGCATGCTACCGAGTATAACTATTATGATGCCGGCCCAATTTTTTGGCGACAGGTGCTCGTTCAGCAAGAGCACGCCTAGAAGAGAGCTGTAAAGCGGATAAATCGAGAATAAAGACGCGTTGACTGGTGCACCTATCCTTTTTAGTCCGCTATAGTAAAGCAGCCTCACAAGCGCGGGAGACAGCGCACCGCTTAAAGCAAAAAGTAAGCAACCGCCTAAACTAATTGTGCTTCCATCTGCTAAGAGAAATGCGGGAAGCCATAGAACGGCCATGCCTGCTAATGAAATGATTAAGCTAATGTTGAAGGCGTTGGATGCGGCGGAGTGCTTTCTAACCAGTATAACCGATAGAGCAGAGGTTGCTGCTGCCAACAGCGCCAGAGAGGCTCCAAGCATGCCCTCACTTGAAAAGGGCGGAGTTATTAAAAACTAATCTTTTGTTTAGAATGGTTAATAACGAAAAAACCGTAAAAAGCAGGCTGATGCGTCGATTTTAATCAAGACCTAAAGCGGATGTGCAATCGATAGGCTCTTATTCGAGCGCTCAATAGTTTTGGCTGTATGCGAAAGGTTAAGGCGCTAGTTCTGCTTTCAGGTGGCTTAGACAGCATCCTAGCGGCTAAGCTGCTCCTTAATCAAGGCATTGAAGTTGAAGCCCTAAGTTTTGCAACACCCTTTTCATCCACTAAAGCAGGCGAATCAAGCGCTGAGAATGCGGCAAAACAGCTGGGCGTGCCGCTTAAGGTCGTAAGCGTCGGCAGCGATTACCTGAAGATGCTGCGAAATCCAAAGCATGGTTACGGCAAAAACATGAATCCATGTATCGACTGTAAAATTTTCTTTTTGCGAAAAGCTAAGAACTACGCCAAGGAAACAGGCGCAGCCTTCATTGCTACAGGCGAGGTGCTCGGCGAAAGACCCATGTCACAGCACTTTAACGCCCTAAAACTAATCGAGGAAGAGGCTGGTTTACGCGGCAAAGTTCTGAGGCCGTTGTCAGCCAAGCTGCTTCCAGAAACTGAGGCGGAAAAACGAGGCTTAGTTGACAGAGCGAAGCTCTTAGCGATTCACGGCAGATCCAGGAAGCAGCAGATTCAGCTTGCCGAAGAATTTGGCATTAAAGAGTATCCGTCGCCAGCAGGCGGCTGCTTGCTTACATGCAAGGAGTTCTCGGATAAACTGCGTGACCTTTTCAAGCACAAGAAACGCTGCTCCATGAATGACGTTTTTCTGCTTAAGGTGGGGCGGCACTTTAGGTTGGGCGAAAACAAGATAATTGTTGGGAGAAACGAAGCGGAGAACAAGCTTTTAATGGCGAAGAAAGCTCGCAGCGACTTTTACTTTGAGGTGCCGGATGTAGGCAGCCCAATAACTATTCTTCAAGGCGTGAAAACCAAAAAAGCCATCCGAACGGCAGCGGAGCTTACAGCGTTTTACTCAGATGCAAAATGCAACGAAGTAACGGTTAAATTTGGTCGAGAACGCCTAGACAAGTCGATAACCGTTAAGGTTCCAGCACGTGCTGAAGTTGAACGCCTCCGCGTTGGAAATGATTAAACTGTTGATGACCATTTTTCTGGATGCAAAGCGAGTTTTGAGAAAAATATTTTAATGCACAGTGAGACAACATTACCTTGAGGAGTTTGTATGCCTACCGCGTTTGTATTGATAAATACTGAAATAGGTTCCGAGTCGGACGTGCTCAAAGAGCTAAAAAAAGTCGAAGGTGTTGAGGAAGCCTCAGCTGTTTACGGAGTCTATGACATAGTTGCAAGAGTTAAAGCTGAAACAATGGATAGACTAAAAGAAATAGTGACTTGGCGCATCCGCCGACTTGACAAGGTTAGATCTACATTAACAATGATTGTCATAGAAGAGAAATAATCTTTCCAAATTCCTTTTTCTTTCAATTAACAAAGCGCTTAACTGCCGTGCCACCCATATCTAAAGGCATTTCTTTAAATCCTTGCTTCCATGAATCAGACAAACCAAAAAACATTTTTTATTCACATGTTCCCTCTCTAACAGCTGGAGCCCAGTTATATTTGACAAATCCACAAACGATGCACATTGGAATTGATGATACAGACTCAACAAGGCAAGGTTGCACAACCTACGTTGCCGCCTTACTTGTAGAAAAACTTGAAAAATTAGGCGTCACGTTTCTGGATTACCCAAACTTGATCAGACTTAATCCTAACGTGCCTTGGAAAACAAGAGGTAACGGCGCCCTTTGCCTCAGAATTAACTACGCCGACGAGCTTGAGGAAAAAATAAAGGACGCTGCCCTAAAATTGGTGGAAGAAAAATCTGACCTAAACTTCAAAGGCACCGACCCTGGACTAGTTTTTATAGCTAAACAGGAAATCCCAAAGGAACTCAAGGCTTTCGCTAAAAACGCCATTACTGGCATCGTAACCCTAAAGGAAGCGGTGAAGCTTGTCAAAAAGTTCCAAGGCGAAGCCTATGGCTTTAACACTTGCAGAGGAATCATCGGCGCGTTGGCAGCGATTGGCGAGACTCTTGAAGCTGACCACACTTACGAGTTAATCGCCTATCGTCTTGCGGAAAACTGCGGGTTAAAGCGGAAAGTGGATGTGGCATCGATTTTTGCAATGGATAAGCTAACACGGCCCTACACATTCAACAACGTAGACTTGGAAAAGGGCAGAGTTATCATCACACCGCGAGGGCCTGATCCTATCCTTTTTGGCATCAGAGGCGAAACGCCTGAAGTGGTTAAAAAAGCCTTTGAGCTTGTTAAGCCGCTGGAACCTGTAGAAAGATGGCTGATTTTCCGCACTAATCAGGGCACCGACGCACACCTCAAGCAAGTAGCAACCTTAAGCCACATTAAACCTTACAGCTCAGTCATTGTACGTGGGACGGTATCACGTAACCCCAAGTTGGTGCCCCTGCGGCACGTGATCTTTTCCATTAAAGACGAAACAGGCGAGGTTGACTGCGCCGCTTACGAGCCGACAGGAACCCTTCGCAAAATAGCAAGAGCGCTCATAGTGGGTGACAGTGTAGAAGTTTACGGCGCCGTGCGCAAGCCTTCCGCCAGCAAGCAGTTGACGATAAACCTTGAAAAAATCAACATTCTGGAACTTGCTCCAAAAATTACCCTACAAAATCCGCTATGTCCACGATGCGGCAAAAGGCTGAAATCTATGGGGAAAGACAAGGGCTTTCGCTGTGAGAAATGCAAAACAAGGCTTAATGACGCGGATAAGGTGCAGGTTGCGGAAGAAAGAGACCTAAAAACGGGCTTATATGCGACATCGACTAGATCGCAGAGGCATTTGACGAAGCCGCTGAGCCGTTATGGTCTAGAAAAACAGGCTGCGGCCATAGTAAGCCTGATTGAAAACTGGCACTCTTGATAAGCAACGCTAGGTCGCTTTTGTAGCTTATGAATGGAAAAAGAAAATGGTGTTTATTGTTTGCGTTTCTTGAAGTAGGCTAGAGCGCCTGTGTCGACAACTGCTATCAGCGCTACGACTATAATGGCCCATGTGGTGAGGGATCCCAGCGTTAGTGATTCGGTTGGCGATTTTACTATTCGTGTGTTGTATTCTCGCAGATATTGCAAGTGTGCTTCATCTTGGGGATAGCTTTCTGTAGGTGGATATGGAAAGCCGGTCATGTTTCGGAAAGGCAGTGGCTCAACAGTGAAGTCAAAGCCGTAGCCCCAGTTTCCCGGTGGATCCTTGAACCAGCAGGCAACGAACAGGAAGTAGTCGCGCTCCATGCCCTTTTCAAGAGGCGCCAAATTAGCGGTTGGGAAGCGTAGAGACACTTGATCGCCTTGGCGGCCAATCACGAACATGTCGTCTTCGTTGCGGATTAATGGTGTTACGTCACCGTATCTTGTAAAGGCGCCTGTAGAGGTAGAAAGTGTTGGGAATGCTTGATGGAGCACCGCATCAGCGTCGATTCTCTGAATCTTGATGTCCCGTTGAGGAGACACATCTATTCCTATGTAATCAAAGGTTACATTGTAAAAGTTGGTGATTCGAATCTTGTATTCGCGGACGCCAGCAGGGAAAAGCCCAGTTAGGTTAACTGCGAAGCTTCGGGGGACATAATCGGAGGGCGTGGGTATCTGTCTATCTTGGGGTACACGCACCCAGTTTCCGTTTGCGTCCATCACTTCCATGCATGGCGGCGGGTAAACTTCTGTGCCATTGGGCACAAGTCCTTTCGCAGCTGCTGCCTTGAAGCCTTCAATCCACGGCTCGTATGTTTCAGGTGAACCCCAGTCAACCATGCCGTTGATTACAAGCTTAATTTCTTTCGCGCCAGATAAGTCGCCCAGGTTCAGCGTTAACTGATTTAGTTTGATGTCGTTCCACGCTGGGCTTTCAAGTCCGTTGATGCCGGGCGTAAAGACGCCGTCAAGTTTTGCGATGAGCGGTAAGACATCTTCGCCTTTTTCATTTGTAGCCGAGAGTGGGGTTAGAAGGTTGTTTTTGCTGACTGTGTAAATTTCGCTTGGGAAGGCTTTGTTGACGTAGTTAACCATGGTAGAGTAAACATCCACATCCGCTGGATGGTCGACCACCAGCATGTAAACCGTGTCTAAATAGAAGAGCTCGTCCCATTTCTGCAATAGGATTATGTCGTAAAATTCTCCGTCAGCTGTGCTCCGTGTCTTCAGCTGGTTTGGATCAAGCTTGATGGTATCCCATGGGTTTCCTCCGCCAAACACTATGTTTCCTTTTTCGTCAATGTAATCAATGTAACCCAGCCAGCCTGCATTTGAAATTTCCGTAACATACACATAGTCGGTTCCGTTCCAGTAAAACAGCGACGGACAAGAGGCCCATCCGCTGATCACGGTGTATGTGGCTACTATGATTTTCCGCTCGTTCAACGTGAAAGTTATAGAGGGGCTTGTGGAACCGTCGCTCCAAAATGAAAATTCCAAAATGCCTGTTCCAACGTCGACGATTTTTGGTGCAGTGATTGTGTATTCGCCTACTGGCAGAAGCGCAACGTACGTCGTTTTTTGAGGTACGCCGTTGAGGGTGAATTCGAGGGGCTTAGAGCCACCGCCAGACCTGCCAACCGTAAGCGTATGATAGCCCGTGGGAACTACTACGAAGGTTCCAGATAAAGAGTTTACTTGAACGGTGTGCTTTCCCTCTTCTGGCGCGTTAAATTTGAATTCTACAGTTGTAGTCTCTTTAGCGCCTAATTCAATTACGCGACGCTCCAACAGCGACCCATCAACCATAAATCTCACTGCGAGACTGTCTGGTGCATCCCCTGTGTTAGTGGCAACAACTGTAACCGTCATTGTTTCGTTAGGCCATGCCTCGTATGGCTTGACAGTAAGCTTGGATAAACCTATTTTGCTTGCCGTTGGCGGGGGAGTCTTGACCGTTAATATGCCCGTTAATCCGCCTATTTCAATTGTGTAGGTTCCTTCAGTTTCCTTGAGCACTGTGAACTCGGCTATTGTGGAGTTTCTTCCGAGAACCGTAACTGTCTGGTTTTCTTCTATCACATCATTGATTGTGAGGTTCGCTATGTATTCGCCTTTTTCGTCGCCTATGTTAGTTACGTTTACTGTAACTAGTACCGGCTCGAAGATTTCCGCTTCTGACGGCGTGATTTTTAGGTCTGATACTATGAACTCGGCTGGTTTAGCTGGTGCTGTTATAAGTCCTTCAGCTTGGAGGTAAAAGTAGGCTCCAGCAGCCGAAGCCACTATTATCAGGTCAATTAAAAGAATTGCTTTTAGTTTGGCGATTGCTGAGCGAGAGAGCATTTATTTTCCTCTTTGAAAGTGATACACTCGATTATTCTGTGTGCTGCAATTTAAGCTGTTCGGAAAACCGTGTTTTCAGAAAGCTGGAAACATATTAGGTCTTTGTAGTTAAAATTTGGGTGTTGGTTCTTTTTGGAAAATTATACCAGTTCCAAATCTCGTTTGCGACCTTTTTGGAGTATCCATGTTCGATGAGCTCTGTTTTGAAAGCCTGCTTTGTCTGCTTATTCAAGCGTTAGTCACTGGCTAATTAGGTTGTGTTAAGTTAAAATAAGCGTTTTGTATTGTAAATTCAGTTTTTGTAGATGCGTGCAACAAAGATACACATGTACGTGGTATTAATGTTGCAGCTTGTTCCCGCAAGCATCATGTGTTTTTTGTAGTGTAAGCAAAAACGTTTAAGGTTAAATAAGTTCTTGTTCTGCTTCAAGAGATGTTACAATGGGGTTTGGCGAGGTTCTTCGACGCGAGTTTTCTTTTGTGAGAGGAAATTACCTTATTCTCGTAATCAGCTGGATACTGATGGATCTCGGTCAGGAAATGCCTGTGCCGTATTATCAGCAGTATGTTGACGCATTGGGCGGAAACGTTTTTCCAATGGCACTAGGCATAATAGGCTTAGCGAATTTTGTTGCAATGGCTTTTGTGGCGGTTCCAGGCGGCTTTCTAGCGGATAAATTTGGTAGACGCTGGCTTATCGTTACAATGACATTTGGCATAGGGTTGTCTTATCTGTTTTTTGTGCTTGCACCCTTTTGGAATTTAACTCCTGCTTGGCACTTAATTTTGATTGGCACGGTAATACAAAGCCTCTGTCTCATTTATCAGCCAGCTTTATTCGCTATGGTTCAGGATTCGGTTCCGCCTGAACGGCGCGGGGTAGCCTCTTCTTTTGTAAATATGATCCATGGAACCTTTAACACGCCGGGAACAGTAATTGGCGGAATAATTGTTGTTTCTCTTGGTTTGGTTGCAGGCATGCAAGTTGTCTACCTTATTGTGATGATCGTGTTTCTAGCAGCGGCCACTAGCAGGTTAAAGCTCAAGGAAACCATTGTGAACGAAGAAAAAATGCGCTTTAGATATTTCATCTCGAAATATCCTGAAGCGGTAAAGGCGAATCTGCGTGTGTGGAAGATTGTGCCGCGGACGGTTTTCTGGCTTTTCATAGTGCAAGTGTCTACTATGTTTTTGTTTGCTTTAACAAACGTGATAAACGCCATTTACGCCCGTGATGTGCTTGGAATCCCTCAGGATCAATGGTTTCTCGCCTACATTCCCATGATGATAATTCTGATTATAGCGTCTTTTCCCATCGGGAAAATGGTTGACAAGGTGGGGATGAAGCTTCCGTTAGCGATTGGCCCATGCATTCTTATGGTTTCTATGCTGCTTTTCGTAAACGGCAACCTCTTCTCCGTTATGGTGTCAATGGCGCTGCTTGGCTTAGTGCAGCTTTTCATGATGTCTGCGGCTATGGCGCTTTCTGCATGTTTAGTTGAACCTCAAAACAGGGGAAAAATAGTCGGCGGCGTAAACTTTGTAGGCTACATCCTTACTGGTGTAGGCATGATGCTTGGGAACTTCCTTTACATGCTGCTGCCGCAATCGCCCTTCTATTTGACGATTGCTCTTGCTGTTCCGATGCTGCTGATTGTAATTTTCAGGATTGCTGAACCGAAAAAAGAAGACCGCAAATACTGAATAGCTTTGCTTTGATAAGAGTAATTGCTACCGTGCTATTGCCTTTTGTTTATGAAGCCTAATGTCTGCTTTTGTAAGCCTAGTTCGTTGCAGATGCTGCTGCAGGCGCCGCAAATTTTCCCTGATTGCAAATTCTTTAGGTGCAGTTTCCGTAGCTCTAGCATCCGGTGTATGTTAATTATTCCTTCTTTGAGTTCATTTGTGTCGTAATTGCTTATTGCGGCCATTTCTGTTACATCCTTTTTACACGTTATAGTGCCACCGTGTAAGTTATCCATTTGGTCATAAAAAACTTGGTTTAATATAATATTGGTCACATTTTATGTTACTTAAGCTTATATATTACTGATGAATTAATCTAGTATTCGGATATAGTCACAATTTAAGTAACTTTAGGCCGCAATAATTGAGTTATATGTAACGATTGGGACGATGAAAAAGATGGTTGGAAACACCAGCAAAGACGCCATCCCTCTTCCATTACTAACAGAAGAATGGTTTGAAAAAAGCTTTCCAGAAATGGAAAAAATCCGTGTTTTAGACGGGCTAGGCGAGCAATGGAAAAAGCGGAAATTAAATTCTATAATTGTAGTTGCCTTTCATGCAGACTTGGAAGTAGCCCAGCTTAAGCACTTTTTCCCGCTCTTTCTTGTGCAGCACCTAATACGAAGCGGCTACTCCATAAACCCTGTTGTTTACATTGGTGCACTAAGAGACATAGGACGCGGCTACCACCGTGGAGACATAAGCGAGCGCGTCGCTGAGGCGCATAAATTCTTTCAAAGCGTCTTTACTCCCAACGTAAAAGTGGTTATTGTTGAGGATAGAATCGAAATCCAGCGAGACGTATACAGCATTCTCAGAATACTGGAATTCGAAAAAAGTCTTCAGGCAATACTTGAGCAGATTAACACGCCTGAAAAACTTGAAGGAAAAACGATTAAGCTGAAAGAAGGCACGTACAACTTAACCGAGTTTGAGAAGGAACTGCTCAGGATTTATCTTTTCGAAAGAAATAAGCTTGGAACTGAAATAAAGAAGTACCCCTATGTAAGCTGGGGCTTGGAGTCACTCGGGTACCTAGGCGCATCCTACTACATCTTCGACGAGTCAAACGCTGGGCTCTCTGTGCTTAAAAAATTAATCTGCGCAGACCAAGGCATTGAATATCCTGCAACCATTGTTTTACCGGATCCCGTGACGATTTCGGGCAAACCCATGAGGTATCTGCACTCGCGGGATCTGAATCCCGACGAAACACTGTTCATGATAGATTCTTATAGTGATGTCAGTCGGAAAATTTACGAGCAGGAAAATGTGTCTATACGGTTCCTCGAGTATCTTGTGCGGAACGTGATTCGCCCGTTTGCCAAGCCATCTAAGGATATTGATTACTGCTGGGAAAAATTTGCCGCAAACAGAAGCAGCGCAGGTGGTATCGCGCCGCGTGAACTTAAACGCCTCGTGCTGAAATGCTACTGGGATTTCATAAAGCCCTATTATGAGTTGATGGAGGTAACTCTCGGCACACATGAAAGCCTATTCGTTCCCGAAGAGTTAACCGAGAAAACGCTTGATGCACTGGGTTCTAAGAGAAACCGGCAAATTTTGATGGAACTAGCCGCTCATTACCAAAAACACGGTTCGCCAATGACAGTAAACGAGCTATTCGAGAAAATGGGCCTTAAAAAGGGCGCAAAAAAGGGGCTCTGGAGAAACCTAGATGAACTCGTAAAATGTGGTTTAGTTGACAGAATACCCGAAGGGAAGAAGCTTCATAAATACAGCATATACGGAAACAAAACAATAATCCGAATACGGTTACCACTACTCGAAAACCGCCACACCACTCACGGAAATGCATAGCAGAAAACACAAAACCTACGTGCATTATATTATTTCAAGAATTCTAAACTATTCACAAGCAGCAATTCTTCGCGTAGAAAATGTGAAAATTATCTTTTCATTTTCGTCAATATTCCAGAAAAGCTTTAATGTAAACTGAAGAAATAAACAATGGGGGAACTTATTGTGAAAAAGAAGTGTTTCACATTAATTTCCCTTCTAGTGATTATCTTATTTTTAGTTGGAAACATTCGCTTTATTGATGGATATCGGGCTGAATTTGTAACCGTTCCCGATGATTACCGCTCAATAGAGGAAGCCATAAATGCTGTTGCTGACGGTGGCACAGTGTTTGTTAAAAAAGGCATATACAAAGAAGTTTTAGTGATTAACAAGCCAGTATCATTGAAAGGCGAAGATAAGGATACTACTGTGATAAATGGCGCTGGCAAGGGAACTGTTATCCTAATTCAGCATGACAACGTCGAAGTCACGGGTTTTACCGTGATATACAGTGAAACACCAAACACACCCTCGCCAATTTGGATGTGGAGCAGCAGACTTATAGGAATCCATTTACTTAGTGTCAGAAACTGCAGCGTTTTTGGCAATAAGATTTCAGATTGCGGCGCGGGCATCTGGCTTTTTGATGCACACCAGAATAATATCACTAATAACTATTTGTTACGTAATGATTACGGAATAAGAATCCAGTCGTCCACCGAAAACACTGTAGCGACTAACACTATTACAGAAAACTGGGGTGGATTATGGCTTCTATCGGCATCTGGAAACAATTTTAGCGCCAACAACATGACAAATAATACTCGTAACTTTGGAGTAGCTGGCGATACACTTTCAGCATATCTTAATAGCGTTGATGCAACAAACAGCGTGGATGGCAAACCCATTTACTATTGGATTGGTATGTCAAACGTGACAGTGCCCTTAGACGCGGGTTGCGTTGTTCTGGTAAACTGTCAAAACATGACGATTCAAGGATTACGGCTTAGCAAAGTTCAAGATGCAATAGTGCTTGCAAATGTTTTCAACGCTCTGGTAGCAAATAACAGCATAATTAACTGCGCCACCGGCATAAAACTGTCCAACTCCATAATGGTCACGATAACAAGGAACGATATCAACAGCGCAGTAGGTGTTGAGTCCAACGGAGATGGAATCCAAATTCTCCATAACACGATAAAGGCTACAAGCACTGGCATAAGTGTAAATGGTACTTATCAAACAATTATCGATAATCTTGTTGAAGCTGGAACGGGTGGCGGTGGCTACAAAATAATCACATGCAATGGATCATATAATACCATAACCCAAAACAGACTATTTGGGGAGGAGATTAAAGTAGGAATAGTTTTGGGTGGTAGTTATAACCTGTTTTACGAAAACGCTATAACATCACCTGAGCTTACACGTGTAGAAGGAGACGCAAACATTGTTGCCAAGAACACCTTGACTTATGGCGGTATCAGTGTAGATAGCGGCTCAAACAATAGTATATGCGCAAACAAAATCGTCAACGGCTTCTGTTTAGGCATAGGCGGTAGCAATAACCAATTTTACGCTAACCATGTTGAAAATAGTAGCATCGGCGCATGCATAATCGGCGATGTGGCGCATTCATCAAATAATTTGATTTATCAAAACAATTTTGTAAATAACACTAAGCAGGTCTATAATTGGGGCGCAACCACTGTAAATTTCTGGGATAACGGCACTATTGGAAACTACTGGAGTGATTACAACGGCACAGATGATAATGGTGACGGAATAGGCGATATACCCTATTTTATAAGAACTCAAACGTTTAATGCCAGCATCGGCGTTGTTGAAGTCGTATGCGGTCAAGATAATTATCCGCTCATAGCGCCTTTTGACATTTCGCGTGTAAATTTGGAACTTCCCGTATGGGAGTATAAACCGCCTTCGCCGCCAATTCAGCCTTCGCAATCCCCAACCACCACCCCCGAAAGCACGCCGACGATTGAGCAGCAACCAGAAAATTCATCATTAATGCCTATAGCTACCGTTGGTTCAATATTAGCGGCAATAAGCATAAGTGTGCTGATTTACGTCAAAAAGCGCTGCAAACGATAAATGCTAGCAAAAGCCGTGTTGCCAACCGAAAACAGTACACACGAAGCTATGGTGGACTGGGCGGGATTTGAACCCGCGGCCTCCACGATGCCAACGTGGCGATCATACCAGACTGATCTACCAGCCCTTCAAGCACAGTAAGCACCAACAAAAAACATTTAAGCATTATGCAACCGCCCAGAAAGAAGCGATCAACGCCGTGCTGCGGAGAGTTGGCTAAGCGTTAAATCATAAAAGGAGAATGGTTATCAAGTTTGCTCTGCACTAAATTCTTCAGTAGTCTCGCTTGGCTGCGTAGCCTCAGAAGCTAGGCGCTTCCGCTTCTTCCGCACCGTGAGAACTATTACGGCAGCAACGACAACCACCACAACGGTTATTATTACTCCGTACAATAGCAGGGTTTGCTGTGTCGCTTTCTGCTCTGCATTAAGCTGCTCTATTTCACGCGCCTGCGTCAACAAGTCAGAGGCGTTATACAAATGCGGCAAGGCCTCTTGCCAATTTCCTTCAATTGCCAATGGATGCGCCTTAGCAAATTCTCTTTGTGCTTGCTGCAGCAGCGAGCGGGCTTCTGCGCTTTCGTAATTGGCGTGAATAGACTCGTTTAGTTCACGTTCAATTTGTGATAACATGATTGCGTAACCGAAAGGGTGAATCCGCACGGTTGACGGTGGTGAATCCCAGGAGAAGGTGGTTGTTGAGCCTTGTCTGCCTTCGATGCCAACAAAATAGCTGTGTTCACCTACGCTTACGTTTATTGGAATTTGAATGGATATGGGATCGAAGATGTAGCTGCCACCGCTTGGGATGAGCACGGGGCTTTTGGATAAATCGTAGCCATAGAAGCCGCCTTCAGGCATCCAGTCGAAGTGTATGCCTATGTAATAGATGAACAGTTGTTCAGTAGAGGTGGTTTTCAGCGATATCCTAACGGTTGCTGTGTCGCCTTGGTATAACACTTGCCTTTCCCAATATAGTGCCACCGTGATCTCATTTGACTCGAGAGCGGAAACGGAGTTGACGCAGAGAACGCATATGAGGCTTATAGAAATTAAAGTTGCCATTAATCGAGTTGATCTCAATAAGGCTCCTCCGGTAAATCCCATGTGCCTTGACTTGCTTATATGCTTTAGCCAGAATTAGCTCCAAAAGGACAGCAAAACATTTTGCTTGTGAAAAAAATGTGTTTGAAACTATTTTTCAAGTTAAAGGTTTTGCATATTCTAAAGCATAAGCAAAACTTAATAGTGCGCCAATAGTTCAATAGAAAGTTAAAAGATTAGCTGTGGAGGGGCGATGATGGGAAACGAGGGGAAAGGAACCTTATTTAAGCTGAAAGGCCCCAAATACCTGCTTTATCTGCCTGTGCGCGTCGCAGACGACAGCATGTTTCCATTCAAATGCGAAGGTTCAATGCCGGTGCGTGTAAGTTTTAACCCGGGCGAGGATAAAATCATCATAGAAAAATGGAAAGAAAAAACCGACGAAGAGACTTAATGCCTTTTTCTTCAAGGGCTACATGGCAACTCGCGGTTGATTGCGCGGTAATGGAAGGTTAACCTAAAGCATAAAGGCATGCTTAAGCGTTCTGCGTTATTTTTGCATTAATCGCGAAAGAAAGTTTAAGCGCTGCGGCTTCTTGCCATTTTATTGAAGCTTTCTCTTTGAATCCGTCTCTAGCAAGGAAACGCCCAAACTCCTCAATCACCGGCTCGGGGCGCGAGCAGAAAACTACCTCGCCTTTATTGTTCGCCCATACTGTCAAGCCTCTTGTTTTTCCTTTGTGAATTAGATGCAGAAACGTGTGGCCTTTATCTATGTGAAGCATGCTGACGGTGTTTGAGCCCTGCAAGGTGCAAAGAAGCCTGTATAATGCTTCATCAGCATTTCCTGCTTCATTGAGTAGCGTGGAAAAGTAGTGTGGAATAACTTCCGAGTCAATTAAGCCCGCTTTTGCGCTTTCAAAAACATGCCCTTTTAGCTTAGCTTGCAGCTCCTTGTAATTGTCTACTTTACCGTTATGTGCCGAAACAAGAGTTACCGCCTGAGCTGATTGCAACATATAGGGCTGCGCGGTTTCTTTTAAGTGGGCGGTGCCCATAAACTCTGGGCTTGGATAACGCACATGCCCAATCATGATTGAAACGTCAGAAAGCCGAGGCGCCATAATTTCTGCAAGCTGCGCCGCTGGAGAGCCATCCGTTTTTCCAACCTTTTCCAAGAGAATGCTACCTTCATTGAGCAGGATGGCAACGCCCGCGCCGTAGCCTCCCACAGGCCTTTCCTCCTCTGGGTAGCGGCTGACCTCAAGTTTTTGAAGGATGCGGAAAATTATGGCTGGATGAATTGATTTTTTGAGCGCAAGTCCAAATATGCCGCACACGCCAAAATTCCCCTGTGAGCGTATTCTGCAGCTTCTCGCTAATAGCCTTTTTTAGCACTAAGCATAAACTACATTTTTCTACTCAGCGATTTTCGCCTGATTACTCAGTAGTTAGACAAATTTTTATGCGTCACAATGTTTTTATTGCTTGAAGGCTGCGCTTATGCAAAAGCTGTCTGTAACGAGTCCTGCGTTTGAAAACGGCAAGTTTATCCCCGCAAAATACACATGCGACGGCGCCGATGTAAACCCGCCCTTGACAATTGAAGGAGCGCCAAAAGAAACGAAAACGCTGGTGCTAATAGTTGATGACCCTGACGCGCCCATGGGCACTTGGGACCATTGGGTAGTCTGGAATATTCCTGGAAGCACGCGGCAGATAGCAGAGAACACTGTTCCAGGAAAAGAGGGAATGAACGATTTCGGAAAACGCTCTTATGGCGGGCCATGTCCGCCTTCTGGGACGCACCGGTATTTCTTTAAGGTTTATGCTTTAGACGTGGAACTGGATTTGAAGCCGAACTCATGTAAAAGAGATGTGGAAAAAGCCATGCAAGGCCACGTGCTTGCCGAAGGCGCGCTTGTAGGGCTTTACCGTAGGTCTCGCTAATCTTTGCTAAAGCTATAGGCTGAAGAAAAAGGCATTATAGAGTAGGCTTTAAACTAAGGTGCATGCTAGTAGTTTTCGCACCAGACTTCGAAGTAGCTTCTTGGGTGACTGCAAACCGGGCATTTCTCAGGTGCCTCTGCGCCTTCGTAGACGAAACCGCAGTTCCTGCACTTCCATTTAACAGGCTTGTCTTTCTTGAACACTTTGCCTTGCTTCACGTTCTCCAGCAGTTTCAGGTATCGACGCTCGTGGTAGGCTTCCACTTTAGCAACCATACGGAAAGTGTTGGCCACATCGCTGAAGCCCTCTTGCTCAGCTACCTCTGCGAAGTTGGGGTAAAGCGTGCCCCACTCCATTTTCTCACCTTCAGCCGCAGCCCTCAAATTTTCCTCTGTTGACCCAATCACCCCTGCGGGATAAGCAGCCTGCAACTCCACCATTCCGCCCTTCAAGTGCTTAAAGAATAGTTCCGCGTGTTCCTTCTCATTGTCGGCGGTCTCTTGGAAAATTGCAGCTATCTGCTCATAACCCTCTTTTCTAGCTACGCTAGCAAAGAAAGTGTAACGGGTCCTAGCCTGCGATTCACCTGCAAATGCCGCCAAAAGATTCTTCTCTGTTCTGCTGCCTTTAAAATCCATAATTCTTATCCTCCTACGTGATAGCGTATTCAACGCATGAAATAAGAGTTTCCCCTTGGCAAGCGCTTATTGCCGCCGAGAATCCCCGCGATTGTTTTCTGCATTTATTGGCTAATAGGCGGCGAACCTACCCTCTATAGGTTTCTGCAATGAATTTCTAATAGCCGCCAAATATGAAGGCAAGGCTTCTGTAAGCAATTGTTTTTTAGTGCTTCGCCTTAACTTTATAGTTTTTTGAGCATTGATAGTGCTGCAACTATTAGGAATGTTATTCCAGCCCAGAACAAGCTACCTGTAAAGAGCCAGACTACAATGGCGAGAAGTATTGCTGGAATAAGCATAATTAGCAGTCGGATGAGCAATATGATTATTACGCCGATTATGACTAAGGCGACAAGTGTGATTATGTCGATTTGAGTAATAGAATCGAAAAGGTGCCTAAACGCGTAAACCACTAACAATGTTATATTTACCCTAGTCATTCAGAACTAATTAGGGCGGATAGGGCGGTAATATGCTTTTTCCCAAAAGCGTTAATCAGTTATTTTCGCCTTAATTTTTGGGAGAATCTCTTTCTGCATTTGGGCGATGCCGAAGGTTGTGATTCTGAATTTTTCGTCCGCCGTTTTTGCGGCTAAGTCGCTTTTTACGAGTTCACCCAAGCGTGTGCTGGTTATTTTGCTGCTTTTCCCAAGTTTCGCCTGCAACTCCTCTTTTGAAAGCGTATCGCTTCCCATCAAGCCCAGTTTATGCCCTATGTAGCCTGCGAGAAGCCACAGCAGCAGAGTTTCGTTATCTGTTATTTTGTTTTTTGGCACTAGGAGATTTGCGCCTTCTGGCGAGAAAGCGATTATTCCTTCGCAGTCTTTGGCGAGCTGCTGAAGGTCGACGCTAAGCCATAGTTTATTGGCGATTTCAAATTGGGGGAGAAACTCGCTGAAAAACTTGTTCAGCAATAGCCAGGTCTCTTCAAGTGTTGCCGCAAAAGATTTTTCCAAATCCTTGTATTTTATGTGCACTTCGGCTTTTTGCTGCTTTTCGGTCAACCTATTTTACCTCTAAGCTTGGATAGAACTTCGTCTTCTACCCATTTTTCGCCCTGAATTGTCAGTTTAAATTCGGGCTTGTTTGGATCCGGCTTGAAAACGTGCCCTCGCTTGGTCATCTCGTTTAGGCGTGCGGGCACCATGATTTTTATGCCGCTGGACTCGAGAAGTTTGGTTATCTGTGCGGCAGTGTTAGTTTTGTCCGGCGAAGCGTAAAGCACTAAGCCTACCGCCTCGTAATGGGTGAGTTTTTCTCGTGCTACTATTACTGGGCCTTCAGTGGTTAGCTCAACTATGCCTTTCAGCTGTGCTCCTGAAGGCGTAAGCTTGTTTGACACGAAGTCAGAAAGCTTCTCGAGAAAGTTTTCCGGCATGGTTTCAAGTGCTTCAAGGATTTCTTTGGGGTTTTCTCCTTGAATAACGATTTCGCCAAATGGTGTTTTAATTCGTGCTTCGATGTGTTTC
>JBNARN010000024.1:0-18137 GCA_049718365.1 Candidatus Bathyarchaeales archaeon
CTTGAAAAGCTTGGATTTGCAGGTTAAAACCGTTTTTGAAGAGGGAAAAGCGCCCTCTGGCAAGCCTTCGCTGGAAGAATTAGACAAAGCGCGATTCTACATTACGCTGAGGGGCGAGTTGACGCCGAAAGAAGCGAAAATGATTGGCTGGCGAATAGATGATTTAGCGGGCTTAGCGGTTGCCATCGCCTACATAATCAGCAAGAAGGGGCAAGCGCCGCGTAAGGATGTTGAGGCAGTGCTAAGCGAAAAGCTGCCAGGCTGGAAGGTTGGTTTAAACATTGATCGTTACATTCGCTATGGCTACCTACAGCAAGATGACAAGGAGCAACTGTATCTGGACTGGAGAACCCGAGCGGAAGTTGACGAGAAAGCGCTAACAGACTTTCTTCTGAAAAGTGAAGTGCAGACGACCCTGCCGACTGAAGGTTCCGAGGAAAACCTTGAAGACATTGAGGATGAAGATAGCGAAACATCATAG
Organism: Candidatus Bathyarchaeales archaeon; assembly: GCA_049718365.1. Classification (GTDB taxonomy): domain Archaea; phylum Thermoproteota; class Bathyarchaeia; order Bathyarchaeales; family Bathycorpusculaceae; genus JAOAIV01. The sequence continues at coordinate 482 of JBNARN010000024.1, forward strand.
CAAGGAAACAAAAAAGGAGAAGGGTTGTTTAGCTCAGCTTGATTTCTGCTATGAACGCCAGTGTGTCTAAGCTGTTTAGCTGCACTTTCGTGTTGGACACTGTGTAAAGCGTGTTGCCAATGTAAAGCGCACGTCGCACGCCCCAGTCGCCCTCAACTCCCATGTCGGTTTGTGGTTGATGTGTCACGTTTCCTCTCAACTCGAAGCCGCGCGCCAGCGTTACCTTGAACACGTAGGCTCCTTGGAAGTAGTATCCCTGCGTGCCGCTGTCTTTGCTGCTTGAGTCGACTACGCCATAGGTGGTGACTGAGATTGGAATCACCAGTAGCTCCTTCTGTCTGTCAAATAGAAACGCTTTTGGCTCATAGAGCGCTTCTGAATCTGTCCAGTCACCTTCCACAATGTACTTGGCCATTTCCTTTGGCGCGTTAACGTTTGTGACGTCGAATAGCGAAAGCTTAACCGTGTTGTTCTCTTTGCCTAAGCCGATGACATGGTTCGCGTCGAAGAGATGCAGATAGCTCGAGTAGCCTGGAATCTTTAGTTCGCCGGCAACTTTCGGCGCCGTGGGATTGCGCAAGTCAATTACGAAGAAGGGATCTACCTGCCGGAACGTGACGACGTAGCCCTTGTCGCCCATGAACCGTACAGCGTATATGCGTTCATCCTCAGCGAGGCCCTCTAGTTTGCCAACAATTGATAGGCTCTTATCTAGCACGTAAACATTGTTTGTCTGCGTCTTCTCGTTCTGCCAGGTTGTGGCTATCCTAAAGTTGCCGTTGTACTCGTCCATGGAGTATTGGTTAAGCACGTAGCCCGGGACACTGCCCTTTGCTTCAAACGTTAACGTGGCTCCGTTTATGCGTACGCGGTAGATAGCTGTGTACTGGCCTTCGTTCCATGTTGAGTATGTCACGTAGATGTTGCTTGTGGATACGTACATGACGCTGGTGCCGCCCATCAGCACAGTCAGGTTAGTAGGCTGCTGCGCGTCGTCCAAGATGTTTACGGCGATGAAGGAGGTGAAGGTGAAGTACTTGTCCACTGTGTCGGAGTAGTACACGCTTGATGGTGCAATGGGTGTTGCTTTCTTTTCCTGATAGAGCACTGGAAGCGTCACGGTATCATTCAAGACATAGGCGGGCTGGTTAATGACTACGTACACGTAGTTGCCTATCATTCTGGAGCTGAAGTAGCCGCCGCTTATTGACAGGTTTCGGGCGAGAAGGGGATACGCTTTATTAGATATGTCATAGACGTACAGGAAGGTGCTGCCGCTGATAGGGCCGGGGTAAATCAAAGTTTCTGGGCCGTCCGAGCGGAAGATAACTGGCTGGTAGCGGTTGGCGATGACTACGAGTCTGCTGCTGTCTTCGCTTAAGTATAAGCCCTCTGGGTAAGTGTAGTTTTCAAGTGTGATTTTCGCGATGACCTTTGGGTCTTGCGGGTCAGCCTTGAGTATGTAAATGGCGCTTTGCGGTTCTGAATAGCCATAAGTGGTGGCTGCTACGTAAACGTATTTGCCATCGGTCTTCACGATGTCAGCTTCGTCAACTCCTGCAACCTGAATATTCGTGGTGGAATAACCACTTGCTGAGGACTCGCCGCTCTTTGCAAGAGGCGCAGGCATAGTCAATGTGACGTCGCTTCTTGCCCAGAAAGGATAAACCGAGATCCCTGAAGAATTTGCAACCAAGTAGTCTCTGAGTTCCTCATAGGAAGAGAAGGTTTTCATGTTCGCAACGTAAGGCGTCTCAGTTGACGGAAGCATTGCAGGCGTAGTGCCATAAGTGTAAATCAAAGCAACGAGAACTATGGCGGAGAGCACTGCAGCTAATCCGTACATCGACGTTTTTTTCTTGACTTCTTGCTGAACCATACTTTTTTCACCTAATCTAAGTGTAACATCACTGTTGAATATTATCCTAAGCCGTAGAACAGAGTGTTCTAAAAATTAGAACGGTCGCATAGTCCATACGCGGTAGGCCTCATACCAGAAGATTACGCAGACAATGGCGCCGAATATTGTGATGAACAAGTTTTCACGCATAAACAAGTCCTGCATCAGAAACAGCAGATAAGCCACATAGAAAACGGTTGAGAACAGCGCGTAGAAGAAGTACCTTGGGAAGAGTAGCTTGCCAAGTTTCACGTAATGGCGGAGCACGCCAATTTTCACCTGGTTAACAAGCACGTAGTGTCCGCCGATTTCTTGTTTCTCAACCAAGCCTAACTCGCGCAGCTGTTCAAGGTGATGATTGGCCACGCTTGGGCTGCTAAAGCGCAGGGCGCGCTGAACTTCCCGCGCGCTCACAGGGTTTCCATGTCTAAGCAGGTACCAGTAGACCTTCCAAGCTTTGCCTCGGAGGGCATACTCGAATTTTGTTTCGTCATCAGTGCTCATTAGCAAAGGCACCCTAGGCTAATACATATTAGGTATCTGCTTATAAGACCAATTCTTAGAACAGACTGTTCCTAGAAAGTTTTTGGCGCCCAAAATTTGCGATTTTTCAATTTCTTTGCCACTTCAGGCTTTTCCCTCTCCAACTCTTCTATAATCACAGCCTTGATTAGCCTCGTGGATACAGGCGGATCCATCTTGCTCAGCTTAACTTGAACTTGCTTAACAATTTTATCGGCAAGCTCATCGTCGACGCCGATTTTTTTAAGTGAATTAACGATTTTTTGGATTTTAAACTCCTCGATAGCGCCTGACTTTTGCTCTACGCTGATGGTTGGCTGCTTCTGGATTTCAGCAGGTAACGCGACAACTAGTGACGCCTTAGCGCCGCGGATTTTTTCAAGTAACCCCGCGTCAGCCACGATGGTGATTACTTTTTGTTCTTCGTCTATGCCTTTAACTTCAATCTTCTCGATAACTTCGTTATTATCCAAGAATATTTTTACAACATCGCCTGCTGCTAATTGGGCAGGAATGACTTGGTATGCTATTGGTAGCGCCACGCTTCCTTCAGGAATAGATACGCTTAAACCTTTTTCCTTAGCCGCTATCGCCAAGTGAATAACCTTTCCAGTTGGATCTAACTCGATTTCAACATCGCCTATGCCCCAATCTGTAATCAGCCGCCTTTTCACTCTAGTGGCGAGCTCTTCCACTGGCAGGTCTGCTGGCAAGGTTAACTCTCTCTCGGACAATTCAGCCTTCAGAGAGTAGGGCACTTTCGGCTTCGCGGCAATGTCATATATTAAACGTGCATTGGGTAGTTTGACAGTGGTATATGCGGTTTTCTTCGTGCCGATGCCGAATAGTGACACGCCTTTCTTGGGAATTTTCGCAGCTATTTTATCTCCGGTGTTAACTCCCCAAACAATAAAGATGCTTACTGCTATAATCTTGAGTGCGCCCCCGAAGGTAGGCTGCTCCAAGATTGCAAGCAATCCGCCTGCGAAACCCAAAAAGCCTAGCCCAAACAGGATGCCAATGAAAGAGGATAATTTTTCATCTGTGAAATATCTGTATACTGCGGATAGAAGCATTACTATGAAAAAGGCGACGGCGCCGTAGACTAAGCCCCAAAGGAGCCCCAATATAGATTCTGCGATAAGTTCATACATGCTTGGATTCACGTTTTTCTAATAGCGTTTTATCGCATAAAAACATCATCTTTCGACATTAAGCAAGTTACCTAAGTTATAGGAAAAAGAGCGGTTGGATGCTTCAAAGTAGGCGGAGATTAGGTGTTTTCAGTAGGCAATTTTCCCTTCGATAGATTCGCTGAAAGCCCAGGAGGCAAGTCAGGAAGCTTTGAATCAATTCTCTGCTCGGCAACAGCAGCTGCCTCGGAAAGTATTTTCGCCGCGTCCTCATTGACGCTGTTAAAGTTCAAGGATAAGCCGGAGCTTGTGCCGCAATCGAACATTAAGCCGCTTAGCATATTGCTTATGTCGCCCAGCTCGTTTTCAGCCTCAGGCAGCACACCGCACAAGCCCACATTTAATGAACGTAGCACGCTTATGCATGGGCCCAGCGTTGCCACCATATCGCCGAACTCCGTGATTGTCCGCATTCTCAGCAGCACTTGGTCTAGCGCAAGTCTTGCGTTCATGATAAGCCGCTCCATTCTGCGAACCTCAGCCAGCTCGTTAGCGTAAATGTTGGCGTGCGCCGTGTCATGCTGCTCGTAAGCAGTAACTATCTTCGTGAACAGCGTCTTGTCTTTTTGACTAAACCTTTCCGAAGCTTGATCCAGCCTTTGAATTTGAAGCTCCAAACGCTTAATTGCGTAGTCTAAACGTGGCTTCAGCGCCTGCGGCGGAGCGAATGAGGTGCGTATTGTGTCAATGAACGATGTTTCGTCTCGTTTGCTTTCCCATTTTTTGGCAAATTTTTCAGACATTGTGATGCCCTCGGCGGATAATGTTATTTTAAGCATACTTATGTATTGTTAATATGGAAAAAACATGTAGGTATATATGTCAAGTTGCTAGGTAAACGTAAACCATGCGGCATCACAAAGCCTATGCAACAAGCACACTATTTCAAACTCATCCACTTTATAATAATCAAAAAACGTGCCGCTGGTCACATGCCGCCAAACTTAATCACAACCATTAGGCGCATTTAAATTACGCGAAGCAAGTTTCTGATTGTCATGGCGACTTCCTCTTTCGATTTGGCTGCATTAATAATTGTCCATTTTCCAATTAATGCCAAAGAAAGCGCTTTCGCCCTTACTTTTCTAAGCGCATCCAAGCTTTCAAACATCTCTTGGTTTCTGCGAGTGCGGCATATTCGTTTGTAAGCCTCATCGGGCGTAATATCCAGAAAGAGAAGAGCGTCTGATTTCGGCACAATAAGGGCGAAAAAGTGATAGGCAATTCTATGCAATGGCGCGGGCAAATAGGCTGTGCCCATTAAATAGCGCACAAAAATTATGTAGTCATACTTTTGCCAAGTGTAGATTAGAATCGAGCGAATCACATCCATCATGTAGAAAAGTGCGGAGGCAAAATGCGCGTTTTTTCCTTTCGCATAAAGAAACTGCCTTGCTTTCAAGCCGAAAAAATTGTCACTTGACGGGTGGAAACGAAGACAAACCGTCTGTCCCTTGACCGTTAGAAACTTGAAGAGTTGGATGGCTTGGGTGCTTTTTCCAGAGGCATCTAACCCGTCGATGACTATGAACACGGTGCTAAGCGCCTCCGCTTAAAATCAGAAATGTTAAAGCGCTTAATAGCGGCACTGTTATGTTATCGAAGCCTAAGGGCGAAAGACTCTCCGCTAAAGCAGCGATTAGCGCTACGCCCAGCGCGGCTTGAAGCACATTCACAATTGAAAACGGATAGAATATGGAGAAAAACAGTAGGCTAACGGCTAAACTTATGAAGCTCGCAAAAAACATGGCAACTGAGCCTTCAAGGCTTTTTCGCGGCGAAGATGCGAAAGCGTCTCTTCCCATATTTTTCGCCCACTAAAGCGGCGGAGGCATCGCCATAAGCCATCGGTAAAACTCCAGCCGCAACAATGTATGGTTTGGAAGAAAAGAACAACGCTAGAATAGTGTAAGATACGGCGTAGAAGACGAGACCAAATTGATGCCCTTCTTCGGTTATGCCTGTCAAGCTCTTCATTTTTTCGTAGAAACGTTTAGAAGGCGAGTAAGGTGTGGCAAAGAAAGTTATGAGCACAAATGGGGCTGCGACAAGAAACGGGAAATTAAGCGGGAAAGAATTGTAGGTAAAGAAGGGAATTATGAAAGGAAGATTTCCAATCATCACATGTAGAAACTTTCTAGCAGATTTACGTGATATATAGCTGTTGTCAGCCATTTTTCCTGAAAGCAAAATTATAATCAGAACGTAGGTGTAGCACATGGTTAGCAGCGCCAAGTTTGCGAGTGCTTCGCCGTCTAACATGTGCTCACCTGAAGGCGCCGAAAATAAACGCCAAAAAGCCGAGAATAAACCATAGGAGAACCAGTTTTTTTATTCGGCGTGCGTTTTCCCGCGAATAGTCTTTGAGTAGAAGAGCCGAGGAAACTGCGAATCCCGCGTCTGTTATCAGAACTAAGGGTATGAACCAGAATGAGACTATGCCTAAAAGCCATGGAAGAGGCGTCAACGAAACAGCCAACAAATAAAACACGACTGCGGCGGCTGCAGCAGTTCTTTCGCCGTAATGCACTGCCAGCGTCTTAACGCCCTCCGCCCTGTCGCCCTTGACGTCCACTATGCCCTTTGTAATTTCTCTACCCGTGTTAGAGAGAAACGCCATAAGAGCAAAAAGCAGAACATTAAGCGGCACATATCCAAGACTGATTATGCTGCCGTATATGAAGGGGATAGCCACGCATGTGCTGACGAGAAGGTTGCCGGGAAAACCACTGCGCTTGCCAACTGTAACGTAAGTCACCATAACTGCCCAAGCGATCACTGCAACAGCCAAACACAAAAGGCTCGTGAGGTAAGCGAAAACAAAACCTACTGCTGAAAAAGCGAAAACGAAAGCCAAAGCCTGACTGGGGCTCACTAAGCCGCTTGGAATGGGACGAGACGGCTCGTTAATAGCGTCAATCTCCCTGTCGTAATAATCATTGATAGCCATTGACGCGGCGGTTAACGTAAAACCAGTTAAAAATCCATAGAAAACGCCGAGCCAGCTGAAATCCGAGAACTGCGGTTTAGCTAAAACTGCGCCTACAAACACCGCGAAGCCCATCATTGCACAGTTGACGGGACGCATCAGCCGTATAAAGCCGCTTACCTTACTCATCAGAGTCAACCTTTATTGGAGAAACATTAGCTTTATCCAAGTTATAAAATTCTCCGTTAAGGCAACAGCGCCACTTTCTTGCTGATTCAACCGCGCCATTTTTAAGATAGAACCAAAACGATTAGGCGAAGGAATCAGTTATGAACGAGAACATAGATGCTGCCGCAACTTGCACGCCGAAGAGAAACCGACTAAAAAGAACAATATGGTTTATCGCGGGCACTGTTTGTGTGGCGCTTGGCGCCGTTGGCACTGTGCTACCGATTTTGCCGACAACTCCGTTTCTGCTGGCAGCCGCGGCATGCTACTGCAAAAGCTCAGAAAGGGCATACAGGTGGTTACTGAGCAATAAATGGTTTGGAGAATACATAAGAAACTACAAAGAAGGCAGAGGCATACCGAAGAAAACCAAGATTATAGCTCTAAGCGTGTTATGGGTGACAATAGGGTTTTCGACGGTTTTCGCGCTACCTCGCCTTTTGCCTGAAATGCTAGTCTTGCCGATGCAGTTAGCCATGGTCGCGGTGGCAGTTGCGGTCAGCGTGCACATCTTGAAGCTGCCGACTTTCAGGAAAGCATAGTTCATTCTGGTTACGGACGACGGCGAATAAAAAAGGTTAATACGTTTCAAAACCAGATAGTTAACAAAAATGATGTGGTCGGAAACTTTTGAGTAACAACTACGCTCCCCTAGTTGGCGACGATTACGCGCCTGAAAGGCTGCGTGTTATAATCCCCGTAGGTGGAAAAGCCACACGCCTCCTGCCGCTCACAGCAGAAACAAGCAAAGCATGCCTTCGCTTGCTGAACAGACCTCTCGTGGAGTTCTCGCTGCTTACGCTTGCCCGCCAAGGAATACGCCACTTCATATTTGGTGTAAAAGGCTACACAAACTACCGCGACTTATACGATTATTTCGAGTCTGGATATGGCTTCTCCGTGCGATACGACATCAAACCGCGAATCCACATAAAATACCAGCCTAACGTGGAAGACCTTGGAAGCGCAGACTCAGCGAGAATAAACATGGAGTATTACGCGATTAACAATCTTGTTTTTGCAGTGCAAGGCGACAACATCTTTGAAATCAACGTGAAAGACCTTATGCAGTTTCACCGGGATAAAGGTGCATTGATGACCATAGTGCTCAGGGAAGTGCAGAACGTTGAAGGCTTAGGCATAGCGGACATCGACAAGAACAACCGCATTCGCCGCTTTGTAGAGAAGCCTCTGCCCAAGGAAGCACCCAGCAACCTTGCGAACACTGGCTTATATGTGCTCTCGCCAGAGGTAAAAAAGGTCTTCAAAGAAAAAGGCGTTAAGCAAATAATCGAGGAGAAACATCGTTTAGATTTTGGCTACGACTTTATCCCATACCTGACGCAGACGGGCCGCCCAGTTTATGGTTACACGTTAAAGGGAAACTGGTTTGACGTGGGCACACCGCACAACTATTTAGAAGCCATGAAGAAACTGCTCCACGGCGGTTTTAGCATGCTCACAGATTTCGGTGGAAGAATAAGCGAAAAGCAGCAAATTTGGATTCAAGGCGAAAGCAACGACGCGGAACAGCGAAGACAGGAAATTATTCATAAAATCAAAAGAAAACTGATAGAGATTGAAGGCGCAGTGCTTATTGGCCGACACTGCCAAATCGAAGATGGCGTAAGAATTGTGAATTCCTGCATTGACAATTACACGAGAATTGGTAAAGGCGCCACAATAGAAAACTCGGCGATTCTGGACAGAGTCATAATCGGCGAAAAAGCTGAAATTCGAGACAGCATAATCGGCAGACACGCAACAATTAACTCCAGCAGCAGAAAACCAACAAAAATAACTGCAGTCTCCGTTATCGCGGACGACGTGGTAATTGAGGAAGGCTGCAGCTTAACAGCGACAAAAATTTATCCACATCAACGAGTAAGAGGCGAATTCGAAAACCAAATTCTAATGACAACTTAAGCCTTAAACCACTTAAAAATCAAATAACTTGTTTTTTCAGCTTCCAAATCCGGCACGGCGATTATGAAGCGCTTTCTCACGGTTGTTGCCAGCCGCCCAGCTTTCACAATCTCCGTCGCCGAGATAGCGGAGTCACCTTTCTTGACGGAAACCATAAAAGGCGCATGCTCAAGACCTGGACCATACTTGTAAACGGCAAAATCGCAGCCAAATTTAATGCCCGGCGTTACAATCAGCCCGCTGTTCCTTAAGTCACTATAAACTACGTATTTCTCGTCAAACTCCTCGTAAAGTTGCCTCGCCCTCTGCCTAAGCTCTTTAAGTCCAACCTTGCGCTTTTCTGAGCCTTCATAAACGGTTATCATGCCCTTTTCAACCAAGTACACGCCTTCCATCAAATCCAAAAGTAACGGAACATTAAACTCGGGAATTTTCGGTTTGGATATTCCAAGCGGCTTTCCATAGAAATCAGTTTTGTAAAGCTGTGTGCCTTCAGCAGAGTCCCAGACCACTAAGAAGTTTTCGATTAACTCAACTTTGATTTTAGCCATGGCAGTTTTCGCGCTCATTATTTACATTATAAACGACAGCATACGCGCGGCGTCAGCGGCATCTTCAGCCTTATCCGCTGTGTTCTCCAGAAGCTGAAGAACATCCTTCAGGAGCAGTAGCACAGGCAGATCCAGTTTGCTGCTGAGAACCTTTATTGACAGCGCGCGGTAGAGGTCATCCACGACTCTTTCGGCGACTTCAACATCTTTAGTTTTTTCCAGCGTCTTTGCTGAGCCATAGCTTAGCACCATCATTGTTTCCCTTAGCCTAAGCACCGCGTCAAGCACAGCTTCAGACAGCTTAAGCAAATCAGTTTTTATGTCGTCTGGCACTTTCCAGTTGTGCTCCATTATTTCGATGAGGTAATAGGCTATGCCCTCGGAGAAGTCTGCGATTTCGCTTGACAAGTTTGTAAACCTTAGGTAATCTTCTCTGTTTATGAGAATCGCGCCTATCTCGGCAAGTTCCTGGGAAACCATGCGTCTGGCTGCAATGACTTCTTCCTCGCCTTTTTTGATTTCGCTGAAAAGTTGTCTCGCTGCGTCTTTATCGTTTTTTGAGAAGTGTTCAATCATCTGCGGAATTTTCCTGGCAACATCAACAACTTTACGTAGGTTATCTTGGCAAGCGGTTAAGGCTCTACGCTTTACGCGCTGCTCTGTTTCCGCTGGAAGCACCAAACTTGTTTCCCGCCTCCCCTGATTAACTCTCTTTTTGTCAACATGTAGTAGTGCAAGTATATTAAAAAAGCTAACTACTTGCCTTGAATCAATGCGCCTAAATCCTCAAAGTTTGCTTTTCCCCGGAAATACATGTGCAAAAGTTCAGGCAAATCTTTGATTGAAGTTCTAACTTGCTGCCAAGAATCACGGTCTCGAACTGTGACTGTGCCGTCGCTTAGAGAATCGTAGTCCACGGTTACGCCTAATGGTATACCTGCCTCGTCGGCGCGAGCGTATCTTCTACCTATTGAACCAGCGTCGTCAAATTCCACTGTAAAGCCTTCGTTTATCAGCAATTTCAGCACTTCCTCAGCCTTTTCCGTAAGCCCGTCCTTGCTTACCAACGGATAAACGCCGACCTGTGTTGGCACAATGCTTCGCGGGAAACCCAGTATCACACGGTCATCCTTTGTGCGATACGCGTATTCCAACGCTACGTAGAAGAGTCTATCGCAGCCGAAGCTGGGTTCCACAACATGCGGAATAAAGCGTTTCCCTCTCACAACGGTTTTTTGGCGGCTTATATTCACATGCTCAGGCAGAATCTTGTAACCCTGAATCTTGTAATAGCCATCCTTTTCCAGAGCTGCGGCAACCTCTTCTGCGGGAGCGGCTGTAAGCAGTTCTGCAACTTTTGCTGCTTCCGCCTTGAAGATCGGGCCGAGCTTAGCCATTATGGGCCTCACAACAAGCTGCTCTTCTTCTTTTGGCGTGTCATATTCCTTGTAGACGCGAAGGTCTACGCCGCTGGCTTCCATGTGACACTTTAAGTCGTAGTCGGTGCGGTACGCATGACCAGAGACTTCTATCCAGCCCCAGCGGTCAACCAGCACTTCCTGGTCGAAACTCTGAGTTGAGTAATGCGCCTTTTCCCATGGAAGCTTCTCGATAAAACGCTGCCGCTCAGCGGGCACGCCTATTTCAATTAAAAGCTTTTTCGCCATTGCCATGAAGAATGCTTGCCACTCGGAACTAATCAACTTCTGCCGTAGGGCTTCCTTAACTGTTATGTTAAGAATTTCCTCTGAGTCCTTCAGCCGCTTTTCTGCTGTGAGAATAGGCAAGGTCTCGTTTTCAACTTCCTTTAGCAAATGGCAGTTGGGGGCTTCAGGGTCAAAAAAGAATTCCAAGTCTGCGATTGTGAACTCCCGAAGGCGAATAAGCCCTTGCCTCGGCGAGATTTCGTTTCGCAAAGCGTGGCCTATCTGTAGAACACCGAAGGGCAGCTTCTCTCTAGCTATGGTGTAAAGTCGATTAAATTCGACGAATATGCCCTGCGCCGCTTCCGGCCTGCCATAACCCGTTGCGCCAGAATAGGGGCCTATAGTAGTTTCGAACATTGTCAGGAATTGCTGTGGCGCACCGAAGGTGCCATCGCAGTCGGGGCAGGTAATAGCATTCTTCTCGATTGCAGCTCTTATCTCGGTTAAACTCATTCTTTCAGCTTCTGCGGCGCTTATTTTCGCGTACTCCTCAAGAAGGTGATCTGCGCGGAAACGCTTCTTGCACTTGGTGCATTCGACCATGGGCTCTTTGAAGTGGCCAACGTGCCCAGAGGCTTCGAACACTTTGCCTGGCGTGATTATGGATGATTCTATTTCGAGAATGCCAAGTTTATTGACAAAAAGTTCTCGAAGTTTGCGTTCAATGTTCTGTTTCAGTTTTGTACCTAGTGGGCCGTAAGTTACGAAGCCGCCTGCGCCGCCGTAGATTTCGTAGGCTTGCCAGAAAAAGCCTCTGCGGCGGGCTAGCTCATTGATTGCAGTGAACTTGTCAAGTTTTGTTTCAGACATTTTCTGTCGAACCCTTTTTAGGGTAAGCATCAACTTGGCATTAAAGCATTGCTCTGTCAAGTGCCTGTTTCAGCGCTAACATTAGGCTAATTGAAGAATTAAGCGAAAAAAGGTGGTGATGCTTGAAAGGCATATACGCGGTTTTTTAGGGTACGAATTGCTTGTAGACGGGGTGTCCTTTAAAGCGCAAGATTGTTTCTGAGCGCTCGATTGTTCCGCTTGGTAAACGCATGCATATGGAATGCACAACTGCGCCGTATGGTGTTAAGCGCACGCCGTCTAAGAGTTCGCCTTTCGTGATGCCTGAAGCCGCGAAAACGAGTTCTTTGCCTTTTGCAAGTTCCTCTTCCGTGTAGGTTTTGTCCACGTCAACTCCCGCTTGCTTTAGCCTTTCCATCCTGTGGGGGTCATCGTTTTTGTCTCGCCACACCTTAACGAGCATTGTGCCGCCGAGGCATTTCACTGCTGTCGCCGCAATTGTTGCTTCTGGGCCTGCTCCTGCGCCCAAGAGTAGGTCTACGCCTGACTCGGGCATGCATGAGACCACTGCTGCGGCTATGTCGCCGTCTGGGATTAGTATGATGCGAACGCCAAGGTTTCGGAGAATTTTGAGCATTTCCATGTGTCTTTCGCGTTCCAACATTATCACGGTTAGGTTTGAGAGCGGCATGTTTTTTTCTCGTGCTACGGTACGGACGATTGTTTCGATAGGCATATCCAAAGAGATTTTGCCGATGGAGTGATAATCCGTGGCAACTTTGAAATAGTAACCATCGTCAGGTAGCACTTGGAGGCATCCGGCTGGCGCGCATGCTAAGGCAGATATGGCGTCTTTTCTACCTTTCGAAGCGGCAGTAGTACCGTCTACTGGGTCTACGACGAACTCTACTTTTGGGCCGCGACCCGTGCCTACTTTCTCTTTCTGTATGAACGCGGGCGCGTGGTCCTTTGGGCCTTCGCAGTTGATGACTTCGCCGTCTATGTCGGTTTGGGCTAGGACTGCTCTTGAGAATTCTACGGCTTTAGCGTCTATTAGGTCACAGTTACCTTGACCGACATGTAATGCAGCGCCTACAGCTGCGGCGACCGTTATGCGTGTTAGTGACGGTGCCAAAGCTCTAAGCGAAACCATAACGCTATTTCTCCATGCTGTGGTTGCATGTATATGGGGTTGATTCTAATAATTAAAGTGTATGTCTTTTGCGGTGGTTGACTCTGTTTAACCGGCGCCAAGCCATGCGCCCAAGTGCTGCCCAAAGTAGGCGAGCAAAGCGAAGGTTACGAGCCTAGGCACAAAGCTAAGTATGAGAAAAGTTGCGAGGCGCGCCTTGAGGAATCCGCAGACGAAGGCAAGCAACTCCACGGGAAGCACCGGGATAAGCCCGAATATAACGTATATTACCCAGCCCCATTTGTTCCAAGCGCGTTTCACTTCTTCGAAGTGCTCTGGAGGCATTCTTTTTTCGATATATGGTCTTCCGAGCTGGAAAGCTAAGCCGTAGTTTATGCTCATGCCGATGGTAAAGCCTGCGGCTGCGACAAGGATAAGCGGTAGGGGGCTGATGAAGGCTGATGCGGCAGCTACCAGCGCGGGGCTTCCTAGAGGCACAATTGTTCCGGCGGCTATGGTTATGATGAAGACGCCGGCGAGCCCGTAGTCTGCGAAGAAAGCGCTCATGTTGTCGAAGAATGGTGTTGCTGCGATGTTGAAGAGTTTCAAGAGCCAAATTATGATTACGGCGGCGGCTATTGTGATTATGGCGAGTTTTATGGATGAGCGCATCCATGATGCCCTAAGCAAATCTGCCAAGCTGTATTCTGTCTTTTGCCCTTGCGCTGTCAATGTCCTTCACTAGCAGAAAGGAAATTTAGCTTTCTAAAAAGCCTTTGTGGAACTGAACCTTTCTTTTCTAAGTGCCGCTGTCGCAGATAGCCGCCTCTATTGTTTTCTGCATTGATTGGCTAATAGGCGGCAAACTTGCGCGGATAGACCCCCTCTATAGGTTTCTGCATAGAATCGCTAATATGCGCCAAATATGAAAGCTGCATTTGCAGTGCAAGTTGGTGGTTTTTATGTGTTTGATTTTTGCGCGGGCGTTAAGGATTGGAGTTAATTTGGATTCTGATTCTGAATTCAGAGGAGGATTTCACAACAAATATTCTTAAGCAAAAACAAAAGGGAACAGCCAGGGTAGAAAATTGAACAGGACATCTGCTGGAAAAACACGAAAACTACTAGCCATCTTAGCTCTAGCCATGCTGCTACTTATTACGCTGCAGCTTAACGTTGGGGTGCAAGCGGCAACAGAGTATCAGCGATACGTCCACACATATTTTAATGCCCCAGAAAGGGGTAACTGGACCTACATTGAAAAGCCCATTTTTCCTCTTTACCTCAATAAGTCACAAGTGCCCATTGGGCAAAACTGGACTATTGTTTGTCCTCTGGAGGCTGGCCATAGATACCATGTATACTGCTATGGCGCATGGATAAACACTGGTCCGAAGCCAAAGACGGACTATGACATCTGCGTCTATAACCCAGAGGGCATACTAGAGAGCATTCATACTGAAGCAGCTGGGCTGCCTGAGCATCTGGGAACAACGGTAGATGACGCCTTCTTTGTGCCTGCCAGCTCGGGCACCTACACTTTCGTGCTGATGAATGATGCGCGAGAAAGCTTTGGTGCTGAACAGGCGACTTTTATGATAATAGAGAATATTGAATGCAATAAATGGTATACGCATAACGTGACGGGAAAAATAAATAACGTGCCTACATTTAGAACCAGCTGGGCTTACGAGTTTGTAACTGATAGCGAGCGCATAGAAGTCTGGGTACGCGTTCCCGACACGCTGGATATGTATGAAGCACGGCTGTATTTAATGAGCAACGCGAAATCATTAAAGTTAAATGATATTCCGCTTCCGTGGGAGCCCGGGCTTTACGGCAACTTGAGCGATGTAGGCGGCTACAACCTTGAAAGTGAAGGATACCGCGGCGTTGCATACGCAAGCTGCGAGTTTAACGGTCAAGACATGTATCTAAACTACACTCAGCCGTTTGCAGGCAAAAATCTTTACCATCTGGTTTTGATTGGCGAACTTGGCGGAGGAACAATAGAATTTCTGGTTAAAACCGAATTTAACGGAACTTTATCACCCTTGACGTTTCCGCGTAAAGTCACGCCTAATGACGTAACAGAGATTGCGTATGTAGCAAACACCACAGAGTTGGAGAACGCCACACTTAGGTATACCGTTGACAGCTGGAAGAGTGAGAATGTGGTAGAGATGACTGTCAGCAACATGACGTGTAAAGCTACAATCCCGCAGCAGAAAGCAGGAAGCGTAGTAGAGTATAAGGTTCAAGCAACAGACATAATGAAAACTCAGCTAACAGCGGTGGGAAACTTTACAGTGAAATATCCTTCAGCAATAACCGACTTCAACGTCACCCGCGCTAAGGTGACTTTAGGCGAAAACATGACAGCAACGGGAACACTCTCCGCCAACGCGGCAGGTTCACCCGTAACAGTAAAGTTTACGTCTATAAACACCACAGAAAGCCTGCAGTGCAGCACGCTTGAAAACGGCACCTTCACCGTAAGCTATCAGCCATTAACCACTGGAACTTGGCTGGTTCAAGCCTTATTCCCCGGAAACGCCACAGTCCACGAATGCGAAAGCGCCATTGTGATGGTAACGGTG
The DNA here is from genome assembly GCA_049718365.1 of Candidatus Bathyarchaeales archaeon. Taxonomy (GTDB): domain Archaea; phylum Thermoproteota; class Bathyarchaeia; order Bathyarchaeales; family Bathycorpusculaceae; genus JAOAIV01. Next base: position 15,958 of record JBNARN010000024.1, read on the forward strand.
GAGGAGCCATCATTCCTTGCCTTATATGGGCTTTATATTGGCGGAGGCCTCGGCGGCGGCTTAGGCGTCGCTGGCGCCATAGTCTACGTAAAGAAATACAGAGAATAGCGTAAGCGCTGCGGGAAATAATTAATAAGAAAGTCATTGAATTTTCTTAGCTTGTGTGCAGCGGTAACCAAGCCAGGTCAAAGGTGAAGGACTCAAGATCGACGCTTTGACTCAAGGCGCCCAGATGGGATATCCTTTCCCGTAGGGGTTCGCAGGTTCAAATCCTGCCCGCTGCACCATGCAATTATTCTTTGATGAAAATGGTTTCTTCTAATCCTTGGAAATGGTCATCGCCTGTTACAATTTTGCCTTTTACGCTTCTGGCTGTGCATAAAATTATCGAGTCTGCCAAGCCCCAGCCCTTCACTTTCTTCTTCATTTCCACATCAATCTTGCCTGCTTCGGCGGCAGTCTCAAAGTCCAATGCAATTATTTGGCTTTTTGCTCTAATGAACTCGAGGCGCTTCATTCTTCCCTCCGGCGTCTCGTTGCCAATGACGATTTCCTGTAGCAGTTTTCTGCTGATTTCCGCAACAACTATCGTTGGGGTTGCAGCGGCATCGCTTTCTATGTATTCTTTAGCAATTTCCCCGGATTTTGAAGCTCGGAAATACTCTATCCACGCGTAGGCGTCGATGACGTATTTACAGCTCATGGAATTCGACCTCGTCAGCCGCTGAGAAGGGAGTAAGTTTGCGGTTTGACCCAAACATTGAGGAGGGAATTTTTTGTCTTTCAGAAATTAGCTTTTTAATGACTTCGTCGTAACTTTTTGCTTTCATTTCTTTTTTGATTTTGTTGAGCATTTGAAGTGTTTTCTCATCTACTTGAACAGTTGTTGTCACTGTTAGCACCATTAACTATAGCTATAGTTATAGAATATAAGGCTTCCTTAAGACGCAATGGCTCACAAGAGCCAGCAGCTATACGCCGCTACGCCACAAAAACAACCATCATTGAGACGTGTAACTCCAAGTTTTGCACGCGAACAAAGCAAGAGCCAGCCACGTATTAAAGGCTAAACGCAGGCTCAGAAACAACAGAAGACAGAAGCTTCTCAGCAGCCGCTTCCTGCTCCTCTGTGCCTGAAACTGAGAGCCAGCAGCAGCCTTCTGCGCCGCAGACGCCGCCGGCAGCGATTAGCTCAGCATCCGCGCCTGTTAGAAGCCGTGTAGCCTCGATTTCAGTAAAGATTTCGCCGGGCATGGGGAATAGGCGGAAGCCGCTTGCACCGGGCGCATTCACCTTCTCAGCTAAGCGGTGCAGGTCGCCGTTTACGCGTTTTTCCAAGCCCACAGGCACGATGAGCCGGGCACGTCGGCCGAGAACGGCTTGTAGCGCAACGGCGATGGTGCCTGCCTTCGGATGACCAATAAGTAGCGCGGCTTGTCTGCGCTGCAGATCCACTGCATTTGCGCCCTTCAATATGACGTCGCCTTCTTTGAGCTCGTCGATTACGTCGGCTATGGTTTTGCCTTTTCGCCACTCGCCTCTGGTTATTACCACATCGCCGGGGAATTGGCTCTCGTCAGCCAATCGACCTTCAGCGGTTATGGGTGAGCCAGGCGGCAGAGTGATCCCACGGAAAAAACGTTTCCTAGAGAAGTGGGCTGCTTGCCCGATTGATTTCAGGATTTCTTCGGCTACATAGCCGTTTGTGGTGCCGGCGACGATCACGAGTGTGGCGTTTTTTAGGGTGCTTGTTACCGCTGGGTGCTTTGCCAGGGCTTTGGCGATTAGTCGTTTTCCTGCGGCTGGTGTGATTACGTATTGTTTCATGGTTTTTGCGTCCTTTCAAGTGTGTTGTGGTAGTATTGTTTTTTGGTGGGTAATAAGTTGTGCTCTTGCTGCTTGCCAATTTTGCAGAGCGCATGCTATGTGTTCGTCAGTTGCAGCGTGGTGTAGCTGGCTGTATGGCTGACGACACGTTTTCTTGGCGATTTTTGGTGGGGTGTTTTGTTTTTGGATGTGTATTTGTGTAGTTCGCTTCAACAATAAAATTTATTAAGACTTAAGAGAAGCTATTCGATGCAAAGGAGAAAAACCTATGAACCTGGCAAAACTCTCCACAAAAACACTACTGCTCCTAATAACCACAGGAATAATCCTAACCGCAACAACCGCAGGTGTAC
>JBNARN010000025.1:0-12385 GCA_049718365.1 Candidatus Bathyarchaeales archaeon
TGAGAAAGGGCAGCCTGCAAAAGTCGGAACCAAAGGCTTCCTCGTAGTGAAAACGCCTTGGCCAGGGATGCTTCAAACTCTGTGGAAGGATCCTGAGAGATTCAAGCAAACTTACTTCGGAAGATGGCAAGGAGTTTACTACACCGGCGACTACGCCGTCCAGGATCCTGAGGGCTACTTCTGGCTTCTCGGCAGAGCAGACGAGGTTCTTAAGGTGGCTGGGCACCGCATCGGCACAGTGGAGCTTGAAAGCGCATTGGTTGCGCACCCCGCAGTTTCGGAAGCCGCTGTGATGGGCAAAGAAGACCCCGTGAAAGGCGAAGTGCCCGTCGCGTTCGTTGTGTTGCGAAGTGGCTTCTCGCCGTCGGAGGAGCTACGCGCAGAACTCGTCAAGCATATCCGAACAACCATCGGCCCCATAGCTACGCCAGAAGCCATTGTGATCGCGAATAAGCTGCCCAAGACACGTAGCGGAAAAATCATGCGACGCCTACTTAAAGCTGTGCTTACTGGAGCGCCGCTTGGCGACACCTCCACGCTGGAGGACGAGACGTCGGTGGAAGACATCAAAGCTACATATGAGGAACTGCGCAAGCAACTGGCGAAATAGCCTCCTTTTCCTTGGTTTTTCCTTTTGGCTTTGTGGTTGTGTTTATCTGCCTTAAGCAAGAACGCAGTGTATAAAAATGTAAATATGCGTGCTGTTTCCTACTCTACCGGCACTGTAGACTCCCAGAAAAGGAGTAAATAATAAAAATCCTATTTACGTAGTATTTTATTGGTGAGTCGTGAGGGTGATTCGGCCGTTTTTTGGTTTACTTTTGGTGGCTGTTCTTGTTGGTTGGCAAGCGTTAGCCGGCGCCGCGTATTTTAGTGTGGCGCATGCGTCTACGGAGGTTATTGGCGTAATCAGCGCAGACACTAAGTGGACAAAGGCAAAAAGTCCTTACAGTCTTACTGGGCCTGTGCTTGTCAAAGAAGGTGTGACTTTAACGATTGAAGCGGGGGCTACAGTGAACCTTAATGAGTATTATATACAAGTGAATGGCACGTTACGGGCGATAGGCCGTAGCGATGATTTGATTCATATAAGTGGAAAGGAGTTAAAAATCATGGGCACCAGTCCCAGCTGGGATGAGCAAACGGGTTCAGGCAGCATAATAGAAAATGCGTTTCTTGAAATAACACGTTTACTCATTATTGATGCCGCTCCAAAAATAAACTCCAATTTCATTATAGGGTCAATAGAACGTCAGTATTCCTATAGCTGCTATTCCTCTGGCATCCATTTGCATGATCAGATGACATTTTCAAACAACATCGTAAGAGGTCATCTCACAACTACGGGAACCATGGTTATAAATAACACTATATCGAATGGTGTCAATTCTTCTGGAGACGTTATTATAAACAACACCCTTGGATGCCTGGGAGGGGGACCTCAGGCTGTTTTAAATAACACTATCGACGGAGAGATTAATGTGGGTGCAGCTCGTATCTCTGGTAACATAATAACGGGCACTATTAAGATACGTTCTGGAGTGGTTGAATGGAACTTGATCACAGGTCTAGGCATAGAAGCGGGTGATGGAAGCTGTATCATTCAGAACAACACACTCGTCAATCCCAATGTTGCATTCTATTTAAAATATAGCGGCATACAATCAATCAATTACAACAACATAATTGGTTGCCAAGGTTACTTCATTAAATTAACGAATCCCTTTAAATATGATGTCAACGCTACCTACAATTGGTGGGGAACCACCAACACGCAAGAAATAAGCAAAAGAATCTACGACAGCAAACACGATTTCAACATGGGTACAGTTACATTCATACCATTTCTGACAGCACCAAACCCTCAGGCTCCAGAACCCCGCACTAGGATCGAAGTTTCTTGGCCGCTAATGCCCGGTGAAACGCCCCAGCCTCCGGATATCGAAGAAGAAGACTTGACCGCAACACAGCCTGCACCCGCTAGCCCCACGCCTGGAACATCTAGCCCCACACCTACCCTGCAGCAGGGAACTCCAACGCCTAGTCCAGAAATTCAAAATGAAGAAGACCAAACGATAGTAATGGCTGTTGCAGTCATTGCAGCTGTAGCGCTCAACGTTTGCTTAGGCTTACGCGCTTATCGCGGCAAAAAAGCACGGGAAAATCACCCAACCTAAATAGCGATGGAGCCCTTTTGAAGCTGCGATAAACAGAAGCATCAAGGTAATATCTGCTGCAGTAATTGTTGATTCTTAGTTTTGTGCGTGTTTCTGGTTCAAGATTTCGGCTTCACAAATTCTTTATCCAAAAAAGCGCTTTCCTTTTGAGATGCAGAGCGTGCAGGCATGCACAAGTCAAAACTTGAACTCTACGAGGAAATACTATCCGCATTAGCCGATAGAAACTTGACAGTTGACGGCATCGCCTACGCATGCAACATGGACTGCCTTGCCATCCGCCAGCGGCTTGACTTTCTCCTAAAATTCGGCTTAGTGGAAGAACGCCATTACAAAACGAAGACACGCTATGCTCTCTCGCAGCGTGGCTTAGCGATTTACAAAACACTTGCCCTCACGAAACGCCTTGAGAAGTTGCAAACAATGATTGAAAACGTAAACGACGCCTTAAAGATGCTGCCAACACTGTCAGAGTTCAACGAGGAAGCGCCAAAACGCGCAGGAAAAAATAAAAACTGTTAAGTAAGTCCCAGCGCTTTTTTCGTAGCGAGAATTCATGCAACCGCTTTCTCCAGAAACACTTTGGAACATAAGCCCCCAGCACCTTCTAAGCCTATTAGACAGCCACGCGCTTGCGAAAGCGCCGAGAACAGTGCACTTTTACGCGCCCAGCTTCATGTCCTATAAAACGCGCTATTATCATGCGTCGCCAAATCTGTTTCCCACGGTATCTGTGACTGGCGGGGCGTGCGCGCTTAACTGCAAGCACTGCGGCGGCAAAATCCTGCAAACCATGCATCCGGCAAACACGCCTGAAAAACTCTTCCAGACGGCTGTTACCCTTAAGCGAAATGGCGCTGAAGGCTGCCTAATCAGCGGCGGATGCCAACCAGACGGTTCCGTTCCACTTAAGCCCTTCATCCCTGCCATCGCTGCAATTAAGCGCGAGTTAGGCTTAACCGTCTTCGTCCACACAGGCATAATCAACGCAGAAACCGCAGTAGCGCTTAAAGAGGCATGCGTTGACGCGGCGCTAATAGACGTAATTGGCGCAGACGAAACCATAAAAAAAGTATGCAATCTGAAAGTGGGCGTCCAAGATTACGCGCGTTCGCTGCTTGCCCTGCAAGAAGCGGGGTTAAATTTTGTGCCACATGTTATCGTAGGGCTTCACAATGGAAAATTGAAAGGAGAATACGAGGCGCTTAGACTAATCGCTGCAGTGAAGCCCTCTGCCCTAGTCATAATTGCCTTCATGCCCATACACGGCACCGCAATGGCCAACACTAAGCCGCCAGCGCCAATCGACATCGCCCGCGTAGCCGCTGCCGCACGCTTGATGTTTCCTGAAACGCCGCTAGTGTTGGGCTGCATGCGGCCGAAGACAAACCACCGTGCCAAAACCGATATCTTAGCGCTGAAGGCGGGCGTCGACGCCATAGCGTTTCCAAGCGAAGAAGCCATTAAATACGCTGATACGCAGGGTTACGCGTTAAGCTTTTCAAGTTACTGTTGCGCCCAAATATACGTGGACGCTGCGTTTCGAAGTGCTTCGAAGTAGCGCATAAGACGGCGCCTTTCACGAAATCCGCGTTCTGCACTATGCCGCTTTTGCACGTGACGCCAGCTGCAGCATCTTGAAGCCGAAAATTGCAGCCCACAATCCGCCGGCAACAGCCGCTATGAACTCGGGAATAGCTACACCTGAAACATAGCGAACCACCAACAGCAGTAGCCAAGGTGCAGCGGCAACAGCGCCAAATAGCAGCGTGAATGCCGCCCACTGTTTCTGTTTCAATTGCCAGAACCCGATGCCTAAACTCAATAAAGCACAAATCAGCAGCACAAAAAACGCCACTGAAGCAATAAAGTGCATGGGTTTAGCATCTTCGGGAAAGACGCCGATGGCTGTAAGCGCTATGCATGCCGACAAAAAGAACAAAGCGCCAACGTGTCCTCTATGGGGAATAACACGCGATTGGCCGTCAGCAGACGAGACTTCCAAAAGACTTACTACGCTAGGTAGGCTGGTTGCGAAGATTAAGCTTAAAACGCCGCTGCCGATTAAGCCATAGTTGAAAAGAGCTGCAGTGACGCCGGGCATCACGCCTAAATCACTCAAAGCATTATGCGTCCAACTGAATTCTGGCGCGAAATAAATGGCTAGGAAAATGCATGAAAACGCCACGATAGGCGTCAATAAGCCGCACATTCCTGAGATTTTAAGCCACGTTACGCTTCTCAATTTTGGCATCCACGTGCCTCCTGAACTTCATCTTAAGCATCGTTTACGTTTAAGAATTTACCCTTTCAGGAATAAGCCGGCGAAGCCTCCGCAGCGATTGCATCTTCTCCTTGTCACCAATCTTCGCGGCTTCTACCGCTTGCCGGAGCAGCTGAATTGACTCGTCCATGGCTCTGCGGTTTACGGGGAACGGCACACCATCCTTACCACCGTAGGCGAAGCTAAACTTAACTGGGTCTTCCCAGCTTGGTTTTTCACCGTAGATTAGTTCAGCCACAAGAGCTAAACCACGCACAGTTGCTGGGCCAACGCCTTTCACGCTTAGCAGTTCCTCGTAATTTCGTGGTTGAAACTCGTAAATGCGGCTCATTGTCTCCCAGTTTATGCTTCTTGGCATGCACAGCGCTTCAAACGATTGATGCCACCTGTCATTTTTCGCCTCGGGAGGCCATTCCAGCAGCGACCGCTGATGCAGTGGCCTCGCGGCCTCGAACAGCCGTATAACTTTGGAGGGGCGTTCTTTGGCTATGTCCACGGAAGCTTTGCGTGCGCCTTCGCTGGCTTTCGCAGTCATATCCAAAACTTTTTGCCGCTTTGTCTCGCCAACTATAGCGTTGTGCGGCTCAATGACTAAGTCTGCCACGTTATCGGACAGCCAGTGGTAGCGGCGTGCGGTGCGGTCTTCCGCGCTCATGCCTTGTTGGATAACCGCCCACTGCTCATCCGCCGTAACGATGAAGGCGTGGTGGTAAAGCGGGTAGCCTGCTTGAATCGCCGCGTTATCAACCTTGGCGGTCATTCTACTCGTGTATGTTAGCGCTTCAACGGTCTCTTCTGAAAAACCAAATCTCTCGCCGACCTCGGCAATTTCCATAGGCGTTTTCCGTGATGTCCTGCCTTTTCCTCCGCAAACGGCTATGCCATGCTCATCAGGCGACAAAGCCTGCTTGAGAACACCGGTTAGCACGGTGGTCACGCCTGAACTGTGCCAATCATAGCCTAATACGCAGCCGAGCGCCTGAAACCAGTAAGGGTCTGAAATGCGCCTTATGAACACGCTTGAGCCATACTCGTCTATTATGATGCGGGCTATTTCCTTGGCGAGTTTGCACATGCGGCTGGTCAGCCAAGCAGGTGCCTTGCCGCCGTGAAGCGGCAGATTAGCTACGCCTGTTCGCAACATAAACCTCTATGCTTTATCTAAGCGCGTTGTGCTATTTGGGTTTTCTTTACACTTCTATGTGTAAAAGCCGCGGATAGAAGTTCAAAACTGTCTGCGTGGGATACCAAAAATGCGTTTTGGCTATTGCCAAAAGCCTTTAACCATATAAGGATAAAGTGCATTTTATTACTGAGAGCCACAGGGAGCATCGTCGCTGATGAGAAAGTTGCCCATATTGCTAACAAGCGTGTTAATTGCTTCCTTGCTGCTGACTGCCTTTCGGCTTCCTTCGGCTGACGCGTCTGAAAACGAGTGGTCAATAAAAACGGCAATGCCTACGCCGAGAGGCGGGCTGGGTGTCGCGGCTGTCAACGGGAAAATATATGCAATCGGAGGCATACGCAACAACACACAACTCGCCATAACTGAGGAGTATAATCCCGCCACAAACACATGGACCACCAAAAAGCCGATGCCAACTGCACGAAGCGGCTTCGCCATCGCAGTTTACAAAAACAAAATTTACTGCATAGGCGGAACAGTGGGCGACAGTAATAATGTTGTTTCTGGATTCACGGGTGCAAATGAAGTTTACAATCCCGCAACAGACACATGGGAAACCAAAACAGCAATGCCTACGCCGCGAGCAGACTTAGACGCATGCGTAGTTAATGGCAAAATATACCTTATCGGCGGAAAAGCCTACTGGGGCACTGAACCCTTCTATCATGAACTTAATGTAACCGAAGTTTACGACCCAGAAACAGACACCTGGACCAAAGCAGCGTCAATGCCTATTCCTGTTTTCGGCTATGCCTCAGCAAGTGTCGGCAGCAAAATTTACATAATTGGCGGCGCACGGCAATTCCAAGAAGGCTTATCAAACGTCACTATCGTCTCTTCTAATCAAGTTTATAATGCGGAAACTGATGAATGGAGCAGCCGAACTGAGCTACCTGTTGCTTTGAGCCATGCAGCGGCATGCGTGACCCGCGGCGTAACCGCGCCAAAGAGAATTTACGTGATAGGAGGCTTCGACAAAACCAACTATAGCAACGCAACCTTTGCCTATGACTTTGAAAAGGATGAATGGAGCGCTGGCGCGTTAATGCCGACGGCTAGGGCATATCTGGGGCTTGCAGTTGTAGATGACGCCATTTACGCAATCGGCGGCTTCGATGGATTAAATATGCTGGCTGCAAATGAGCGCTATGCACCAATCGGGTATGGAACCGTGCCGCCACAACTGCAGATTTTGTCTCCTGAAAATAAAACTTATGCTTCTAAAAATGTGCCGCTGGTGATTTCGGTTAATAGGCCAACGACTTGGTTAGGTTACAGTTTAGATGACCAACCGAATGTAACGATTACGGGAGATACAGTTTTGTCTGATTTGGCTGAGGGAGCGCATAAGCTTGTGGTTTTTGTTAACGACACTTTTGGAAACGTTGTTTCTTCTGAAGCTGTTTACTTTTCCGTGGATACAGTTCCCCCGAAAATTACGGTTCTGATACCCGAAAACAGGAGCTACGGCGAAACCGACATTAAAACAGTTTTCATAGTGGATGAACCAACCTCATGGATAGGCTACAGCCTTGATGGCCGCGATAACGTAACTGTAACGGGAAACGTTACTTTGGCTGTGCTTTCCGAAGGTTCACATAGTTTTACGGTTTACGCCACAGACCTTGTAGGAAACACAGGTGCTTCTGAAACAGTTTATTTTTTTGTAGCGCCTTTTCCAACAGTTTTAGTTGTGGCGGTAGTGGCAACAGTAATCATAATAGTGGTTGCAGGATACCTTTTATTGTTGAAACCACGAAAGTTAAGTAAATCCAAGAAAAATAGTAACCAGCAGCTAACACTTTGAAGAGAAAGCACGGGCATAAAATTATAGAGGCAGTGCAGCGCGCTGGCCGTTTTCATCATTATATTTAACCTCAGCGAGCATAAGGATTTTAAGCTGCAACGCTGCCAGAAAATCATCCACGAAGGCTTAGAACATGGAGACATGGCGTTTAATTCCGCTTCAAACCTATGACGCATTCATGAACATGGCCATCGACGAAGCCATCCTGATTTCACGCTCCGAGCATTTTGTCCCAAACACGCTAAGGCTTTACCAGTGGAAACCCAGCGCCGTCAGCATCGGCAAAAATCAGAATCCACAAGAAGTCGTCTACATGGAAGCGCTTCAAAAGCTCGGCGTTGACCTCGTCCGCAGAAGCAGCGGCGGCGGAGCAGTCTACCATGACCAGACAGGCGAAGTTACCTACAGCGTCACGGCGCAGGCACGTGACTTAAGCAGAACAAGCGACACTGTGGGTGCTTACTCCGCTGTGTATTCTGCCATCACAGATGCATTAAGGCTTTTAGGAGTGCCAGCTGACTTCGACGCTGGCGACGCAAAAAACTGTCCAAACCTCACTGTGAGGGGCCGTAAAATTAGTGGTAGCGCGCAAACCTTAAGGCGCAATGTCATTCAGCAGCATGGCACACTTCTGCTCAGTGTGGATTTGCCGCGTATGTTTCAGCTTCTCCGCGTGCAATTCACCGACAACTGCGCGCAAGCGGCGGAAATCGCCGAGAAAAAGATTACTTCCATCCAAAATGAACTGGGCCACGCGGTTTCAGCGGAAACGGTTGCCAACGCGCTTGTTCAAGGCTTCAGGGCGAAACTAAAGATTCACTTGGTGGCTGGCGCTTTGACGCATTATGAAGTGGCGCTTGCGCGGAAGCTTTACAAGCAGAAATATTCCACTGCAGCTTGGAATCTAAACGCGCAGGTTACGTCTTCTTTACCAAGCGCCACCTGACGCCTTGAGGTGTATCCTCAATTATTACGCCCATCTCCCGCAGTTTAAGCCTAAGTGCATCTGCACGTGCCCAGTCTTTTGCTTTCCGCGCTTCTTCCCGCTCTTTAATTAACTCTTCAGCTTCTTTCGGCAGAGCTTCCTCGGTTTTCACCTCGCCTATTACGCCGAGAACGTTATCTAAGCGCCGCATAAAACCAGAAATCTCGTTTGCTTCTTTTCTGCTCACCAAATTTGCATCAAGCAGCGCATTCACATCGCGAACGAAATCAAACAGCGCGCTCAAGGCTACGCTTATGTTTAAGTCATCATCCATCGCTTCGGTGAAGCGTGCTTCCGCCTCGCTCATTAGCGAAGCAGCCTTTCCTCCGCTGCCTTTTCCGTCTGCCTCCTGTAAGCGCCTCATGAAGTTTCGCAGCCGCTCCACCGCTGCATGCGCCGCCTCCAGCCCCTCGAAGGTGAAGTTAAACTGTGCGCGGTAATGCGTGGACATTAGCAGAAACCTGATTGCAATCGGGTCGAAGCCCCGCTTAAGTAGGTCGCGCAGCGTGTAAAAGTTGCCGAGTTTCTTCGCCATTTTTTTTCCGTCAACCAGCAAGTGCTCGTTGTGTAGCCAGTAGTTGACGAATTTTTTGCCCGTTGCCGCTTCACTCTGGGCGATTTCGTTTTCGTGATGCGGGAAAATATTGTCAACGCCGCCGCAGTGGATATCAAATGTTTCGCCTAGATACCGCATGGACATGGCAGAGCATTCAATGTGCCAGCCGGGCCTGCCTTTTCCAAGCGATGTTTCCCAGAATACATCGCCATCTTCAGGCGTCCAAGCCTTCCACAAGGCAAAGTCATGTGCCTCTTCCTTCTCGTACTCGTCTGTTTTCACTCTTGCGCCTTCTTTGAGCTCTTCAATCCTTATATGGCTGAGTTTGCCGTAATCTTTGAATTTTCTGATGGCATAGTAGATGGAGTTGTCTGCGGCTTTATACGCGTAGCCCTTCTGCAGCAGCGTCTGTATCAACGCCACCATTTCTGGAATGTGCTCTGTAGCACGCGGGTAATAGTTGGCGGGTTTAATGTTGAGCGCTTTGATGTCTTCGAAAAAAGCGTTTATGTAATACTCCGTGTACTTTGCCAAGGGAATCTGCTGCTTCTGGGCGCCTCTTATGGTTTTATCATCCACATCCGTCAGGTTCATGACATGCGTGACCTCAAAACCGCGGTATTCAAGCCACCGTTTCAGCAAGTCTTCAAAAAGGAAAGCGCGGAAATTGCCGATGTGCGCGTAATCGTAAACAGTGGGACCGCAAGTGTACATTTTCACTTTGTCCGGCTCTATTGGCGTGAAAATTTCTTTCTTGCGCGTTAACGTATTGAAAAAGCGTATGCTCGTAATGGAAGTGCTCATTTATCGTCCTCTATGCTGTGATACATGAACGGAAATTATTTAAGCGTTCCATTTGCGCCTTTGCTCTTGTGCTCGGTGGTTACGCAATAGACCCTCTATAGGTTTCTGCATTGATTGGCTAATAGCCGCCAAATATGAAGGCGACGTGCTGATGAAGAAAAAATGGCGTTGCAAGAACAGCCGGAGGCTATTAAAGCAGCGCGTAGTCGGTGGTTTTGATTTTTCCCTTCAAGTCAACGAGTATGGTGAATCTTTCCGCCCACGGGTGTCCTTCCATGTCTATGGGGCATGTTCCTCTGACCACGTAGCCTTCGCTGCTCTCTTCAACCATGGCTATATCAATCTTATCCGTGTTTTTCTGTTTCTTAAGAAAATCCACCACTATCTCTGTGGCTGCTTCTTTTGTCATTTGAGGCATGACCACTTCTTCCTCTGAGGATTAATCTTAGTTATCTTCGGAAATAGACAATTAAGCATTATGTATAGAGAATTCTGATTTCCATTCAATGTACATTGCCTTTAATTTTCAATAGTTTTTAAATCACAAAACCTGCCATTCCTATTTGAAAGAGGATGAGCGGAAGTAAGCGAGTAATCCTTCATATGGATATGGATCACTTTTACACTGCTGTAGAAGAGCGGGAACACCCGGAGTATAGCGGCAAGCCTGTGGTGGTTGGCGCTGACCCGAAGGAGGGCAAGGGCAGAGGCGTAGTCAGCACAAGCAACTACGAGGCAAGACGAGCGGGCGTTAGATCCGGCATGCCTATATCTCGCGCTTGGAAGCTTTGCCCCGAAGCCATCTATCTGCCGCCGAATTTTCCACTTTACATCAAAGTTTCCAATGAAATCATGGAGATAGCGCGGAAATACGCGGATAAATTTGAGCAGTGGGGCATAGACGAAGCTTTCTTGGACATAAGTGCAAGAGTGGAAAGCTATGCTGAAGCCGAAGCCTTGGCCAAGCAGCTAAAACAGGAGATATTTGAGAAAGAGCGCTTAACCTGCTCGATAGGCATAGGGCCGAACAAGCTTATTGCGAAAGTAGCCAGCGACTTCAAGAAGCCAGATGGATTAACAATAGTCAAAGAGGACGAGGCGGAAGCGTTTTTGGCTCCGCTGCCTGTTCGCAAGCTTCTTTGGGTTGGACGCAAAACTGAAGCAAAACTCAAAGCCATGGGCATAAGCACCATCGGCGACTTGGCGCGTTACGACCCCGCCGTTTTGACCGAGCGCTTTGGCGTTATGGGCACGCAGATGCACTTGATGGCGCGAGGCATTGACCGAAGCGAAGTAGAACCCAGAACTGAGGCGAAGTCCATAAGCCACGAAACCACGTTTGAAGAGGACACTGCCGACGCCGGCAAGGTGCTGGCTGCGTTGGACGCCCTTTCCGAGGCAGTCTGCCGAGAAGCTATAAATCAAAATTACTTTTTCAAAACAGTCACGGTCAAACTGCGCTACGAAAACTTTGAAACGCATACCCGTAGCAAAACACTGGCTTTCATGACTAATCGCCCGCAGGATCTGAAGAAGACAGCAAAGGACCTGCTTCAACCCTATCTGCGAAGTGATAGGAAAATACGCTTAATCGGCGTCCGAGTTTCCAACCTTGTTGAAGGAGCGAAACAGAAAACCCTTGTATAAAGGCGTAAGTGCCCTTTTTCTGTCTTCTGCTGTGCCCCGTTTTGCCTTAGAAACATGTTTGCAAGTTTAAAGGGTAAATCACAATTCTGACTTAATTTCCATTAAGAAAACCATGTTTTTGCCTGTTTTAGATTGAGGGCGCGCGTTTGATCCTAACCTTGAAATGGGGCGGCTCATTTGTGGATGGCTCGCTGGACATTGAACGCCTGCTGTTTTACCGTCATGTGAAACCCAAACGATGCGGCCCATTCTGGTGCATTGAGGGCATTTCACGTAGTCACCTATTTTTGCTATGTTCTCGTTTCCCCTCGCTTTTTATTGTCCACGTAGATTTTCTTTCCCGTTTTCCTTTTAATTGTGCAGTTAATACGAACAGAGGACTTACATTTCCTGCAGTTCTTCACGAGCCCTGCTCTTAGAATACACAATATTTTTCACCTTCTTGTTTGTTATATCTTGAAAAGAATCAATTACTCAGTAGGACTCCGCCCAAAGGATAAAAGAAACTCTTCAATAGAAAGTGCACCCACGCACTTATAAACCCGTAGGTAACGAAGCCACACAAAGCTACTCTGTTCCAGTGCTTTCGCCGCATAGAAACATGCGTTTGCTATAGCTACCCTAATATAGTTGGCTGCACACCTTCTTATGACGGTTAGAGTTCTTTTGAGAAAGAGGCAAATCGGGCTGCACGCGCTCGCGCTTTTTGCTTTTTCTCCAGATTATTCTAATTGGTAAATCGTTGACGCATGCAAATGCGGCCACATGGTTTGTGTTGGAATATGGGTAAAAGAAAAATCACAAATGAGGGAAACCTCGAAAACATGCTGTTGCCAAGTGGAAACGACGTGTTAGGCACAGCTGTTAAAATGCTGGGCGCCGAAAGAATCATGGTGAAATGCCAAGACGGCAAAGAACGGCTATGCAGAGTACGCGGCA
>JBNARN010000025.1:12395-18118 GCA_049718365.1 Candidatus Bathyarchaeales archaeon
CAAACTAAAGCGGCGAGTATGGATAAGAGAAGGCGACATCGTTTTGGTTTCTCCCTGGGACTTTCAGTCGGACCAACGGGGCGACATTTTCTGGCGGTACAGGAAAAACCAGACTGAATGGCTTAGAGGTCATGGTTACCTCAAAATTTAGTGGATTAGTGGAGACGCATGAGGCATAAGCGTTCAGTCGGCGAATATCTTGCTTTTCTTTCAATAAAATATGAAGTTAACCCTGAAGAATTCTTACTGGCTCTGCGCGTAGCACAAAAGCGTAAGGCCTATTGTGGAGGGCTGTTAATTCAATGTCGAGGCAAAGTGAAAAAGACATTGATGTTTCTGGTTAAGAAGGATTCTGAAGTTATTGCACAGTTTCCCATAGATAGAGAATTCCTCTTGAACGAAAACAATAAGCTCAGCAATTTCATGGAAACCGACAGAATCCGCAGGTATCTGGCAAAGAAGGCTAGAACAGCCGGCGCCAGTTCCATCAAGGATTTACGCGCTGGATTAAGCCATGTTAACCTCAAGGCTAAAATCTTGGAAGTTGCAGAGCCAATGCGTGTTGTTACACGATATGGGAATAACGCTACGGTTGCCAAAGTGCTAATTGGTGATGATACTGGAACCATTAAGCTGTGTCTATGGAATGGGCAAATAACTGATGTTTCCGTCGGCGATGTTGTTCAAATTGAGAACGCGCAGGCATCCATGTTCAGGGGAGAACGGTTTTTGAGTCTTGGAAAAAAGGGAACAATGAATAACGAAGCACGCAAACAGCAGCTGAAATCAATAGAGTTACCGAACACTGCGACTTAGCAGTCAACACTCATTTTTCGATAGTCACGCTCATCTGATTGTTTGCTTTTAACAAATTTTACCATGGACAAGGCGGCATCAATGAAATTTCGTATTTACAAGTTTCATGAAATAACAATAACTGGTTAAGAAACAAAAATTATGGAAAAATACTTTTTCATGTTTATTCCGCTAGACTGCTTTAAAATCTTCTAGGCGGTCTTCTTTTTGAGTAGCACTCTCGGCAATACACTGGCCTGCTGTTGTCGGGTTTGAATGGAACTTCGCATTCTTGTCCACAATCAGCGCAGACTGCCTTGTGCATTTCTCTGTTACCATATGACATTCGCTATTTCAACTCCTGATACATTTTACCGTGCAAAAAATCGCTCTTTTACACGCTTCATCTAACGACCACACCGTTGCTTATAAATGCATTGCGTAAAATTTTGAAAAACGCAGCGGTGCGCACTAGCTTAAAAGACGAGTGGCAACAACGTTTTTTACGCGTCAAAACATTTACTGTAAGCTGACCAGAATGAATCCGGGTAGTGGTTTCAGATTTATCACATGGGGAATACTTGTTTCTCTTATGATAGAGTTGATCTTAATTGTCTTATTCTTGTTAGTAGGCGCTGATTCCACAGCATTGGCCTTATTGCTTATTGCACTTGTTTCTGTAGGCCTATTAGCATTAGTTTTATGGCTGGTTTTCAAGAAGGCATGTAATCAGCTGTAACTTTCTCGGCTGGTTCAAGTGGAAGAATGTAGCTGCTTTGCCTTTGCTGCAACGCGTGTAATTGGAGATGTTGAAAAGGTTTATCTTGATGGAAGCGCAATACGCCTAGATCAGCGATGGATATTCTTGAAGTTAAGGACTTAACCGTGACTATTCAAGGCAAGCCCATTCTGAAAAACTTGAATTTCAGCCTCAAAGAAGGCGCGAGCCACATCCTTTTCGGCCCAAACGGCTCTGGAAAGTCCACCCTGATCGGCGCTTTGCTTGGGCTTCCGTCTTACGAGATAGCTTCTGGAAAAATCTTCTTCATGGGGCAAGACATCACAGGCAAGAGCGCGGATGAGCGGGCCAAACTGGGCATTGTCGCAAGCTTTCAAAACCCGCCTGAAATTGCTGGCGTAAAGCTGGGCGACCTGCTCAAGCTGTGCTTGGGTAAAACTCCTGAAGAAGACTTCAGCCCTGAAGAGCGGAAGCTCATTGAGGCATTTAAGCTAACCAACTTTTTGGACCGCGACATAAACGTGGGCTTTTCCGGCGGCGAAAGAAAACGCTCCGAAATCCTCCAACTAATATTTCTTAAAGGGAAGCTTCTGCTGCTTGATGAGCCAGACTCGGGTGTCGATGTTGAGAGCCTAAAGCTGATTGCAAGCGAGCTTCAACGTTACATTGAGCAGACAGGCAGCACGGCGCTGCTGATAACGCATAAGGGCGACATAATGGATTACATAAAGGCGAAATACGGCTGCATACTGCTTAACGGAGCCTTTCACTGCTTCACCGACCCAGTCAGCATGTATCAGGATATAAAGAATTATGGCTACGAGGAATGTGTGGCATGCCGAAGAAGAAACACTGGAGGCTGGAATTTTGAGCAAAGAAAGTGAATTAACCAAACTACCGCATGAAATCCTTAAAGAGGCGCAGCAAGCGGGAATTGAAGCGGACGAAAAGGCGAGGGCAGCCACATTCTTCCACTTGAACCAGCAGACTGTGCAAGCGAAGATAAACGAGTACTTCGAGGGAAAAATTGAGCTGCTGGATACGAAAACAGCGCTTAAGCAGCATCCCGAGCTTGAACAGTACATGTGGAAGCTTGTTGATAGGGACAAGGATGAGTACACGCGGAAGGTTGCTGCAGGCTTCAGCGGCGGCTACTTCATACGCATATTGCCCAATGCGGAAATCACTTTCCCGCTGCAATCGTGCCTGATGATTACAAAGCGGAATCTTGAGCAGCGAGTGCACAACCTTATCATAGCTGAAGAAAACTCGAACGCGCACATAATCACCAGTTGCCTTCAGCACTCGGACGTGGAGCGCGCCGCGCATCTGGGCATCTCGGAGATATACGTGAAAAAGGGCGCGTCGCTGAATTTCACGATGATTCACCAGTGGAGCGAGAACACTTTTGTAAGGCCCAGAACAGGCGTCGAAATCGGCGATCACGCAGCGTTCGTTTCGAACTACGTTTGCATGCGCCCAGTCAGGGACATGCAGATGTATCCGGTGGCTTACTGCAACGGCGCAGAGGCCCGCGTCAGCTTCAACAGCATCCTCTACGGGCAAAGAAACTCGCAATTGGACATAGGCTCCAAAGCGGTGCTTAACGGCAAAGGCAGCAAGGCCGAAATGATCAGCCGAGCCATCGCCCGTGAAGGCGCCAAAATGATACTCCGCGGCTTAATCGAAGGCAACAGCCCAGACTGCAAGGGACACTTGGAATGCAGGGGCCTAATAATGGACGATGAATCCTTCCTGCAGTCGATCCCAGAGCTTATAGCGCGCAAGAAAGGCGTTGAAATCACGCATGAAGCGGCCGTCGGCAAAATCTCCGAGAAAGAAGTTGCCTACCTAATGACGCGGCGGCTGAGCCGTGACCAAGCTACGTCGCTGATAATCCGCGGCTTCATGGATGTAAGCATACTTGGCTTGCCGCCGGCGCTGAGCAGGGAGATAAAACGGATAATAGACATCTCAACCGAAGCCACATAACCACCTATACGTTTTTGATTTTTAATTTTTAAAATTGCATTAAACGCTACATCATTTGTTTTTATGAAAAGTTATACATAAAATATCTCCTGCAAACCGATTTTTTCGAAATATATATTAGTTATGCTAAATTTATTTTTGGAGGGAAGTAGAGATTAAATTTTTCCTTTCCTCTCTAATTGTTTCATTAGTTCTTGCTTCAATATTGTTTATGGAAATTCATGCGGCTAATGGCGCTAATGCCTCTGAAGTTTATTATCCAGCATATTTGGACAGCATTAACGAGATTACTCGTTCAAATCAAGTATGTGAAGCAATTCACCAATATTTCGGGTACTATGGCTACTTCACTTATTGGAAGTTTTGGAAGTACTCTGAGGTTACGCGAGATCGTATGGGAAGTCAAACATTGGCTCTTGGTTACTATTATGATCTTGTTGCCCTTTTCTTTAAGGGGCATGATGTGCCTTGGGGATGTGGTTCACATTATGCACTTTTAGGATACAACGGCGAATACATACAAGATGCATACATATACACTAAAACCATTTATGGAAAACATGATTTCGTTTTTCTTTGGGCATGCGGTACCGCCCATTCCTATCCCTCATGGTATTGCAGCAACTGCCAAGCATGGACGGGACATTGTTATTGTTGGACGCGCAAAAACAACTTAAGTCTTGATGGCTACACTGAAACAAGTGATAATAACGCCGAAGTTTTCCTATGTTGGCAATGGGGCTCCCCAGATTTTCTGCACACATATGGCTGCAAAAATGGATATGATTATGGCTCCTTTGCCGCCAGCTTCTTCAAATATCTTCTACAAGAAAACAAAAATATAAAACAAGCCTTAGACTTGGCATCAAAAGAAGTCTTCTTAAACTGCGGCTCTTTTGCAGAAAGTCCTCCACGATTGGGGATATGGCTTTACAACAATTGGAGTTATTTGAAGGTTTATGGAAATGGAGATGTAATACTCCCTTGACTGAGGGACAATCAGGATGGTTCAGCTTAAAAAGATTCAGAAATTCCTGCTTCCCGCCGTTTTAGTTATGGGTACAACTATTTTGATTCTTGTACCTTACGTCCACTCTGTAGATGCATCGATTAAGGAGAAAGCCTTATCCTTTATTAAAGAAGTCGTCCAGCTTGACCTTTCAAAATATGAGGTAAAAATTAGGGATTATTTTGAGGAGTATTTAGAGCACACTATCAAAGAAGATATAACATGTAGCCTTAAAAGTGCAGAGGGTAATTTGACTGTAATATGCCAGTTTGCTAACAGTAGCCTGTACTACTGCGCAATGTATGTTGATGAAGGGAAAGCGTTTTACATACAACCGTCATCTACAATATTTGACCGCGCTATAGGCATCCTTGAAAGATACAAAAAGTGGACGAGAGACGAAAGCTTAAACGAGATGATAAGTACTTTAAAGATGGTGGATGGCTCCGAGAACGTAACAATGACCGTGGGCGACTGGCAATTCAAGTTTTTGATAACATCCGAATATGTTAAGTTCTCATGGATGTACATTTCTAATAAAATATTGTTTCCCAACTGTTTAACAATTAGCTTTGCAGGAAATAACCTCTACTTTGTTGATGAACGCAACCTTTACAAGATAGGCAATACGGATGTGAAGGTATCTCAGACTGAGGCTATCTCCGTAGCTTTGAAATACTTGGAAAACTATTCTTTTGAGATTTTTATGGGTGACCAGCCATCAATAGTTGTCCAGAATTTCACAATAGTAAAGGAGAAAATTACAACTGAGCTATTGTCATGGCCAAGAGAGGATGGCGCACAGTACCCCTACTGGAAAGTTGACTTGCCTCTTGATAAGTTGTACCCTGGAAACATATACACAATATGCGTAAACGTCTGGGCTGATACAGGCGAAGTTTTTCGCTGTGTACCATTAGGATTCGGCGGAGGCTTCGACTCCCCAATAAATGATAATGGAAATGCACAAGTAAGCGTTCAAGATAATGGTGAGCTCCAATTAGCGATAGTAATGATACTTCTTTTAGCTGTCCTGCTGCCCAGTTGTTTAATATTTTATAAACGAAGAAAAATCAAAAGTACACTGTTTAAATTTTCAGGATAGATGAGATAAAATTACTAATTTATTTTTAGGCGGGCCCGGTGGGATTTGAACCCACGACCTCCGGCTCCGAAGGCCGACACCCT
>JBNARN010000026.1:0-2497 GCA_049718365.1 Candidatus Bathyarchaeales archaeon
GCGCAGATCCCGCAGCCCTTACAAAAATTATAATCAAACTCAATATCCGACTTCTCAGGTTTCCAGTGAACCGCTCCGTCAGGACAGAAAATCACACATAACAGGCACCGCGTGCACTTCTCCAAATCCCGCACGGGCATATATGTTTTCCAATCTCCAGTCAGGAAAGTCGTGCTTGGCTTGGAGCAGACTCCTGCCGGCGCAATTTCCTTCCAGCCTTTTTCACGAGCACTCATTCCTGTTTCGCCTCCTTAAACGCTTCTTTTATTACTGCAAAGTTTTTCTCTGCAACATCCGCTCTAAATCGCTCTTTAACAGTTTTCTCTATGCTTTCCAAAGTAACTATCGATGTAGCACGAGCGGCAACGCCAAGCATGGCCGTGTTCATTATGGGCGCCCCAAGAATTTTTAGAGCAATTTCCGTTGCAGGCACAGTCCAAACTTGCCCTTTTTCCAGTTTAAGAGACTTCTTAACTTTCGCGGGTTCATCTGCCGAATTCACGATCACTATGCCACCTTCTTTCAAACCAGCAACAACAGGAACAGACTTCAGCAACGTATGATCCAGAACAGCAACTACATCAGGCTCGTAGATCGAACAATGCAGCCGAATAGGCTCGGTGCTTATCCGCGTGAAAGCCGTTACCGGCGCACCCATTCTTTCAGGGCCGAACCGCCTCTGCCATGCCACCTGAACTCCAACATTTTCTTCAATTAGCCCTTCTACCCCATAGTGATTTCTCACTTAATTGGTGAACTGCTTCATATACGTTTTTCTATTAAAACACAAATTTGGTCATCACAATGTAAAAACGCAACGCGGAAATATTGACCTATCTACGCAAAAAGTTTGCTATAAAAAATTATTATAAAACCAGACTAGCAAATTAGCGCTAACGACGATAGCACGATAAAGTTTTATATGGAAGTTTTAACCCTTCATAAAAAAGTTGACTGCCAGAAATTCCCTAATAGAACGAAAGCAGGAGGGGAAGAATTGGCTGATGTACTTTTAACTGCTGACAGAACACTCATGAGCAATTATCACAACAACGAGTTCCTAGGTTTTGGAACCTGCGCTCCTCCAAACTTTCTGCCCGAATGGTTCTATAGCTTCCTGTTTTTTCCGCCCATAAAAGAGAGTAAGGGAATCCCTACGGCAGCACCTTACGGCTTGAGAAAAATTGAAGCTCAACTTTTGAAGGAAGGCTTTGACGTTACAACGATAAGCCCAGACCACATCGGAGATTACATCACCAGCGCAAAAGTATTAGGCATCTACACAATGGATCCTTTCGGATTAGGCCCAGCTTCAACCACGCTGGCAGCTATCTTTAAAAAAGAACCATACTTGGCCAAGTACTTCCAAATTTTACTCAGCAACCCCGCGATTAAGAAGGCAAAAAAGAACGGATTAAAAGTTATAGTCGGAGGACCAGGCGCATGGCAGTTCCGATATAGGCCGAAATTTGTTGAGGAACATGGAATAGACTGCATAATTGAGGGGGAGGCAGAGAAAATTGCTGGCAAATTCTTCAGGGACGCCCTTGAAGGCAAAGTGTTACCGAAATATTACGAGGTCAACGTTGGCGAAGCACCGGCTTTAGAGGAAATTCCAGACATAGTTAACCCTTCAATAAATGGCTTGGTAGAAATCGGCAGAGGCTGCTGCAGAGGCTGCGAGTTCTGCAACGTAACGCTTAGGCCTCTGCGCTGGTATCCGCTTGAGAAAATAAAGCGTGAAATAACGCTTAACGTTATGTCAGGCATGGTTAGTGGATGCTGCCTTCACGCGGAAGACGTAATGCTCTATGGCTCAAGAAACACACGGCCAAACGAGGAGAAACTAATAAAACTTCACGAGTTAGTGGTAAAAATCAATAATGGCGGCTTAAGCTGGAGCCACTGCTCACTAGCGGCGGTAGCCTCAAACCCGAAGCTCTTCACCAAAGTTGCCGAAATCATACTGCAAAAACAGCCATGGTGGGGCGCAGAAATAGGCATCGAAACAGGCTCAAGAAAATTAGCCGAGAAAATTATGCCCGCCAAAGCGCATCCTTTCAAGGCGGAGGAGTGGCCAGAAGTCGTCAAAACAGGCATGGGACTGATGCATGACAACAGACTGGTGCCAGCATGCACCTTAATCGTTGGGCTTCCAGAAGAAACTGAAGACGACATCACCAAAACAATGGAGCTTGTGGACGATCTTAAGCATGTTCGAAGCCTCATTGTGCCCTTGTTTTTTGTTCCTTTGGGCCGGCTGAAGCAGAAAGACTGGTTCAAGCGAGCAGAATTAACCGACCTGCATAAGCAGTTGCTGTTCCAGTGCGTAGAGCACGATTTTCACTGGGTTGATGACCTGCTGGATCTATCGTTTAGAGACAAATGGTACGGTCGCTTCTTGAGAGAATTTTACAGAGGCTTCGCGGGAATAGCCAAACGAAAGGTGAGGCAGATAGAGCAACCACTTGTTTTAAATGGCTAACCTTAAATACTT
>JBNARN010000026.1:2507-3076 GCA_049718365.1 Candidatus Bathyarchaeales archaeon
AGCGGCTGGCTGTTAACCAGTCGGTCATAGGTTCAAGTCCTATCGGCGGCGCCAAAACTGTTAATTATTGACTGAATAATGGCGGAGGCTGCTTTGCTAAATAAGCGCAACGCCTTGCCTGAAGCGCATCCTTGCTGTCAACGGCAGCTCTTTAGCAACTCGGGCTGTCTCTTTTTCCGAAACCTTAATTCACTTGGCCACGAAATTAAACTACGGCAGAGGCGAATTAAATGTCAAAAAAGAAAAGTGAACTGCCTCGCTGCGACAGATGCGGAGAAATAATCGACAACTGCAAATGCGTATGCCCATACTGCGGCGAAACCTCAGGTTGCGATTGCTGCACCGGCTACGGCAAGGCGACAGGCGGCTAAAACACACAGTCCTTCGCCTTATGTTATTTAGGTTGTGAAGAAAGGATGGTAGTTAAAAGTGTAAATTGGATGGCTGGCGGAGCCCAAGGAAGCGGCGTGGACACAGCAGCCAACATTTTCGGAAGAGCCTGCGGTTATGGCGGCCTCTATGTTTTTGGGAGACGAGAGTACCACTCCAACATTAAGGGGCTGCACAGC
>JBNARN010000026.1:3134-15516 GCA_049718365.1 Candidatus Bathyarchaeales archaeon
GTTGCCTCCTGAATTTAAAGCGGAAATAGCCAAGTTCATGAAGGAAAACGGTGTCGGCGAAACCTTGAACGACTGGCTAAATCATGCAAAGCAACGGCGCGTTCACGTTTTCCCTGTGCCATACATGGATTTGCTTGCAGATATTGGCGAGAAGCTGGGGATAGCTCAGATAAGTAAAATCACGAGAATGATAAATGTGCTGACGATAGGCGTGTCTTTCGCGCTTTTCCAATATGACCGCGCCCTTGCAGAGAAAGCCGTGCGAGAAACGTTTGCAGAGAAAGCTAAAATTGCCGAGATGAACGTAGTAGCTTTAGGTTATGCGTACGATTACGCGAAAGAGCATTTTGACGGCTTCAAACATCGCCTCGAAAAGACGGCGGTTAACGAGGAACGAATCTTTCTCACGGGCAATCAGGCAGTTGCCATGGGCAAAGTGCTCGGCGGCTGCCGCGTGCAAACCTACTATCCTATAACGCCTGCAGCTGACGAAAGCGAGTTTCTCGAAGCCAACCAGATAATGAAGACGAGAAACGGCGAAGACGAAGCCATAGTCGTCATCCAAACCGAAGATGAAATAGCTGCGGTAAACGCTGCCTCGGGCGCTGCATTAGCCGGCGCAAGAGCTGCGACATCCACTTCTGGACCTGGCTTTTCGCTTATGGTGGAGGGCTTAAGTTGGGCAGGGAACAATGAGGTGCCGCTGGTGATAACCTATTATCAACGAGGCGCGCCTTCCACGGGTTTGCCGACGCGGCACGGGCAGGGTGACTTGAGGTTTGCTGTGCACGCGGGGCATGGCGAGTTCGCGCGGATAATTCTGGCTTCAGGCGACATACGAGAGTGCTTCTATGATGCGGCGAAAGTGTTTAACCTCGCTGAGAAATATCAGATGCCCGTTATCCACTTACTGGATAAGGCGATGGCAAACTGCTCCCAAACATATCCTATGTTTGATTACAGCAAATTCAAAATTGAACGGGGCGAACTTCTCACGGAGAAAGATCTTGAAGGCAAAGAGTATCGCCGCTTCCGTTTCACCGAAACGGGCATCTCTCCACGAGTAGTATTGGGCACTAGGAACGGCGTGCACTGGTATACGGGCGACGAGCATAACGAGTTGGGCCACATAAGCGAGGAACCCTTGAATAGGCGGCTTATGGTTGAGAAGCGAATGAAAAAGCTCGAGGTAGTGCTAAAGGAAGTGCCGCTTGAGGATAAGCTAAAGTTTTACGGAGACATGAACGCGGAGAACATCGTGGTAAGCTGGGGCTCTCCGAAAGGCGCCATAATAGAAGCAATAGGCATGCTAAAGCAGGAAGGCTTCAAAGTAGGCTTCATGCAGGTGCGGCTGCTGCATCCGTTTCCTGCCGCAGAAGTGAAAAACGCCTTGGCGGGCAAAAAGCGGATAATCGATGTGGAAGATAACTATACTGCTCAGCTGGGTGGAATAATGAAAGAAGCTACGGGCATCGCACCAAACTATTACGTGCTTAAGTATACTGGGCGACCCGTAACAACCACCGAAGTCTACAAGGCGCTTAAGGATATATTAACAGGCAGGGCCCTTGAGCGGGAGGTGTTAACTTTTGGCGCTTAAACCATCCGATTTCCGTGTGCCCGAGGTTTACGCGGACTGGTGCCCGGGCTGCGGCAACTTCGGCGTAATGAACGCGCTGCAAATGGCGCTTGCTGAGTTGGGCTTGGAGCCGCATCAAGTTGTGCTTGTTTCGGGAATAGGCTGCTCGGGAAAAGAAGCACATAATGTTAAATGTTACGGAGTGCACACGCTGCATGGCAGAACATTGCCCTTTGCTATGGGCATCAAAGTTGCAAACCCCGGATTGGAAGTTTTAGCCATAGGAGGCGACGGCGACGGCCTAGGCATAGGCGCGGGTCACTTCGTCAATGCTGGGAGACGCAACTTGGACATGACATACATAATCCACAACAACGGCGTTTATGGGCTGACTAAGGGACAAGCGTCTCCTACGCTGAGGCTTGGCATCCAGACGAAGTCCTTGCCGAAACCGAACATTAACGAGGCTGTAAACAGCATTGGGTTGGCAATAATTTCCGGCTTCACGTTTGCGGCAAGATCCTATGCCTACGACGTTAGACACTTAAAAGACACAATAAAACAAGCCATTCAGCATAAGGGCTTGGCGTTCATAGACTGCTTGCAGCCATGTCCCACGTACAACAACGTAACCACTAAAGAATGGTACGCGGGAGAAGACCGAAAAGACGCAAGCGGAAAACCGCAGCCTAGACTTTACAAACTGGAAGAAACAGGCTTCGACCCTGTTGTGCATGACTGGACGGAAGATTTTCCAAAAAAAATGGCGGCGCTGGACAAAGCACGCGAATGGGGCGACAGAATCCCCATAGGCGTCTTCTACAAGAACGAGCTGGAGCCCACCTTCCAAGACCGGCTGTCAAGCAGGATACCCTTCTACATGGAGAGACCGCCAGCGAAGCAGAGGCTCTGTGATGAAAACGGATTTTCCACAGTGGACTTGGCAGAGTTCATGAAAGAATTGAAGACAAGCTAAGCTGCGCCATAAAATTGCGGAAAAGATATTACCTTTTTTTATTCTATGATAGATATAGAAAAGAAATGAGCCTAGATAAATACCAGAAAAAGCGAAACTTTGAGAAGACAAGCGAACCGAAAGGCGAAGTAGCCGTGGGCGAAAGCAAAATTTACGTGATACAAAAGCATGCTGCAACACACTTACACTTCGATTTGCGATTAGAAATGGATGGCGTACTAAAAAGCTGGGCAGTTCCCAAAGAACCACCCACAGAAGCAAACGTAAAGCGACTGGCAGTGCAAGTAGAAGACCATCCAGTTGAATACGCAAATTTTGAGGGCACAATACCTGAAGGCGAATACGGCGCTGGCACCGTGGAAATCTGGGACAAAGGAACTTACAAGCTAATTGACAGAAAAGAAGACAAACTCATCGTGGAAATTGAAGGCGCCAAACTGCAAGGCACTTACGTGCTGATAAGGCTGAAGGATAAAAAGAACTGGTGGCTCTTTTTCAAAAAGAAATAAGACTACCCTGAAAAATCTCCTTTGTAAAAGCAAGCCAAATTTTTTAAAAAGACAGGCCCTTTTTTGGCGCTTACAAAACGGTTAATGTTCCGAATTTTCCGACGTTAAGCTGAATTTCACCCTTAAAGCTGGTCACATAACCGTTTTCAATTCTTATCGTATCATTGACGTTTACTTGATCTATCTGCTCGTTCCAAAGTGTCAGCTTTATGCTTCCTGTTTCATCAGCGATCATAGCGTCGGCTACAGTGTAAGTTTCATCTTTGAACCTGGACATAACTTGGCGGGGTGCACCCTTCTCCACGACTTTTGCTTCAACATTGACACGTTTCATTCCGTTCTTTAATTCACTAATTTTCATCTTTAATCACCCGAGTTACTCCTTCACCCTATCCCTTAGCGAATTTTGCCAAAGATCTTGTTAGATTTTACTTGCAAAAGTGCCTTTTAATCCATATAAATCTTGCTAGCTAAAGCCAAAGCCGCCGCAGGAACGCTAAAGCACACGCGTAATATGGAAAACACATGTGCCACAGGCTATCTTTTGCCATTTATATTCCCAATAGGAAGCCTAGAATTATAATCGTCAAAAACAGGCTTATGCCTGACACAAAAAGACACTTCATCCATCCAAACGCAGCTACGCCTTGGCTGGTCGCGGTTTCCAGACCGGCTTTTCCCAAGCTTGCCTGTTCCGCAATTTTCGCGTCGCTGGTTATGGCGCGAATAATGAAGGTTCCTAAGGCGATAATCCAGATGTAAAAGGCTATTTGAATTATGCCGCCCACAAAAGTGACAGATGATATCGAGTTTACAATGACTTGACGTGCAGCTTCATATTCCTCTGGGGCACCTGCTAACACTTCAAGCGGATAGTAAAGGTTAGGCAGGGACGTGTAAACCACCGCGGTTATAACAGCTTGTATGACTATAACAACTAAGGCGAACCCGACAGCGATCATCAGCGGGCGCCAGACCACATTGCCATTTAGCCCTCTAATTAACACATACATTAGCCCTGTCAGCAAGAGCCATTCAAAGAGAAACGGGGCAATTGCATTCAGTGCCGCGTTTGCAAAGTATGCGATGCCATAAAAGTCAAGAAGCAATTCGTAATCACCTTTGAAGAACAATTGGTCAATCAGCAAATCAACATCTGCGCTGCGTGCCCATGTGAATTCAAGTTTCAGTCCAGTTATATTCGTCCATGTGGCAACAGCCTCATTAGCCTGCCAGCCATCAGAACCGACGCCGACTGGAAGGGTTATATTGTTCCAAACGTTAACGGCGCTATTTGTGAGTGCGCCTGTTAAGTCATAATAAAAGCTTGAATTATCTAAAGAATACAGATAAAGAGATGCTTTTTCAGGCTTTACTTCGGGAGAAAGCTGCTTCACGCGGAAGGAAATGTTCTGGAAGCCTCCAACGCCGCAATTTACTGAGCCGTTAAAGCGAATTTCCATCCAAACGCTGCGGGCATCATTGGCGGTAAACTCGATGCTGGCAGTAGCATAGGTGCTGTTTATGTAGTCACCGGTGTTATTGCGGATAGCGAAGCCCTCGCTGGCTTTCCAAAACGCGGCATTCTCCGTCCACAAGTCTCCCTGCGCAATCAAAGGCGCTGTTTGAGGCGCAGTTAACTCAACGTAGGATCGGGATGCAACCACATAGGAACTTCCAAGCTGGGCTAACACGAAAAGAGCCAGCAAAAGGATAGGCCCGACATAGCTGGTTTTCCGGATTATTTCCGTAAATGCCTTGTGTGGGGCATAAATGACTTTCAATATTTCTTTGATTGGCACGATAGCTGAGCTCCGCTTATCACATCAACACACGTAGTTATTAACTGTTCGTTACAACCCAAGCTTGAGCCTTCGGTAAGCAGGGTAGTCCACGTACTCCACGAACGGGCTATCGGCTTGCGCTTGCACAGTGAACTTTTGGCGTTGCCTCTTATCCGCGATCTGGCTTGTTGTTCTTAGGAGGTAAGCGTCACTTCCCGCGCCTGAGCCGTAACTGGCGATTAATATCAACTCGTCAGGTTTGGCAACATCCAGTATCGACGCTAAGCCTATGGGTGAACAGCCCGAGTAAGTGTTGCCGAACCTGTTGATTTGAAGCGAAGCCGCATATTGCTCTTCTTTGAAACCAAGCTCCTTTGCAACTCTAACGGGAAACTGAGGATTGGGCTGGTGCGTGACAAAATAGTTGATGTCGCTTGCTTTCAAGCGGAGCTTTCCCATGAGCTTCGCGGTTGCCTTTCGGACATGCTTAAAGTATGCGGGGTCTCCTGTGAATCTGCCGCCGTGCATCGGGAAGGGCTCGCCGTCTCTGCGCCAAAAGTCAGGTGTATCAGAAGTGCATGAGTACCAGCCTTCAATTTCAGCAATGACATCATGCTTTCCAAAAATGAAGGCGGCGCCGCCGTAGCCAACGAAGAGGTCTAATTCGCCGCCGGGACAGCCTCTAGGCGCGGCTTGAGAGTTATCTGCGCCGATAACCATCGCGTACTTTATGCCTGAATTGGGATAGTTAACAAGCGCCGCGGCATCTTTGAACATACTTGAGGCCGCTTTGCACGCGAATTCGGTGTCCACCGCATCAACGCCTTGAACGTCACCTTCTTCCTCGCCAAGCTTCAAGACTTGCGCAACCTTTGAGGCTATGGGCTTAACGGCATATGGATTTGATTCAGAGCCAACGTAAATTTTGCCGACCAGCGCGCTGTCTACGCCGGAGTGGATTAGCGCAAGTTTTCCAGCTTCAACCGCGGCGGTTATGGCGTCTTCATCAATGAAGGGAACTGCACGCTCGATGCTGCCTTCTTTTATTCTGAAACGGGATACGTAAACTCCATAGCCTACAATGCCCGGCGTATCATACTCTTTGCTGGGCTGAACAGGCTGGTATTCTTGATGTGGATAGTACTCGTCGGCAAAAGTGAAGGCCAAAGAAATCGTGGGTACAACATCGCTTTTACCAACCGAGTAGCGCCGTCTAAAACGTGGCACCACCTCTCGGCCCTCGAGACTTGAAAAATCAATTTCCTCATTGTCCCCAATTATTTGATCAGTAAGCCTGCCGGGCACTCTGATTTGCCCATTATGGAAGGAAATTATGCCGTAGACGTAGTTGCCTAGTTTCGTAAACTTGTTAGTAGGCTCCCTAACAAGAGTGCATAGCTCGAGTTTTCCCTTTTCATAGAAGAGGTCTATGCTATCCATTTTTCCGAAGCTTTTTCTGCCGCAGTTTCCGCAGTAGTCACGCACTTCGAAGTATTCTTTACCGCAGATTTTGCAGCGGCTAGCCTTCAATCTATCGCCGAGATAAGAAACACGCCTCTCTATAGGTTCGCTACTCATTTTTACTCTCTCCCTAAAATGGTAACATACGCTTTGGTGCCGAAACCCTCAAACTCCAACGCACAGCCAAAGCACGGTGGCGCCCGGTCAATTTTAACTTGGCGGGCACCAGCTTCACCGCGTAATTGCTTAAAGATTTCGAATATTTGAGCGCCGCCAGTGGCGCCTAGCGGATTTCCATCTGCTTTTAAGCCGCCGTTCGTGTTAACGAAAATGGGCTTACCGTTTATTTCATAGTAGCCACTGCCATCTTGGCAGTCTCCACGTATGTTTCGCCATGCTGTGCCCGGCTCACAAAAGCCCAAGTCTTCAAGGGACACCATTTCCATCACCGTAGACTGATCGTAGACTTCGACGATTGACATGTCCATAGGGGCTATTTCAGCCATTTTCAAGGCATTTTTCGCGGCGAGTTTGGTGGCGGCAAAATGTGTGAGGTCATCTCTTGCTGGGAAGTTCAGATAATCCGTGGCTGAAGAGAAACCTAAGACGTAAATAGGTTGTGTCGTCATTTTTTTGGCTATGGCTTCGCTTGTAAGAATAAGTGCAGATGCACCATCAGAAATTGGCGCGAAATCATAAAGCCCCAGCGGTTTATTTACCGCTTTTCTTGCGCTTAAGACTTGCTCGATTGTTATCTTTCGCTGGAATTGGGCATACTCGTTTTTTGTGGCGCTTGCGTGATTTTTAACGGCAACCTGCGCCAACGCAACATTAAGCTTTTCTAGATTCTCACCTGTTATTCCATACTTCTTTATGTAAGCCCTAAGCATGAGCTCGTGGTTTGTTTCCGGCGTACCGCCAGCATAGTAGCTCCACGGATCCTCAAGAAGCATAAGGTCATCGCGGATTTTGTCCCAGCGATCCGTCATCTTCTCTATACCGCCCACCAGAACAGTGCTGTATACCCCGGCTTGGATGGCGTGGCACGCCGCTAATAGGGCGGCGCTGACTGATCGGGTAACTTCCATGGGAACATGAAGCTCAGTGAGCTCGGATAAGAAACCTTCCTCTAAACCTAGCTTGTTAGTGATTGGGAGAAAACAGTCTGAAAGATAGCATGCTTCCAAGTCTTTGCGCTCTATGTCGCAATCTTGTGAAGCTGCAAGCCAAGCTTCTTCGATTAGCTGTTCTGGCTCTTTCCCATAGTGTTCCCCAAACTTTGTTCTGCCAACAGCAACTATTGCTGGGCGATTTTTCATGATACTTCCCCCTTTGATGGCAAATATCCTTTTCCAAAATGGCTATTAAGTGTTTGCCATATTCAGTTTGATTTGCCAGCGCAAATCATTGATCAAATGCTTCTTTTTCTGCGCTGGTAACAATTCTGTTTATGGCAATAGTGCAGGTTGTTACAAGATGTTCTTAGAGGGTCAGCTTGGAATTTCAGAGCATTAGATAAGTGGAATGGGGAAACATATTTATTTGGAACAGAAAAGTGAGAAAATTAGGGTCAAGAAATATGTTAATTATAAATTCTATCAAAAAGATAACAATCTTAAGTCTTCGAGGTGAATAGCATGATACCATATAAGTATGCAGTAAGGGAAATACGCCGGCGGAAATACAGAACTCTAAGTAATATCGCAGGTTTTGTTATAGCCATAGCTACTCTCGTTACGCTGGTTACGGCTGCGAGAGGCTGGGAAGCTTGCACTGCAGAACCTATGAAGGCTATCGGTACAGACATCATTTTGATTTATTCGGCACCCATTATGCCTTCACAAGGTGGCTGTTTTATCGCCAACCATCTTTTTGCGCATCCCTTCAATCAAACCGAGATTACGAAAATAGCAAAGGTTGCAGGTGTTGAGCGCGTTGTGCCTATACTGATGCATAGAACAAGCGCCGTTGTATTTACAGGCATAGACCCAAATGAGACAGATACAAACGCAGTACTACCAAATGCCGTTGTTGAAGGTCGCTATCTCAGCCCTGACGACGGATACGCAGCGCTTGTTGACCAGAAATATGCCCAACTGAACAATCTTACAGTGGGTTCAACAGTTAAGTACATACGGAGTTTTGAAGTAGTCGGCATCGTTGATGTAGGCGCAACAGACTTGATAAAATCTCACATATATGTAAACTTGCCTATTGCACAAGAAGTTTTGCCTGGATCTAATAATGGCATGGTTAACGTCGCGCTTATTCGTGTTAGCGACCCTAGAAATGTAAAGGCCACAGCTGAAGCGTTAAAAAGCGAATTACCTGGCTCCACCATCATAACTTCATCCGACATAGCTGCTACCGCTGCGGGAGTCATAAATATTGGGGAAACAAGCGCATGGAACATTTCAATTGCCCTCATTATTATTGCGATACTACTCACCGTTAAGTCTCAACTGGGAGCAGTAGCGGAGCGTACAAAAGAGATAGGAATTTTGAAAGCCATAGGATGGAGTAACTCTGATGTAGTAAACCAAATCGTCATTGAATCTGCACTGCAAGGTGCAATAGGCGGCATCTTGGGCTGCCTCTTCGGTAGCGGTTTCGCTTGGTATACACTCTACACCATGTTCGGGAACAGCGGTGGAGCCCTGCGTTTTGGCACAATTGACCCCTTGATATTACTCATAGGTTTCGGTGTTGCAGTAATAGGTGGGATAGTAGCAGGCGTTTATCCTTCTTGGAAGGCAGCACGGCTTGCGCCTGCCGAAGCCTTGAGAGCCATGTAGGAGGACTACAAGTGCAGAATAAAGATGTAATTGAGGCAGTTAATCTCTCAAAAATTTATCGGACACGAGATGCCAGCGAGGTAAAAGCTGTTGACAAAGTCAACTTGAAGGTTCAAGAAGGGCAGTTCCTTGCAATTTTAGGCCCATCAGGAAGCGGTAAGACAACTCTTCTTAATCTGTTAGGTGGTCTGGAAAAGCCCACGGAAGGCGAGGTTAGAATATGTGGTTTGGAGCTTTCAAAACTGGCTGAACAGGAATTAGTTAAGGTTAGGCGGCAAATCGTGGGTTTCGTCTTTCAAGCCTTTAACTTAATCCCAACGCTTACAGCAATTGAAAATGTAGAGGTTGCATTGCCACCCACAGTAGCTGATAGAAGCAAGCGCCTTAAAAGGGCAAGTTATCTGCTAGAGTGGGTAGGTTTAGGTAAACGTATGCACCATCTACCTGCTGAACTGAGCGCGGGGGAACAGCAGAGAGTTGCAATAGCTCGGGCTTACGCTAATGAGCCGAAAATAATTTTTCTTGATGAACCTACTGGAAACTTGGACACTGCCACTGGAAAAGAAATAATGAGCCTGTGTCACAGAACCAGCAAGGAGCTAGGGCAAACTGTTGTAGCTGTCACCCACGCCTATTATGTCAAGGAATACACAGACCGTGTGTTTTACATGAAGGATGGGAAACTCTATACACAAATGCCAGAGGAGGAAGCTTAGGTATCGGAAATAGCATTATGCTCAGATGGTGCTAATGACGACTATGATGTTGTTGGCAACAACAGCTGTAAGTGTTGTAAGCGAAGCATAATAGCCAGAACAAAGAAAAAGTTTCCCTAAGCGCGAGTTAATTCCTGTAGTCTCTTCAGCCGCATAGCCTATGTAAAATAAAAGACCGATTAGAATAGCGGCGGCGAGTTTTATGACGCTAAAAACCAGAACATTTGAGCTTACTACGCTCGCAAATAAGGGATTAAGTTCCACGACGCCAAGATAATGTACTCCCAGAACTGTGGTTAACCAGTCTAATGTGCCCAGTGAAATTAGAATGAGCCCCAGCACTAGTGCTTTTTTGAACGTGGCTTTTTCCCTCGGCTTTTCAGCACATGCCACCTAATGCTATGGCGATTAGGCCAGATACGAGTTTTGAATGTTGGTTGGTAAGAACTGATGTACACTTGCACAAGAAAGTAAACTTAAAAATGTAAAAATTAAATGCGCCAATATGACTATTTTAGCTTTAAATGGTAAAAACATGCAGCAGACATGTTGAACAATAAATCAATGCGTTACATATCACAATTTTCAATGGGATAACCTTTTGTAGTGCATGCAAAAATGGCAGCTTTTTCAGAATAATCCTGTTATGCGGCTTTAGCTGAAAGTAAACTCTGTTTTCTTCAACTGCCTCTTCAATCTTCGGATAAGCTTCTCTAGCTCGAGGCTTAGTTCCACTGGATACATTGGCGCATTTCTCAACTTCTTGTATTTCTCAGGAAGCCGCGCCAAGTTTTCCGCTGCGGTTTCACGTATCTTTTCAAGGGAGGGAAGGTCGTATACTATTTCGCCTTTTTCCATGACTTTAACAAGCAAGGGGTCACCTTCTATTTTCTCATGCGCCAATGCAATAACGTCTTTTGCAAAGTTGCCGTTTTCGTCTTTAAATCGGTAAACTTGCTTACGCCCAGGCAAGGTGGCTTTGCCTTCGCTGAGCTTCATGATAGGCGAAAACGTGCCCTTTTTGTTCATTGTCTCGCACAGCTTGTATATCACGTCAACATAGGGTCTGTCGGCTGAAGTGCCCATTTTAGTGCCGACCCCGAAAGCATCAATCTTGGCGCCTTTATTGAGTAAATCCTCTATTCTAAACTCGTCAAGATCGCCGCTCGCAAAAATCTTAACATACTGCAAGCCATTCTCATCTAAGATTTTCCTAACTTTTTTACTCACTTCAACCAAATCGCCGCTGTCCAGCCTAACGCCGCCGAGCCTGCAGCCCTTGGCTTCAAGTTCTTTGGCAACAGCAACAGCCTTTTCTGCACCAGCGATTTCATCATAAGTATCGATTAGAAGCGTAGACCTATCTGGAAATGTCTTTGCAAAAGCGCGAAAGGCTTCTATCTCCTTCTCGTAGGACATGATGAAGCTATGTGCCATAGTGCCGAATACTGGAATGCCATACGCTAAGCCTGCCAGCACATTGGAGGTGCCCTGGCATCCGGCGATGTAGCTGCATCGCGCCACCTTCATTCCCGCATCAATGCCGTGCTCACGTCTCAAGCCAAATTCGATTACTCCCTTGCCTTTGGCGGCTTGCACAACGCGCGACGCCTTCGTTGCAATCGTCGTTTGCAGGTTGACGGTGTTAAGCAGAAACGTCTCCACTAATTGTGCCTCTATTATGGGTGCGGTTACGCGAATTAGCGGTTCACATGGAAACATGACGGTGCCCTCAGGCACAGCCCATACATCGCCCGTGAAACGGAAATCTCGAAGGTAATCGAGAAACTGCTGGTTGAAACCCTGCTTCTTGAGGTAAGCAAGATGCTCTTCCGTAAACTTTACGCTTTTAAGATAAAGAAGAACTTGCTCCAGCCCAGCGAAGAGAAAATATGAGCGGTTTTCGGGCAACCGCCTTATAAACAGATCAAAGGTTGCTGGCTCAAACTTTTGGTTGTCAAAGTAGCTTGCGCACATCGTTAACTCGTAAAAGTCAGTGAACAAGCTCATGTTTTGCTCATTCTGATAATCAAGAAAAGAGTTCATGCGCTATACTGAAAGCCTAAGGAAATTTAATCCTTTCTGAACAAGCCTCAAGCCACTATCATGCGCAGGTGCAGTAACGCAGCTTATGCACGAATTCGCAAGTAACGCCCTTTCCAAGCCAACCAACAGTTCAAGCTATTCATAAAGGAGGGATAATTTCACCAAGCACAACAATGCGGCCTGCAACCATCCGCAACCTGCCGCAACAAAAAGTCACCAATTTATTCCTTCAAACGTGGCGTAATCTGGATTTTGGCTTTGAAACTTTTATATATACCGACGTCAATGCTATGTTTGAGCGTCATGGCTGAAGTTTGTCCAACATGCGGCCTTCCCAAGGACTTATGCGTTTGTGGCGAAATTGAAAAAGAGCAACAGCGAATCCGCATTAGGCTTGAAACAAGAAAATTCGGCAGACCAATAACCATTGTTGACGGCATAGAAGACCGAAACTCAAACCTCGCGCAGACAGCACAGAAGCTAAAAAGTTTTTGTGCTTGCGGCGGAACATCAAAA
>JBNARN010000026.1:15526-16854 GCA_049718365.1 Candidatus Bathyarchaeales archaeon
CCGCGAAAAAGTCCGAGAATTTCTCATCAAACATGGATACCCAGAAGACAACATAGAACTGCAATAGCCGCGCAGAGCGCCAGGTGCAAAGTCCAGGATGAAACTGCTGCGAAATATTCGTGAAGTATTTAAAACCCTAAAACACAGAAAACCATCGCAGATTTTCTGCCCAAGATGCTGCAACCCAAACATTCGCTTATACAGCAGTTTGGATCTTTGGTTAACACCCAAAAAATACGTGTGTGAAAACTGCGGTTACATAGGACCAATAGTCATGGAACTAGAAAAAGAAGAGAGTAGCTGATAAAGCGCTTAGTCAGGCAACTCTAAGCCCAATTGCTTCTTCAAAGTTTTATAGCGGTTTCGCACCGTAACTTCAGTCACGCCAGCAGCTTCAGCAATGTCCTTCTGCGTCTTCTTCTCATTATTCTGCAAGCATGCTATATACAGCGCTGCTGCAGCAAGCCCCATAGGATCTTTACCGGCCGCAGCACGCTTCCTTCGTGCCTCCCGAAGAATCTGGATTGCTAAACCCTGAGTTTTACCTGAAATCCCAGTTCGCTCAGCAATCTTCGAGACATACGTCAACGGATCAGCAATCGGCATGTGAACTTCAAGCTCACGCAGCAAAAGCCGGTAACAACGTGCAACATCTTTCTTGTCTACAAGACTTGCTTCAGCAATTTCACGAAGCGTCCTTGGGGTTCCACTGCCGCGGCAAGCCGCATATAGCGCCGCAGCAGCAATAGCGGCAATTGATCTGCCGCGAACAAGACCTTTATCCAAAGCTTTACGGTAGATCACAGCCGCTTTCTCTTTAATTGGCGGTGGAATGAAAACTTTATCGGAAAGGCGATCCAACTCCGCCATTGCTTGAGCAAGATTTCTGTCGATGGAAGAATGAACGCGAGAGCGAATTTGCCATTTCCTCAAACGCCACATTTGAAGCCTTGTGGAGAGAGGAAGTTTTCTTCCAAATGCATCGCGATCAAGCTGGCTGATGGCGGTGGATAAGCCTTTATCGTGAACCGAATATGATGTGGGAACCCCAACACGGCTTCTTGACGCCTTCTCTTCTTGAGTGAAAGCTCGCCATTCGGGTCCTTTATCCATCATCTGCTCGTATAAGACGAGTCCGCAGTCTCCGCAGACGGTTTCTCCAGTATCATAATCGTGGACGAGGTTGTCGCTACCGCATTCTGGGCACTTGTCAACTAAGCGCTGTTGCGTTCCCGCTTCTTTTTTACTCAATATTCTATTCCCCATTTGGTATATTTGCGTAGAACCGTCACCATATCCCTTTTGAGCTGAGAAAACAGCACATTCGG
>JBNARN010000027.1:0-16100 GCA_049718365.1 Candidatus Bathyarchaeales archaeon
TTCCATCCAAGCGCTCATGCTTTCGTCGCTGACGGCGGGTACGCCATTCGGGAACCGCGCTGCTTGCTCTTTTTGTTTTGTGCCGGCGGCTATGTCGGTGACTCTGCCTTCTACGAGGATTTTGCTGCCGTGCACCGTGACTTTTGGAGACGCTGTCACCGAAGTTGCACTTGGGCCCTTACCGATACAATATATCTGCATGTCATAGCAGTTGAGGTATACGAAGAACCCGTCTGCAACGACATCGCAGGATCCAACGTACATGCCTGAACCCCAGCCTAGCATAGTCCATATTTCTTTGCCGGTGGTTGCGTTGATGCAGCGGTACTTCGCGCCCTTATAGTATGGTGAGTCAGGAGAATGTTCAGTGGTGCCCACGTAAACTTTGCCATCAGCAATAACGTCTACAAAGATTGGGTAGTGACCCCATGGTGTTTCAAGACCTGAGAAAGTGCTGTTGCCTTCTCCGCCATTACCATAGGTCCACAATAAAGTTCCGTTTGACATGTCATAGCAGTAGAGTATTCCGCCGAAGCCAGCCACATAAAGCTTGCCATAAGCAGCTAGTGACACGGACCGTAGTGTATCATATGGGTTTACAGGATCCGTATTAGTCCATAATAGTCTTCCATCGGCGAGGCTGTAGCCATAATGAGCCAAAGTTTCCTTATCTTCCATAACGAATACGCCAAGCTCTGGATCCCATGCGGTAATTTCGCGGGTAACGTTGTTTGGTGCCGCCGGATAGTACTTGGTCCACAGTATTTGCCCTCTTGATTCTGGCTTTAGACTTATTGCGGTAACGTTTGCTCCTTGGTCGCTTATGGCTCCTGCACCATAAACACCTACATGCGTTCCGAAACTGCCTTGAATGAGCAGCATTATGTTGTCAAGGCTGGCTTCTCTCCAAGCGCTCCATGTTCCAGGACCCAACCCTGATAGCGATATATTCCAGTCGTAAAATCGATCTTGGCTTGCGTCTATAGTTCCCGGATACCAATTGGCCGCACCGATCTGTCCTGCTGTTTCAAAGGTTATGTAGGAAGAATTCCACTGTAGTAGGCGGTACTGTGGTTTTGAGGCAGTGCCTACATTTTTGAGAACATAGCGGATTATTTCACCTTTTGGACCGACAACTGCTGTGCCTGAAGGAACGCCTGTTATGTTCGTGTTTGTGGGTTTTCCTGTGGCTGGATCATACGCGTTCTTAAAGTTGCTTGTGAATAACAAGCCGATCGGAAGAATTCCATGCTGATTACCATCATCGTAGCAGTAATAGTAGCCAAATGCGGGGTCGTCCAGTCCAGTTCCAGAAGCGCCCATTTGCGCATTGTACCATATCTCTTCTCCAGTACGCAGGTCAACGCATATCCATCCTCCGCCGCCTCCTGAGTTGCCATATGGGAGCTCGTAGAAAAGCCTTCCATACATAACGAGTGCGTTGCTGAACCTAGTATTGTATGAGCCTCCCATGTAGAATGTGTTGCCCTCACGACCTACATTGCTTCCTCCAACGACACCGCCGTCCTGAATTGGTCTCGTCCACATGATGTGTGGGCTGTTAGGTGCGGTGCCGTCTGGCTGGAATCTAGCATATCCTGCGCCGCCAGTGCTGCTTTCACCAGTGCGAATGTATGGTGGACCTAGCCAGTTTGATGCGATAGTGTACCAGTATGAGTTTTGTCCCTCGATGGGTCGTGTCCAGTATTCCGTGGGAAGCGGGTAGCTAGTTGTGGCTTCAGGTAACCGCTCTTCCTGAACAGTAAATGTTGCTGTCGCACTAGCGGGTGTGAAAAAGTCTCCCTTGTAGTCTCCTGCCCATGTGTATGTTTGCCCAGGATACTCGAATAAAAGCTTGTATTCGCCTATTTGATTGGGAGTGTAGGAAAAGTACTGGAAACTTGTCGTGTCCCAAACAATGTCCCATTCGTATACTTCTTTGCTTCCGTCAGGCTTTGTAATAGTGAGCTTGTAATCATGCCGTCTAATGTCGTTAGTAACTAGTGCACCGGGTAAGGGGGTGTCGACCCACATTACAATAGCTACGCGTTGGCCAACCCCCACAGGGTTAGGTGCTGGAACAACGTATGCATAGGAAATAATTGTCCAAGCTGGATCATGTGCGTTTGCGGTGGGTATTGCAACAAGTACAAAGACCATAGCCGACATCAGAAATAACGCAATCAAATTAGCCTTCGTCTTGTTTCTTGCATTTCCCATTTTCTTTATTCTCCCTTAGGTATATGCCTTTATAAGGCGGTTTCCCTATTGATTGGATAGTGCTAATAAGTCAAACTCACCTATTGTGTGTGCAAATTATTAGAGAAATTGAAAAAAGTTAAAACCTCACAATAGGTAAGTGAACATCATGTATGATGAAATACGAATTGTATATGAAGTTATTTCAGCTGTTTTGTGCTTTATTCTCGTAAAATTCATGATTAAACCTTATGAGGTAACTGGAGAGAGCAGGTATCTCGGTTTACCTATAGGATTTGGATTTCTTGGAGCAACATACGCTTTTTCTGCCTTTTTGTACTTCCAACCTTATTTTTTCGGACGCCAATCGCTATATCTTCAACTTGTTGTAAGAGCGTTCGCATTTATGTTTCTAACAATGACATATTACTTTTCAAAGAAAAAAGCAGAAAATTCTAGATTCTTCTGGAACATCACTATCACAGTATTAATTGCCGGGCTTATAGCAACACTGTTACTGTTGATTAGCATCCCCGCTGAGGCCCTGCCTAGTTACCAACTTGTGAGTATTTTTATTCGCGTTTTTAACCTGCTTTGTATCATATACATTTGTGCTCACACGCTTAGAAGCCATATAGAAGCTCCTGATCCTGAAACTATATGGATTCCGTTAGCTTACATTCTTCTCGGAATAAGCCAGTATTCTCTATTAATCTGGATTATCGACAGTAGCCTCTTTGCGTTTTTTGCAGCGTTGGCAATTCGTTGGGCTAGCCTAGCCATTTTCCTATTCGTCTCATACAGAACCTTTTACAGCGTCAAAAAGGGGCGGTCAAATGAAACAAATTGCAAGGAGAGACAGACTGAAAATCTACGGTGACCTTTTATCCATACTTTACGCTAAAAATAAAGAAGAAAAGATAGTTTTAACACGCATTCAAGTACAAATGAGAGTTCCCTTTGATAGGTTAAAAACTTACATCTCAGAGCTTACTGACTTAGGTTTGATTCAAGATGAAACTTCGCTTAAGTTAACAGAAAAAGGTAAGCAGTACCTTGCCGAGTACAAGAAAGTTCTTGATTTCATGAAACGAATGGGTATCACATACAAATAGCAAACCCCCCAAATATTCTTGATAGCGCCTTTAAATGTTGCTATCATTTGAATAAATGACATAAACTTAAGAGTGTGCTTGACAAACTTCAAAAATGTAAAGAGTATGCGGGAGAATTCGCCGCGTATTCAAGTTTTGTGGCCTTTAACATTGCAAATGCGAGACTATTAACATCAAAAATTAGAAGATATTCAGCAATTTTAGCGCAACAACAATTGTGGCGATTAATGGCAAGAAAAAGAGTAGCTTTCGCTTCACCGAGGATCCGCTTTGTATCTCGCCTTCTTGCACTTCGTATTCTTTAACTTCTTTTGTTTTGCTGTCAATTTGCACTCGGGCAGTTCCTTTCGGCAACTTTAGCTCCACAATGTCGTTTTCCCCCTCAAAGTAGACCTTGGTTGGAAACTGCTGCTCGCTGTAACCTAACCGCTTCATGAAATTAACTGCAGCCCGCGCTGCGCTTTCAACATTGGACTGCGAATCATCATTTGTCTCGTAAGCATTAGGCGGGGTAGCGTTGTCGCCTCCAACATGCACAACAGTGGCGCTTTGACTGCCCCTTTGATTATCCATGGTGGGCACTAGTACGTATGCTTCATCAATAGGCTGCTTTGGTTCAACATGAAAAAACTGTGCAATCTCGGGGGGATTTTCATGAGAAACTTCTGTGTGCTCGGCAGCCTGCTTCTTATGTTTTCCGCGAGAAACTTCTGTTTCAGTGCTGCTTGCAAGGTTTTTGAATGTCGTTGCCTCAAATTTTCCTAAAACCATTTCGCCGCTAACGCCATTTACTAATGCAGTAACAGTTTGCCCCGTCTTTACATTTTGGAACTTAAGCTCATAAATCGGGTAGTAAACTATTATTCTGTCTGTGATCTCGAAATTTTCTCTAATAATCTCTACGGCGTCGGCTGGTCTTTTAGCAACTCGGGAGCGAAGTAGCGCAATTTCTTCTTCTATAGAAAACTTGGGTTTTCTTAGGTCGTATTCAACCTTAGACTGGTCATCTAATGCGTCGTCAAAGGGTGCAAAAACCACTTTCTCCGGCGAAACTTCGTGCAGTGTTCTATCAAGAACTAAATATGTCTCGTTTTCGTAATGCGCGTGCTCTTCGCCGACAAGTTTAATTACGCTTGTTCCCGGCGTTAAGGGTTCAGGCCTCAACTTTTTTCCGTCGATAAAAATTTCCCGGGTTTTATCTTCAACTTTAAGCGCAAAATTATGTTTCTTGCAGTAATCCACAGAGTACTTGCCGCTAATAACAATATATGGCTCATAATACTTGCTGAATGAAACTAGCTTTATATGCTCGGGTTTAGGCTTTGAGAAGCCGCGTTTATCAAAAAACCTTGTTTTGACTCCGTCGCTTTGCTGCCGCACTTTATTCGGGTCTAGTCGAGGTTTTAGAATAACTTCTCTTGTATCACCTATCCTCTGGGGCAAGACCTCTGGTTCAGCCATGATTTTCCCTGCATTTTGTTCTATTTTTTATGCAGGTTAAATATCTCTTATGAATTAGAACTCCACATTCGATTTTAAAATCTACTTTGATGCTTCACTACTTCGAATTTTCGCCTGAACCCAAGGTCAATACTAGAAAAGAAAGAGCAGCGAAAAAAGCGCTGTGGTCGCTAGATGTTAATGGCGATCTTGGTTTTCTTTACGTCTCTAAAGGGCGCTTCTGCTCCTCTGCGCTTCTCGTCTTGACGGCTGGACCGTGCGGGAATGTTGGCACCGTGTATACTTCAGTGACGCCGTTGAGGTTCTTTATCTTTTTTTGGACGAACTCTAAGACTTGGCTGCTGTTTTCAGCGTTGATCCACATGCCTACGTCCCAAGAACCGAAGATGTTCATGCTGTAGCAGAGGTCTACGCCGGAAACAGGTTTCTCTTCTAGTTTTCGTATGTCGCCTAGTGTGTCTACTATTTTTCCTGGGTTCAATTTCATTAGGACTAAATATTCGGGCATCCTTTTTTCCTCCAGTTTCTTTTTTTACTATTTGATACGTGACATTTACTTAAATATTACGATTTACGAATCATGATTCTAGGTGGATTTTTACCAAACAAACACCAAAAATAAACTTTAGAAAAAGAAACTAAAAACCACCGTCATCTCCAGCTATCCTCAAAAAACCAGGCTGCGAATAATCAAACACCCACATCTGAGACCGCCAAATCTCCCTAAAGCAATCCCGATGATAATAAGCCATAATTCTCCCAAAAGAATTCTTAAGCACAACCTCCTGACCTGCGTCAATAACCTTGCCGCACTCATTACAAGTCAATTTTTCCTGAACACTTGACTCTAACTTCAATGTTTCACATTTACTCCTCAACTCAGAAACTCGCGTTTTCAAAAATTGCAGCCTAACCAAAATAGCTTCAACCTTCTCCTTTCGCCTAGTTTTATTGATATGGTTATTGACTTCAACCCTCTCCATTTTCCAACCCTTTCTCAGCAAGATTCCTCTGATCGCATGAATACATAATACTTTATTTCGCCAACAGTAATATGTCAAAACCAAACGCAAATACTATGTTGCTTCAAAAATATAATAAAAAAATAAAAGATGCTGCAGAACTATTGCTTTCCTGACTCTTCTCCTGAGCTTTTACTTGCAAGAACTTTGTTCAACATTTGAGTGCGTTTTTCAATTAATTTCTGAAGATCGTTCTGCAATCTTTCTGCGATTCCGGCAATCTCCGTGGCTTCAGATACAACTGCTTCAGCTGTTTTACCCACTGAATCTGCTTCTTTTATTATTTCCTTTGCTGCAGCCTCAACATTTGCTGCGTCAGCTACTACACCTGCGGCTAATGTAGCAACGCTTTCTGCGTCGGCGATAACTTTCTGCGTTGTTTTTGCGACGTTTTCGGCGGTTTCTGAAACATTTTTCGCTACCTCAACGATCTCCCCTGAAGCTGCTGTCTGTTCCTCAACCGCTGAAGAGGTTTCTTCAGATGCTGACGAACTTTCTTCAGCAATGCTTGCAACTTCCTCGATTGATTTTACCACAGAATTCAATGCATCAAGACCTTGTTCAACACTGTTCGTGAGTTTGCCAACTTTAGTGCTCATCTCTTCAAGTATCTGCGCTATCTCTTCTACTTCTTTTATTGCGCCTAAAACGACGTTGGCGCCTTCTTCAGCTCCATTTTGAGACTGTTTAGTAATTGCACTGGTTTGTGTGCCTGCATCTTTTATGCCTTTAACAAGGTTTATGGCTGATCCTGCGGCAACTTTTGATTGCCCTGCTAGGCTCTTGACGGCGTCAGCGACCACGGCGAAGCCTCTGCCAGCTTCACCAGCGCGTGCCGCTTCAATAGCTGCGTTTAAAGCAAGCATGTTTGTTTGACTGGCTATGTCGGAAACGGAATTCGCCATCTGCCCTACTTGCTCTATAGAGTTAACCATTGAGGCTACTGCTTCAGAGACTTTTTCTATGTTGCTCTTTATGGTTTCAATTGCCAATAGTCCTTTT
Source organism: Candidatus Bathyarchaeales archaeon (assembly GCA_049718365.1). Classification (GTDB taxonomy): domain Archaea; phylum Thermoproteota; class Bathyarchaeia; order Bathyarchaeales; family Bathycorpusculaceae; genus JAOAIV01. The sequence goes on from JBNARN010000027.1 coordinate 6,800, forward strand.
TGGGCTTTCTCATTGCTGTATTTGGATTTCTTTAGCACTGCGTCAGTGACCATTGAAGCCTCGCGTGCAATGCTTCCTGCGGCGTCCATGACCTTTTTAAGTTCTTCTGTGTTCTTTGCGGCGTGCTGTGCGAGTTCCGCAAGTTTTTGAGCTCCTGTGGCCACTTGTTGTGAGGCTGAGCTGACTTGCTGCATACCCACCAGCATTTGAGTTGACACGTGTGCTGCGTGTTTGCCCATTTCGGCGACTTTTAAAAGTGCTTTGGTGGCTTCATCTGCGCTGCTTGCTAGCTTGTTGGCTACTCTGCCCACGTCTTTGGCTGTGAGGGATGCCTTGTTTACTGTATCCGCAGCGCTTGTAGTTAGTTCAGCAACTCTGATTGCGGCTTTTTCTACGTTAAGCGCCAAGTCTGCTGCTTTTGCTGCGCTTTGTATTAGAAAGTCCATGGTGGTGCACATTGTGTTGTATCCTTCAATGGCGTCTTTGTGAAGGATGATAATTTCTTCTTTAAGCTGTTCATTTTCGGTGAAAAGGCGTTTATTTTCTTTTTCGAGCAACTTTAATTGCTTTTCCAATTCAGGATTGCGTTGCTCTTGAGACCCATCGGTCATTGTTGCATACTCCTATTTTGGGCTTTCAATTTTGTATTTTGCTTATATGTAGATTATGAAATACGCATAATTAAGATAGGTTATTATTGCTAACGTGTATTCAAAATCAGAATTCAAATCAGACTTCAAACAAAAAATTCTGCAAAAATCCACCGCATGACTTCCGCAGTCAACAACAGTAAATCCTCAATCTTCACAAGCCTTTATAATCAATTTTGGAATATAATCCAGAGGCAAGACAAAATCCACACACTTCGTCTTAATGGCCGCGTTAGGCATACCAAACACAACACAAGTCTTCTCATCCTGAGCAATCGTTAATCCTCCCTTCTTTTTTATGGCCTCAATGCCCTTCGCGCCATCTACACCCATACCTGACAAAATTACTCCAATATTCTTAGACCCATAAGCCTTAGCAGCTGATTTCATCGTGACATCCGCCGATGGGCGCACGTAATTTACAGGCGGACCTGTAGTAAGCTTGATCCTACCACTTTTCATCACCAACATATGAAAACCACCCGGCGCAATCATAGCAAGACCTTCACGAACAACATCGCCATCTTCAGCTTCTTTCACACCGATTTTGCATTCTTGATTTAGCATCTCAGCAAAAAGTTTTGTCATCCCCTTCTTCATATGCTGAACAACCAAGATTGGCGGCGAATTTTCTGGAATATTTTTAAGAATATACGCCACTGCTGCGGGTCCCCCAGTTGAAGCAGCCATCGATATAATTTTCTCATTACTTTTTGGTTTAGACGGCTCAGGTATTTCCGCCATTTTTGGTTTGTCACGCCTAATATTTGCGGATGCTGCTGTCTTAACTTTTGATATAAGCTCATCCTTTACTACGTCCATGTTTAACGAGATCTGCCCTGATGGTTTAGGAACATAGTCAACTGCACCATATTCTAATGCCTTCAACGTCAATTGTGCTTCTCTTTGAGTCAAAGCGCTGACCATTACAACTGGCAGCGGATTTGTTTCCATTATTTTTCTAACAGTTGTTAAACCATTCATTCTCGGCATTTCAATGTCGAGAGTTACTACATCCGGCTTTAGAAGTGCTATTTTTGAAAGTGCTTCTTCCCCATCTCGCGCAGTTCCAATTACTCTGATCTGTGGGTCAGATTGTAATAAATCAACAAGAATTTTTTGCATAAGCAGTGAATCTTCAACAACAAGGATTTTGATCTGATCTTCCAATTATTACCCCCTTTAATCATAAAATGCGAGATACTTAAAAATTAAAATCTAACTTTCAGAAACTATGTCTTCACGCATTTTTTTGCTTTTTTACTTGGATTTGAAAGCCTTTTATGTTTTCTTTCATGCCCTCAAGGTTATCATTTGATAAGACTTTAATTATGTCCAGTAGGATTATTAGGTCTTTTTCATGTTTAGCTACGCCTACCACGCCATCTGCCCGTTCGCTGAGGAGACATTCTGGTCCTGTTTCTATGTCTTTCTTTGGAAGTGTTAGAACCTCGATAACTGAGTCAACAATTACCCCTATTGGATGCTTGTCTTGAACGATTATCATGATGCCATCTGCATTTTCTTTTCTCTCATCAAGCCCTATACGCTTTCGCAAATCTATTACAGGAATTATCTCTCCCCGAAGATTCGTTACGCCTTTAACGTAGGGTGGAGCATACGGAACAGGCGTGGCACCTTCAAAATTTTTGACCTCCCTCACTTGATGGACATCAACGCCGTAAAACACGTTATCCAGCGTGAATGTTAACATTTTTACTTCTTCCGCTGTTTCACCCTCTGTGTCTGCATTTGACATTGAAACACCTGCCAGTTTTTTCAGCTAGCGTATTCGGAAAACGCTTATTTGTTTATTATGAAATCTCTGTATGTATCCCAGATTATTATCATCAGTTTTTAATAAGAAACCGCCAAAATCGACACTTCCGCTTAATACTAGAAAGATAGGGTTCCACAGATAAGGTATCCTTATGCAGTTTCTATCGTTAGCAATAACCCATCACCATATTCTTTAGCTTGTTTGATTTCAAAAAAGTCAACACGAAATATTCGTGGCTAAAGCAACCGAAGTGACGTCATATTTGCCGCCTATTAGAGATTCATTGCAGAAACCTATAGAGGGTAGGTCTGCCGCGCTTTCAGAAATATTTCATGAATCTTAAGGAACATCTAGCCTACACACGAGTATAATAGCGCCGAGGGATGTTGTTGCTGAAATATTACCGCTAAAATCTTTGTAAAACTATTATATGATGGAAATCGGGTATTTCAGTGAATGTATGTTAGGTTTTTGTTCTGGTTTTCCCTGATTTCCTTCAACGCTTCGTACTGTGCTTCCAAAAGAATCTTTAACGCGTCAATGTTCTTTTTCACGTCTTCAAGCTCAGCGGTCTTCTGTAAAACCCCTGACTGCACAAGCTGATTATTGATGTTGTCAACGGCTATCTGCAGCACCTTTGCTTTGAAAGCAAATATCTGAAGTACATAAAGCAAACTCAGCTGGGACGACAACCGCTCCAAACGGTCCAGTTCAAGCGTCCTTCTTATGAAAGCCTTAATTTTCTGCTCTTCCGATGCCCCTTCTGTTTTGAGCAGTGCTTCATAGGCTGCTGCATACTTCTGTGCTGTTTCCTTGCTTTCTTCAAGAGCCTTCTGGATTCTCTTAGCAGTTTTGTCCAGCATCTCTAAAACTTCATCCAACGCTCAAGCCCTCATTGTTGCTTTTCTAAATGATTTAAGATGCTTTTCAATTTTTCTCTAACACATTTGAAAAATGCTACCCGATGCCGATTCCAATATGAGTTGCCTTATAGGCATGTTAATGAAATAAATGGCCTCTATTATATTCAAAAATTATTTACTTAAAAAAAGCGGGTCTGCTGGAAGTAACGCGCTGTTTGGTGTGCTCTGTCTATTTCGAAGGACGATACAGCTCTTTCATCGCAGGCAACAGCTCTGGAACATTAAACGCTATATCCAGATAGGTAAGCATGCCCACGAGTTTACCGTTTCTGGTTACTGGCAAATGCTTGATTTTCCATTCCTTCATCAGCTTGGCCGCTTCTTCCACCGTTGCAGTCTCCTCAATCGTCACCAGCGGGTTAGTGTATATGGCTCTGGCGATAACTACGCTTGGATCTAACCCTTGCGTTAGCATCCGCACTATAATATCATGCTCCGTTATAATGCCCGTCGGCTGCCCGCTCTGCTCCACCATCACATAGTCAACATTGCAGCTTGCCATTCTCTTCACAATTTCCAGCACTGTAGACTCGTTCCGGAAGACATTAACGTCCTTAGACATCAAATCTTTCACTAAGAGTTTACTTGTCATGCAATTTTTCTCCTGATGCTATGACAAATGCCTTTTGGCATTTATCTATTTTTTGTTTACGCACCAACATTTTAAGCTGGCTTCTAAACTTTGCTTTAACGTGTAAACAGGAAGAAGACAAATAATTAACTCTAATAAAATAAAAGGGTGCTTGGCGCTTTACATCATCCACTTTGGCGTTGCACAGGCCTTTTCTTGAAGGCTTAGCCTATGATTTTTTCCCAGCTGGCGAAGAAGTCTAATACTTCCTGGCATCCATAGGTGCGCAGTCTCTGTCTCAGCTCAACCTTGTCTACTACCGCCTTCTGGAAGTCATAGATCTGGCTGGCTTTGTCTGCAAGATACAATATGCCATCAATGCCTGTTCTTCCTGCACGAACCGACAGCGTTATCAACTCGCTCGGCGAAGGCACTTCTCGTGGATCGTCACCCGGACCGAAGACGTAAAAGCTGACGTAAACTGGCTTCTTCAGCAGCTTCTTAAAGGCTCTGCAAAGCATCTCCCAATACCATGGCGTCGCATAGTTCTTTGAGAACATGACAACGTTGAACGCGTCAGCGTATGGTGCAAGAGCATCGAAATCTATGCCGAAGCGCTCATAAGAGTTCACCGGATCAGGAAGCAAACCTATTACTAACTCGTTTTTCACGCGCTCCCTAATTTGGGCAATGTACTCTGTGACTTCTTTTTTGCGCCACTCAAACCAGCTGAGCCCACTTTTCTTCCACAGTTCGTTGCAGCGTGGACAAGTGCAGTGCCCGTGATCCGCAAAGTGTATGCTGTTCAACCAAACTCCTGGTGAGCGCTTAGAAACATCTTCGATGTAATCAAGCTGTTCCGCTCTGTGTTCTGGTTGCGTAGCGCAGAGAACGTCCCAGCGTAGGTTAAATTGGTCATTTGTTCTCCAAGCAGGACCAAGAGGTGACTGGGAAATCCAGTCTGGATGGTTTCGTGCGGTAACGTTATCTCCGAAAATTGCAACGTTGCTGTACATGTCTGGCACAGGCGGTAATCGTCTACCGACTTCTGGTTTCACACGGAACAAATGGAAGTCAAAGCCCTCAGCCTTCTTTGGCTCAAATACGTATGTGCCGAATTTCAAGTGTTTCCACCTTTTTTAGAAATGCAAAATGCGAGGCAATGTAATAAAGTTTTGCATAATCAGCCCTAAATTCACCAAAAATCAATCTAAGGTATCACAACTCAGTTGATCAAGCGCTTACAGCGTGATTGCCCAGTTAACCAATCGAGTTTACGCTGCCTTCACACGCGGCGGCGGTTATTTCTGCATCTGCGGTGTCTCAACTGCACCATGCGCCTTCATCGTTTTTGGTCGGAAAATTAATTAAGACAAAACAGTGATTACTCCATGCCTAAAATGGTGATTATAAATGACCATAAAAGTAGGAATTAACGGATTCGGAAGAATCGGACGTCTTCTCTACAGAGCCGCACTTGAACGCAAAGCGAAAATAGACTTCGTAGCCATAAACGACCTCGCAGACGCCCAGACAAACGCGCACCTTTTGAAATACGACTCGATTCACGGAAGATTCCCCGGCACTGTTGAAGTCAAAGGCAATGACCTCGTCGTCAACGGCAAACTCCTCAAGGTCTTGGCTCAAAAAGACCCTGCGGCGCTTCCATGGAAAGACCTTGGCGTATACCTAGTCGTAGAGTCAACAGGCTTATTCACAGACCGCGAAGCTGCATCAAAGCACTTGCAAGCAGGCGCCAAGAAAGTTCTCATCAGCGCACCAGCAAAAAACCCTGACATAACCATAGTCATGGGTGTAAACGACAAGCTCTATGACCATGAAAAGCACAACATAATCAGTAACGCATCATGCACCACAAACTGCCTTGCACCAGTCAGCAAGGTTCTTGATGACAACTTTGGCATAGAAAAGGCCTTCATGACCACCACGCACTCATACACCAACGACCAGCGAGTTCAAGACTTGGTTCACAAGGATCTGCGCAGAGCCCGCGCTGCCGCATTAAACATTATTCCAACAAGCACTGGCGCAGCAAAAGCCATCGGCGAGGTTCTGCCATCATGCAGCGGCAAAATGAACGGCATCGCACTTCGTGTGCCCACCGCTGACGTATCCATCGTAGACTTGACTGCCGTATTAAAGAAGGAAGTCACCGCGGAAGAAGTCAACGCTGCAATGAAAAAAGCCGCTCAAGGACCCCTGAAGGGCATATTGGAATACACCGAAGATCCGATAGTCTCGTCAGACGTGTTGCACTCAACTTACTCCGCAGTCTTCGACGCGCAGTCAACCATGGTCCTAGGCGGAAAGAGCAACTTCGTCAAAGTACTCGCATGGTACGACAACGAATGGGGCTTCTCCTGCAGAATGGTCGAACTAATCGAGCTAGTCGGCAAAAAAGCAGGACTCTAAAAAGCTCCAAACGCAACTTAAACTTTAAAAGCCCTCTTCCTATTTTTCTTTTGAACTAAAAAAATAAAAGTGATGTAGTATGGCAAAATACCTAACTTTAGATGATGTGCAAGTCAAAGACAAAGTAGTCCTCGTCAGAGTAGACTTCAACAGCGAAATCGACCCAGCAACCAAAAAAGTCACAAGCGACGTGCGCATCCGAGCACACGCTGAAGCCACACTTAAGGAGCTCGCGGAAAAAGGCGCCAAAACCGTTGTCCTCGCGCATCAGGGACGAAAAGGCGACCCAGACTATACACCGCTAAAGGAGCATGCGGAAATTCTTGGAAAAATTCTGAAATGCCCAGTAAAATACGTGGACGACGTTTTCGGCGAAAAAGCAAAAAAAGCAATAAAAGCGCTGAAAGGCGGCGAAATTCTCGTTCTCGAAAATGTACGCAGCTGGGATGGAGAAACCAAAAGCGGCACGCCCGAACAACACGCCAAAACGGAGCTGGTGCAGAATCTCGCGCCGCTGGCCGACCTATTCGTTAACGACGCCTTCGCAGCAGCACACCGTGGCCACGTTTCCATGGTAGGCTTCACCGCCGTGCTTCCATCCGTTGCCGGCAGAATCATGGAGCGCGAGCTGAAATCGCTAGCCCGCGCCTTAGAGAAACCTGAAAAGCCCTGCGTATACGTAATGGGCGGCGCCAAAGCAGACGACTCATTGGAAATCAGCAAATACGTGCTAAGCAACGGCATCGCAGATTACGTAATAGTCGGCGGCGTAACAGCACAATTATTCCTCGCAGCTAAAGGCGTGGACATAGGCAAGAAAAACATGGATTTCCTAGCAAAGAAGGAGTTAACAGGCTTGATTCCAGGCATCAAGGAGCTCATGCAGAAATATCCCGACAAAATTTTGGTGCCTGTTGACGTCGCATTAGACGTAAATGGCAAAAGGAAAGAAATAGACGTGGACAAGCTGCCAACTGAATACTCAATTTTTGACATAGGCGCGAAGACAGTGGAGAACTACGCGAAACTCATCAGCAAAGCCAAATCCATAGTCGTCAGCGGCCCAATGGGCGTATACGAAAACAAAGAATTCAATTACGGCACCAAGAAAGTTTTCGAAGCCATCGCCAACTCGAAAGCTTTCAGCCTAGCAGGCGGCGGAAACACAATCGCAGCCATACAAGAATATGGCTTAACAAACAAAATCAGCTACATCAGCACCGCAGGCGGCGCATTAATCGAGTTCCTCATGGGCAAGAAACTCCCAGGCGTCGTAGCACTGGAGAACGCAGTTAAAACCAAAAAAATCTAATCCTCTCCTTCTTTTTATTTTATCCAAGTTTGCCTTTACACCCAGCGCATGCATTTTTCGCTATAATTAAATCCTTAAAACGCATTCTTTAAAACGGTGAAGAAAATGCAAAAAGCATCTCCCAGCGACAAGCAGTATCACAGCGCATGCGCAAGAGGCGACTTGGCCGGGTATCTGCTTGTTCCAGGCGACCCAGACCGTGTCCCAAAAATCGCCAGCTTCTGGGACACAGCAAAAGAACTTTCCGCCAAACGAGAATTCCGCAGTTACACAGGCACCTATAAGGGCGTTGCCATTTCCGCGTTGTCCAGCGGCATAGGCCCAGCATGCATGTCCATCGCCGTTAACGAAGCATCCGCCATCGGCGTACACACGTTCATCAGAGTAGGTAGCACAGGCGCCATACAGCCCGGCATCAACTGCGGCGACGTCATCATCGCTTCTGCCGCCGTGCGCTTAGACTACACAAGCAACTGCTACATCATGCCAGAATATCCTGCCGCAGCGAACTATGAGGTTCTGCTGGCGCTTATCGAAGCTGCCGAAACCCTTGACATCGCGAACTATCACGTTGGCTTAACGGCGACAACAGCAGACTTCTACGCAGGCCAAAACCGCGCCAGCGCGCTTTGCAAAACATGCGAAATGACCGACTTAGTGCCAAAGCTGCAAAAGGCGCGCGTGCTTAACGTGGAAATGGAAACAGCAACCCTTTACACGCTAGCCAGCCTTTTCGGGCTACGCGCTGGCGCAGTTCTCGCCGTGTATAACAGCCACTTCACAGGCGAGTTCAAGGCTGGCGCAGGTGAAGAAAACGCCATAAAAATCGCCAATGAAGCCGTGAAAATCCTATCAGAATGGGATGCAAAGAAGAAGAAAAGTAAGAAGCAATGGCTTTTTCCTTCAATGCTAACTTCAAGAGTGGAATGAAAACTCTTTTAGATGTGGCTGCAATTTTTCTAATCAGGCCGGGGTGGCGGAGTGGTTATCGCGCTGGCCTCGAGATCAGTGCAGGCGTAAAATGGGGCCTAAGACAAGCCAGCCAGTGGGCCTTTGGCTCGCAGGGGTTCGAGTCCCTTCCCCGGCGCCACCAACATGAAATTGGACGAATCCCCGGCTAGCGGCTACTTTGGCTTTCTGAAGAGCTTGGCGTTTTCATAGTCGCAGACGTATTGGAACCCTGCCTCAAGCAGCTTGACGGATTCTTCGAGTGTCCAAGCGACTTTGACTGTGTAGTCTTGTTCGCCGAAGTCTACGAGCTGCGTGTAGCGCATGGTGTTTTTGATGTTTTTGTGGCCGAGTAGTCGCATGACGTGGAGTATGTCTTTGGTTTTGTGGTATTCCATGGTGGCTTTCCAGTGTCTTAGCGTGTGGAATGTTATTTTGTTTAGGCGTGGGTTTTTGCTTTTGGCTGCTGCGATTTTTCTGCTGCGTTCGAAGAGGCGTGTTGTGGTTTTTAGGTTGGTTCCTCCGAAGACGTATTTTGAGGTTTTCGGTAGGTCCAGTAGGCGTTCTTTTAGTCGTTGGGAGATTTTGAGTATTCTTGGGTTGCTGTGCTTTTCCGGTGTTATGCGTACAGTGTTGTGTTCGGTGTCTATGTCTGTCCATTCGAGTTGCCATGCTTCGCCGCAT
>JBNARN010000028.1:0-679 GCA_049718365.1 Candidatus Bathyarchaeales archaeon
TGAGCAACTAGCCACGGTGCTCTTGCAAAAAGGCAATATAAAAGTTGAGGGCACCGCTGAAGCCACGGTAAAGAAGCATTATAACTTCACGCCATGCACGGCACAAATTTTTCTGATGCCCTCGTTCAACGATTTTCTAGGAGGCAGACCCATAAATGAAGCAGCACAAAAAGAGGGACAAACGCCAAGCGTGATTGGTCCTGTTTTGCGATCAAAAACTGTAGACTTAGATAACGCGGAGATTTACCTCTTAGACGGCACTTACCTTGGCACTTTAAGCCAGCTAAGGAGACTTTAGAAAAATCGCAAGGCCATTATGACCTGTTCTCTAATGCCTTTTTTTGTTAGTGCATCGACAAATAATTGTCTTTTAAATTTAGATGCTTTCGGTTGCCGTCCATTTCGGAAATAAAAGTGGCAAATAAGTAGCACAACACTTATAGAAACGGATAACTCACATTACTACGGTGGAATGTTTATGTCGTCAGATAATGAGGATGCTCCAGACTGGTTTAAGCGCCGCCGTTATCCTTTAGCTAGTGACCCGTTTTTCGGCGACATCGACCGCATGTTCCGCGAGATGGAAAGGCGCATGGAAGAAGAATTCCGCATGTTTACCGAGAAAGTTCCTAAGGAGTATGTTAAGGAGCGTAAGCTTCCAGATGGGAGCACAGTGCGA
>JBNARN010000028.1:689-13915 GCA_049718365.1 Candidatus Bathyarchaeales archaeon
CATGAAAATTGGCCCTGACGGCAAGCCTGAAATCCGCGAATTCGGCAACATAAAAAAGAGCCTCCAAGGGCCACAGGTTAAGGAAGAGCGTGAACCGCTAGTTGACGTTATTGAGGCAGACGGCGAAATCCGAGTGGTCGCCGAATTGCCCGGCGTGGAAAAAAGCGACATAAAGCTCCGCGGCACTGAGGATTCGCTTGAAATCAGCGTGGACACGCCGCAATACAAGTACTATAAAGAAGTCGCGTTGCCCGCAAAAGTAAGAGTGAAAGAAGCGAAATCAAGCTACAAAAATGGCGTGCTAGAAGTTATCTTTCCCAAAGTTGACGCGCCAACTAAACCGAAAGGCGAACCAATCGGCATTGAATAATGACATTTGCTATTGAAGCGCTCGTGCTTCCATGAATGACTCTTCAGAAATCGACGTGCTAAACAGCATCTGCCGCGAAGCAAAAGCAGAAGGAAAAATCTCTGGCAAGAATCTTACACTGCTTTACGAGCTTTTCGGCCAACGCTTCACGAAGGCACTTGAAGCCTTAAAGGAAAACCGCGTTAAAAAATATGTTTTCAGACCAAGCGGCAGAGTCGTCTGGATAGTTGTTGGGCGAGAGCGTGATTACCTGATAATGCCTGAAGCTGAATTCTGCATGTGCGACGACTTTTACTTTCGCGTGTTAGATAAGCAAGTTCACTTGTGTTACCACTTGATTGCGCAGAGAATTGCCCGAAACCTCGGCTGGTACGAAACCATAGAAGAAGACGACAGCATCTATGAGGCTTTAATGAGTGAATGGAAAAAACCTGCTGCTTGACCCGCAAATAACACTGACAACCAGAAAATTCGAAGGTATTTCACAACTAACGAGGATGGTTGCTGGTGGTTATCTGCTTGTTCTCCGCACCATAACCGTCTGAACTTGACTTACACCTGCTATTTTCGCAAGCTCAGTTTCAAACTCATCCACAATTCCGGTTATGTCCTCTGGGAACTTCACCTGCACTAAGAGCGCTTTTAACCCGAAGGCTATGGGCTCCTCATTGTAGCCTTCAATAGCTGAAGATTCAGGTAGGCACTTCTCAATTTTAGCTTTCAACTCATCAAAATTCACAACGACGTCTTCAGGGAAAACTTTGTAGATAACTTTTACACTGCCCATTGCTTAATCGCCTCTCCTTTATGGTCCTGTAAACCCGCATTTGGGACACTTGTATGGGCGCCCGAATTTGCGGCATTTTCCGCAGCGTTTTATCTGGATTTCACCGCAGTTGGGGCAAAGGAATTTTGTTGCCTCTGTTCCCGGCTGGATGGGTTTACCGCAGCTTGTGCAAGTAACCAAGGATAATGTTGCTGCTTTTTCCGTCATCAAGTTCAACTCCGTGTCATTTGTGTAACGTAAGACTTCCTTATATTTGCTGTGCTTACTTGGCGGACTTTGGTGCGTGGGCAGTTGTGAAAACAAATTGAATGCCCTTTTGCTATTTTAAGCCGCAGAATCTACTATAGGGCCTTTTAGCGCATGCTTTTAGCATTGTGATGTTCTAGTAATAAAACAAAGGAAAACCCGGACAAAAACCGGTAGAAAAAACGGCAATACCTATGCGAATTAACAGTGATCTCTGTTCGTTTATTGCTTTGTTTTTAGATGTTCAGAATTTTGGTTAGTGTGTTTATTTTGAAGGTAGCGTTTGTTGTTTTTAGTAGTTCGATAAGTTGGTTGTTGGTTTTTAGGTTTTGTATGTCACTGTCTTCGGTTACAAGCGCGTTACACTCATTAATTGCTGTGGCCAGTATGAGACAATCGATGAAGTCTTCAAGCATATTCCTAAGTGTGAAGGCTATCAGGAGAAGTTTGGTGTCGGTTATTGGTATGACTTCTATTTTCTCATTGTAGCTGAGTGCTCTTATGCCTCGAGTAACGGTTTCTGCTTTGAGAGCGCCGTTTTTCACGTATTTTGCGCCTTTAGCTGCCAGCTCAAAAAAGCTGATTTGGCTTATGGCTATTTGATGTCCTTCATTGATTAGTTTTAGTATGGCGTCTCTGGGCAGTTCTTTCACTGTGATTCCAACAATGGGCAAAAGGTATGTGGTATCGAGGAGAATTTTCAATTTTCAGCCTTCTTTGATAGTTCCTTTCTGGTGTTGTGGAAGTCTTCAAGAGTTATCTCCACAGCCGGCTTTTCACTCAAGACTTCCTCGAGAGTTGGAACTGGTTCGATTATTAGTCTGCCTTCCTCAACTTTGTAGATGACTTTTGTGTGGGCGTGTAAACCCAATTTCTCTCTGATTTCCTTAGGCGGGAACAATTCGCCCTTTGAGCCTACTCGACTTTCCAGCATTTACTCGACACACCAGATAAATAACTGTACACTCGACAAAATAAACCTTGCGAATTATTAGCTTTCAATTTTCAATACCCTTCGCTTCGTGTCTTTAGGTTACCCAAAACATTTATACGTGAAAACTGAAGGCGCCCCACAATTTTTTAGCAAGTTTATTATTACAGTTTCCCGTCTATGTTCTGGAGGGACTATTTTGGGCGTAAACCTTCGCGATCTTGCTCCCAAAACAGTTGTTAGACTGGAAGATTTAAGCGGAAAAAAGATTGCCATAGACGCTTACAACGCCTTGTATCAGTTTCTCGCCATCATACGCCAGCCCGATGGCACACCCTTGAAAGACCACACGGGCAAGGTCACCAGCCACCTTAGCGGCTTATTCTACCGCACAAGCAACCTTTTGGAGCTGGGTATAAAGCCAATTTACGTTTTTGACGGCACTCCGCCCGACCTCAAGGAAGTTGAAATTAAACGCCGCGCCAAGGCCAAGGAAGAAGCCACAATTAAATATGAGCAGGCTTTAGCCCAAGGCAGAGTTGAAGAAGCCCGCATGTACGCGCAGGCAACCTCGCGTTTGCACGATTACATGATGGAAGACAGCAAAAGGCTTCTTACGCTGATGGGTATTCCTTGGATTCAGGCGCCCAGCGAAGGTGAAGCACAAGCTGCACACTTGACCAAGCGTGGCGACGCAGATTACTGTGCAAGCCAAGACTATGACAGTCTGCTTTTTGGCGCGCCTATGCTGATTCGGAACGTGACGATTTCGGGCAGAAGGAAGCTGCCGAGCAAAAACGTTTACATTGACGTTGTTCCCGAAGTCATCAGGTTGGATGATGTGCTAAAAGAATGCGGTATAACCTACGAGCAACTGATTGATGTGGGCATTCTCATCGGCACAGACTTCAACCCCGACGGCATCAAAGGTCTTGGCCCAAAAACCGCTTTAAAGCTAATAAAAGAGCACGGAACATTGGAAAAGGCTTTGCCGCTGGAAAAATGGTTTGGTTAGTTGCTAAAACCTTTGCCCATACTCTCCTGTTAGGGGAACAAAGGCTACGCCGCCAAGGTTCTCCTGCTTGATTTTGCCCTCTGCGCTTTTCGTGACTTTTATGAGGCTTTGAAACAGTGAGACACTGCCCACAGGGATTAGCATAACGCCGTTGGGCTTCAACTGGTCTATCAAAGGCTTAGGCACATCAGGCGCTGCAGCCGTAACCAAAATTCGGTCATATGGGGCTTTTTCCTCATATCCTTTGGAGCCGTCCGCATTAATTATTGTTACCCGATCAGCATAACCCGCAATCATAAGGTTTTTCTTCGCGCTATCCGCCAGCGCCTTAACTATCTCAACAGTATAGACATGGCCCCACTCGCTTCTAGGCGTATCTGATGGTGCAATTATCTCTGCTATTGTGGCGGCGTGCCAACCTGACCCTGCACCAACTTCCAGAACCCTGTGGCCGACTTCCAGTTGTAAGGCTTCGTTCATTATTGAAACCATGTGTCGCCTAGCCCAGCGTTAAGCCGGGGCTATGTGGCGCGGATATTGTTTGACCGAAGCCTATTGGAAGCGGTGTGTCAACGCTGCTGTATTGCTGCATGTCTGGCGGTAGAAATTTCGCGCGTGGAACAGCTCGCATCGCCGTAATTACTTTTGGCGACTTCAAAATGCCTTGTTTTATTAGGCTGTCAACGAGTTTTTCCCATTCTGTCTTCTCCAAATCGAAGCACCACTTAGAGTATGGCGCCGTTCCTTTTTAACATATGTGTTGCCGGAAGTGCGCTAAGCCTTTTGCTTGTTCACTTCAAAAAGTACTGCGTAGCGCAGAATTTTTTTGTTTAGTGCTAAGCGCAACGGTACTTTGGCTTCTTGTTTTCCCGTTATCGCGCTGCTTTTTGGATGCGTAAAAGTTTAAGTGTAAATCTTTTATACCCTATCGCATATGCATTAAGCGAGGAAACGGACATGTTTAAGCTTAAAGTATCTGATGCTAAACTCCTGAGAGATATGGTTACCGCCATCTCCATTCTGGTGGATGAGGCTACATTTAAGATTGAACCTGAAGGCTTAAAGCTTCGGGCGATGGATCCATCCCGCGTTGCCATGATTGATTTTGAATGGCCTAAAACAGTTTTTGAAGAATACGTTTGCGAAGCCCCTTCAAAGATGTGCATAAACATAAGTGAGTTACTGAAGCTGCTTAAACGGGCAGGCAAAGATGAAGCAGTGGAGTTGTCGCTGGACGAGAAAACAGCACGGCTGCAAATTAAAATAACTGGGAAATACAGCCGCAATTTTAACATGCCCACACTTGAGGCATCGGAAGAAGAAGTTCCCACTCCCAAGATAACCTTCAATGTTAAGGCTAAGACGACCACTCAAGGGCTGAGCCAAGCAATAGAAGACGCGCAGTTGGTAAGCGATCACGTGCGTGTAGAAGCCGATCCGGAGAAGCTTGTGTTGAATGCTTCTGGCGACTTGATGGGTGCGACGATAACGCTTCAGAAAGGAAGTGACGCGTTGCTGGATTTGGAAGTGAAAGAGAATTCGAAGGCCACATTTAGCTTAAGCTACTTGGCTGAGATAATAAAGGCTGCTTCTGCCACGTCAGACATTGCTACACTTGAGTTTTCGACAGACATGCCCATCAAGATAGATTTTCAGCAAACAAAAGAGGGCAAACTGACGTTCTTCCTTGCGCCTAGAATTGAATCAGAATGAGAACTGCCGCATGCAAACGGAAACGGGGCGATTTACACAAACCGACCTTGCAAAATATCCTTTTCTAAAAGAAACCGCTGTGCTCGTAAAGCAGCTAGGCTTGAGAATCGAAGAAGTTGCAAATCCTGACATGGCTGTGATTCTTAACCGCGCCGAAGAACGAGTGAGAGAAGCAATCCGTTCCATTTCTGTTGGCAAAAAACGCGAAGCCAACGTGGAGATTCCCTCTTTTCCCGTTGCCATTATGCTGGCGATAGCCACCAAAAGCTCCTTCATAAAAAAGCGTTATGCGCTAGCTGAAGCTAAGCAAGCTTTCATCGACATGCAAACTGAAAGCAACGAAAAAATCTTGGCAATCGCACGCGATTTCGGTTGGGATATAGCGCTGAACCGCGACTTTGCCCTGCCTCTAGAGTTCACGGTTAATTTCGCTGACTACTTAAGGAACACTGCGCATTTGCGTGATAAAAAGTGGAAGCTTGTTAATCGTCTTTTAGCAAACGGGAAAGTTTACCTAAACAAGCATGATGCCGCTCGGCTTTTACAAGAAGAAGTGCAGAGGCGCATTGAAAAAAGATTGGAAGCAACTGAACTGCCCGCTATTCCAGCGAAGATAACGGAGATAGCCACGCAGCTGTTGGAATTGGCCAAAGAAAAGATAGGGGAAGAAGAAACAGAGTTCTCCAAAGTTGTGACGCAATCTGCTTTTCCACCATGCATAGTAGCGCTTTATGAAGCCGCATCAAAAGGTCGCCATCTTTCACATGTGGGCCGATTCACCTTGACTTCTTTTTTGGTAAACATCGGCATGGCGCCTGATAACGTGGCGGAGTTATTCAAGAGTTTTTCAGACTATAACGAGAGGCTAACGCGTTATCAAATTGAGCACATAGCAGGAGAAAGAGGCTCAAGAACACGATATACTCCGCCTCAATGTGCTACATTGCAGACCCATGGTGTCTGCGTCAACCCTGATGCTTTATGCCGCCGCATCCGCCATCCCTTAGCCTATTATAAACGTAAACAGAAGCAATTGGGCGCAAGCGCGCCAAAAACAAGTTAGCCTTCGATGCGGCTTAAACTGGTAAAGCCCACGCCTTCTTTTAATATCCGCTTGGGCGCATCCATTTCAAATTTTAGGCTGGGCTGTTAATGGTTAAATGTGGGTACGCGAAATCATCTAATCGAACAGGCAGCGCAGCGGAGGGTTACTGTGGCTTCACGGGATTTCGTTTATGAAAAGTTCTCCGATTTCTACAGTAGCCCAGCCACCATTATCCCTGAGATTTCGTTGCTTAGCCAGCGGGAACTGGGCTTTCTTCTCTTCAAAGAGCGCGTCATGCTTAGACATAAGAGCTTTGAAAGCATGAACGGTCTAAAACGTTTCCTTAGCGACACGGTTCCTTCAGATGTTTATCACTCTTGCGCTTACTACGAGAATCCAGAAGCCGACATGGATAAAAAAGGCTGGCTTGGCGCAGATTTAGTCTTCGACATAGACGCTGACCACATACCCACGCCATGTGATAAAATACATGATGAATGGACTTGTAACAAGTGCGGTTTCAGCGGAAAAGGCATAACCCCTGAAGCCTGCCCGATTTGCAGCGGGCAAAAGTTTGACACTAAAACTTGGGCTTGCGATCTCTGCTTGGATGCTGCTAAAGAAGAAACTACAAAACTAATTGACATCTTGGAAAAAGACTTCGGCTTTTCTCAGCAAGAGATGCACGTGTTTTTTTCAGGCCACCGCGGCTATCACGTTCAAATAGAGAAGGACACCGTTAAAACGTTAGATTCCATGGCCCGCAAGGAAATAGTCGATTATGTTACTGGACTGGGGCTATCAATATTGGATGATGAAGCAAATGACAAACGCAGAAAGCCGCGGCGTTCGAATATTTTTAGTTTACATGATTTTGGTTGGCATAAACGTCTAAAATTGGGTCTCCGCCGTTTTCTTTTACAGGCCACAAAAGAAGATCTGAAGAATGCTGGAATAAAAGGAAGCTATGCCGCCTTTTTGGAGAACAGAGAAGTTCTTCTGAAGCGTTGTATAGAAGAAAACAGGTGGGACAGCGTCAGAGGAATCGGCGTTAGAACATGGATAAAAATAGCCAAATACGTAAAAGATCTTGAATCTGCAAAAATCGACACTGTTGTAACCACAGATATTCACCGTTTAATCAGAATGAACGGTACCTTACATGGCAAGACAGGATTGAAAAAGGTCGAGTTTCCAGTCAAAGACCTTGAAAATTTTGATCCACTCAAGGAGGCAGTAGCTTTTAAAGAAGGCACAGTCAAAGTTTCTGTCTCCGAAGCGCCAGAATTCAGGTTAGGTGATGATACTATGGGTCCATACAAGAATCAGACAGTTGAACTTCCAACAGCAGCGGCTGTGCTGCTAATCTGCAAAGGCAGAGCAGAGGTGGCGAAATAGGCATGTACGACGAAATTTATGCCGCTTGGCGACGCGAAGCAGAAAACGAGGCGCTCGGCAGTTTACCCGCTGACTTTTACGCTCGTGCTGCCCGTTACCTGCAGAAGATTAAAGAAGAAAGTAGAATGCTTGACAAGAAAACAGTGAAGGCAGCGCTTCTTGAGCATGAGCTGCAGCATGCCAAGCGCATGATAAAAGCATTAGTCTGGCTGCGCTACAGAAAACTTCTTCGACTTATTAGTAAAACACAGAAGGTTCCAGCAGAATCGCTAGCGGCTGAAGAAACTAAATTGTGGACGAACTTTGCCTCCTTCGCCGAAGCATACAAAAAGTTTGCAGAGAGCCTTCTGCGCGCTCAAGTGTCCGCAGAAAGCACACCGAAACCACATAAAAGGGTCACTCTGAGGTTCTTACAGGAGATTCCAGCAGTAATCGGCGCGGACATGAAAACCTACGGCCCCTTTATGGCGGAGGACGTCGCATCCGTACCCGTGGAAAACGCAAAAATACTGATTAAACAAGGCTTAGCTGTGCAAGTTGAGACTTCCTAAAAAACAGAAACCGCAATATACACATTCCACACCGTCATATTTGGCGGCTATTAGAGATTCATTGCAGAAACCTATAGAGGGTAGGTTCCGCCGCCAGCGCTGAAGCCTATTAGCCGCCTATTAGCCAATCAATGCAGAAAACAATAGAGAGGGGTTATTCTGAGCGTTGTGGTTTTTCGAGCAATGTGCAGTAGGTGCCTTATTTATTAGCGGATGTGGGCTGGAAACAGAAAAAGTATAAGAGTGTGCGTGTTTTTTCTATTGCGAAGTTGGAAGCGATAAGCATGAATGTACCTAAGGAAGTTACCACGTACTGTCCGAAGTGCAAGGCGCATCAGGCTCATTCGGTTAGTCTTTACAAGGCTGGAAAGCGTCGTGCATTAGCTAAGGGCGAGCGTCATCACAAACGTGAAAAGAAAGGATATGGTGGGCAAAAGTATCCGTTGCAGCATGAATTTGCTAAAACTACAAAAAAGCAGACTTTGAGGCTGAAATGTAAGAAGTGCGGTTACATGCGCCATAAAGATGGCATACGCCTGCGGAAGCTCGCTATAGTGTAGGAGGGACGCCTTGTGACAGAATGGGATAAGCTTATTCCGAAGCCTAAAAGTCGCTTTCTGCGCATTAAATGTTTGAAATGTGGAAATGAACAGTTGGTCTTTAGTAACGCTACTAGCAAAGTTGTTTGCAACGTGTGCGCTGAAGTGCTTGCGGAGCCAACGGGTGGTAAAGTAAAAATTAAAGGCGAGTTACAGTCAGTATTTGAATAAAGGTAGAAAATTTAATGGCGGAACGCAAACCTGAGTGGCCTGAAGTTGGCGATTTAGTAATCGCCACTATAGAAACTGTTACCGATTATGGAGCGTACGCCAAACTTGATGAGTACGGCAAGCGCGGGTTGCTTCATGTTTCTGAAATTAGTAGCAGCTGGATAAGGAATATTCGGGATTTTGTTAGGGAAGGCCAGAAAGTTGTTCTGAAAGTTTTGCGGGTAGACATGGAGAAAGGGCATATTGATTTGTCGCTTAGGCGGGTGACGAAGCGCGAAAGGATTGAAAAGATTAAGATGTGGAAGCAGGGTAGAAAGGCGGAGTCCTTGCTTCGGGATGTTGCTGAAAAACTTGGGTTGCCCGTTGAAGAGGTTTACGCGAAGGCGGCAGCGCTTGTAGAGGAAAAGTATGGTTTGTATGAAGGCTTTGAAAAGACGATTACTGAAGGCCCAGAAGTTTTGATGAAAATAGGTGTTCCTGAAAATTTCGCGAGAGCTTTTGCTGAGGTTGCGGAAGAGCGTATACATGTCAAGATGGTTAAGGTTAAGGGTGTTCTTGAAGTGCGCTGCATGAAGCCCAATGGTGTTAAGATAATCAAGAATGCTTTTCTTAGCGCGTTGAAAACTGAAAAAGTGAAGGGCGCAAGTGTGAATTTCTTTGTGATTGCTGCTCCGAAATATGCCATTGAAGTTATGGCGGAGAATTATAAGCGTGCAGAAGAAATTCTGCAGAAGGTTGCGCAGAACGTTGTGTCGAACATTGTTAAGGCTGGTGGGCAAGGCGTTTTTAGAAGGGAAAAGTAATGGTTTGGCTGTTAAGGAAATGCGAGAGCTGCATGAGGTATACTTTAAAGAAGGACGCATGCCCATACTGCGGCGGTGCTGTCAGGATTCCTCATCCGCCAAAGTTTTCTCCTGATGACAAGTATCTAAAGTATAGAATGGTTTTGAAAGAGCAGGAGCAGTTGACGAAATGAAAGAAACTTACATCAAAGAGCTTAGGCAAATTAATCCTTCTAATGCTGTTTTGGTTGAAGGCTTTCCCGGTTTAGGGCTTGTGGGCAAAATTGCCATTCGCTACTTGATCAAGCAGTTAAAGGCGCAGAGGTTTGCGCATCTTTATTCTCCGCATTTCCCTTATTTTGTGCTTGTGAATAAGAAGGGCAGTGTTCGGCTTCTGCGCGGCACATTCTATTTCTGGAAAAACGAAGGCGGAGGAAATGATTTGATTCTTTTTACTGGCGATAGCCAATCTCAAACGATTGAAGGGCAATACGAGATTGCTGGCAAGATGCTTGATTTCGCTCAAAAGCACGGTGTAAAGACCATTGTAACCATTGGCGGTTACCGCATGGAGGCAAAGGGTAAACCTAAGGTTTTTGCAGCCGCCACTTCAGAGGAACTTTTAGGCAAGGCGTTACGTGCAGGTGCCGTTGTTAGCGCCTCGGGAAGCCCTATTGTGGGCACAGCAGGATTGATATTGGGGTTAGCGCGGTTTCGGAAGATTGAAGCACTTTGCCTTTTAGGGGAAACGCGTGGTTATTTGCCTGATCCCTTGTCTGCAAGAAGCGTTTTAGAAACGTTAAACGCAATATTTAACTTCAATGTGGATTTGACAGCATTCGACGCGGAAATCGCTAAGGCAGAAAGCATGCTGGCGCGGCTGCAGAAGATAGAGGAGAAAAGGGCGTTGCAGGCTGAGGAGATACGCAAAGAAGAAGATAGAAAAACCACGTACATCTCTTAAGCTCTGCTATGCTCTCGGCTAAACATGCTTCATCCATAAATAGTCTGAACAGAATTTGGCAGTATTCTGCGCTAGCGTTCAGAAAAAAGGGCCGCAGCGCCTTAACCATTTCACCAAAAGTCTTAGTCGAAATTTTACCACACTACTCATTTTCTCAAAAGCCGATGCCCCGAACTGCCTTTTTGCGGGTAGTTAGAAATTTGAGTAAATTACTGTTTTGCCGTGTGTATTCCGAGTTTATGCAGTGTAGTCTCTGCCTTTTGGTTTTGTGTCTGGCGGTTTCGCCTCGGGGATCTGCGGCAGCGGAATCGGCGGTGGAATATTCAAAGTTCTTGAAATAAGCACTGACTCAATAAATACAACATTTGAAATAGACTGCACAATAAGCTGCGGCGGTGGCTTCTTTGCCTCATGATCCTTAAGCGCCTGCTCAATTTCGCCCTTGTCGCCCACGACGTAGGCGCTTCCTTTCAGGCTTATCTGAGCTATTGACGGGTTATAATTTATTGCCAAAATAAACGGTACTTCAAGGTTGCCGTCCGCCGTTTTCTGCATACCCACAATGTTGATGTTTGTGCCTATCTGAATAGGCGGAAACGGCTTTCTAATATCCCAAAAGCGCTCCGCAGAAATGCTCGTTATAACTACGTTAACTCTAAGCATATGAACCACAAAGAGTATGTGTAAACGGAGAATTTAAAACTGATTGCTATTATGCCTTCTTATACCGCGTAAAGCCACAGTGTCCACAAGTATAACGGTCATGATGGTCAGCCATGAAGTAACCTGGACCACAGCGCTCGCATGTCGGCCGCAACCTCGTAACTTTTTCGCCCTCTATCTTATACAAGGCATGAACGCCCTTCTCGTCTTTCTGCTTCTTCTCTGCCTTAGGCGCTGGCGCGGCTTTCGCAGCCTTCTGCGGCTTCGCCTCTTCTGCCGCTGCTGGCTCTTTCTTTTCAGCTGCTTTCTTGGACATTTACTTTGCTACCTCTTCTTTCTTTTCTTCTGGAGGACTGTTACGTTTTCTTATGTACTCGGGCTCAATAAGTTTTGCCTGAGCCAACGTTTCATAAGCGTTCGCAACACCCACAGTAGTGTTTGTTCCAGTTAACGTCTCCATTTTCTTGATGAAAACAAGCTCTTCACCAATCTTTAATTCAGCAGCTATAGCCCGTTTAACTTCCAATCGGGCTGGCGTTTTACCTTTAGGCGCATGCTCCACTTTGAAACGAACTTCCTTCCGCTTCAGAAGAGGATTCGCCTTCACTGATACAATTTTGACTTCCATCGCAGCATCACTTGTTTAAAGCAGAGAGTTTCATACTTTTACTTCTTATTTAGCTTTCGAACAGTTTTCATCACTTTCAGAATCTCTGCTGCTTCCGCCTTTTTCTCATCAGTAACTTTAACAGCCACTACGCCTTCGAGCGGCTGCCCATAAACAACCAACGAGCCGGATGGCGCGTACAAAACGGCTATAAGCGTAAGCAAATCCTCTTCGCCGTCTACAATTATCTGCGTGGACTCGCCGCTCTCCAAAGCTGATTTTATCGCCTCCATTGCCTCTTCAGTTATTGTCCCCGGCGGATTCTTAACATGGAGCAGCTTAGCCGCAAATATTCTTGGCTTTATCTTTTTTCGCATACTTTTGTTATCAGTAATAAAAAGCTGCGGCGCCATCGCATGCTCATGGAGATTACAGGAAACCGTGTCTCCAACAGCCACTAGCACAGGCGGCTTTTCCATCTCCAAAATTTCCCTCAGCTTACTGATGGTTTCATCAAATGAGCCGCGGATTAAAGTGCCAAAGGGTTCTTTAAGCTTTGTACGCAGTTCTGGAGTGATACTATAAGCAATAGCCATTTTCAACCCTTCAGATGCCGAGGGAACTTTGCCCTCAAATACACACGCTTATGCAGACAGCGGCTTGATGGTCTATCTGATTTTTAGGGCGTAACGTCCTTTTTCTTTTATGCTCATAGCCTTCGCAATAGCCGAGTTTTCCGGCTCAAACATGATAACTATGCCGCTGAAATCTTCGCTGAGACTTGTTGACTTGCACTTTGGGCACACGTTTTCTTTAGTGATGAAATGGCAGTTCGTGCAGGCTTTCTCATTCATCTCATTGCCGCTCCTGTTCCGCTTTGCTTTCCGCCGTTTTCTTCTCTACGGCTTCTTTCGTTTGCGAAGCCTCAAGCTTAATCCATTCTAACTTGCCCAGAAACGGCTGCCGAGCGGTTACGCCAATTTTGCCGGAACTTCCAGCTCTGCCAAGCGAAACAGCCGTTATCCTTACACGCACTTGGTCTCCGCTCATAAGTTTCCTTTTAGTTTCTTTTCCTAGTAAAACGCCCTGTTTCTCGTCATAGGACATGTAGTCATCCATGAGTTGTGAAACATGAAGCAGCGCGTCTACAGGCCCGATGCGCACGAAAGCGCCAAAATCCGCGATTTCCACTACGTCGCCTTCAACTATTTCCTGAAGGACAGGATAGAAAGTTAACAGCGAGAAAGTTACCTTATGATAGGTTGCGCCGTCTCCTGGAATTATCTTTCCTATTGGGCTTACGTCGACGTTTGTCACGGCTATGACGTAGCCTAATTCTTCGTCGACAACTCCCTCATATTTAGCCTTAACTTGGTCGTGGCCT
>JBNARN010000028.1:13925-15972 GCA_049718365.1 Candidatus Bathyarchaeales archaeon
ACGCGATTTTTGTCTCACATAAATCACTGGCACATTTATATCTCTTAGCCTCTTCTTAAGCTGCTTGTCATTGGTAAACACTGGAAAACGCCATTCTCGAGCTATTTTAACTATTACGTCGTCTGTAGGCTCAGAATTTGACGCGGCGACTTCGACTTGCCGGCATTTTTCAGCAAACTTTAAGGCGTAAAGGGCTTGTTTACGCATTTTAGGCGAACCCTTTTCCGCAAGCGTTTCTAGTTCACGCTTGACTGGCGATAATAAAATCAGCTCAAAGTTTCTGTTTAGCAAAACTTTTAGGTCATTGAAAATATCGATTTTAAATTGAAGTGGAACGAACAGCGCGTTTGAATCCAAAATTACTCCCATAGTTTCGCTTGTAAGCTTCATTTAGCCCTGCGCGCTCCGCGGAGCATCAAAACCTTTTTGCCCCTTCTAAGTTCTCTTTGCGTAGGCTTTAAACTGTTTGTTTTTGGCATCTGCTGAAGTTATTTGGAAGCAAAAATGTTGCGCGCTTTGATGTTCAGAAAAATACGTATTACTTTTAAATAACCTTTACATAAACTGAGCAGAGCACAAAACTGGTTAGTGAGGGCTGTTGCTGCGTGAGAAATCCTGTGGCGTCATAGTATTCTTGAAGAGCGATGCGGTTAAATATCTTCTTCTACATTATGAGGCAGGCCACTGGGATTTTGTAAAGGGCAATGTCGAGCCAAATGAAAGCGAGAAGGACACGGTTATCCGAGAACTTCGTGAAGAAACAGGCATAACTGACGTCAAATTTATTGAGGGCTTCAGGGAAAAAATAGAGTACTTCTACAGAAGGCAAGGCGCAAAAGTACACAAGGAAGTAATCTTCTTTCTTGCGGAAACGCAAACAGAGAAAGTTGAGATATCCCACGAGCATATAGGCTATATTTGGCTAGATTATCAAGGCGCGCTGGAGAAGCTTACTTTCAAAAACGCTAAAATGCTGCTTACAAAAGCACACGAGCTATTAAAGATGCGTGGGATAATAAGCACGTAAAAGATGCTTATGTGGAATTATTCCCGTGTTATTCCGTATCCTATAAGTCTCCATCGAGCTGCAATCTTCCTGCTTATGGCGACTCGGGCGTTAGGTTGCGCGCAGATCGGACGGCTCAACTTGATTTTCACAATATTATTTTTGATTGACACGATTTTTCCAATGTTTACAGCAGCGCCTACGTGAAGAAGCAGTGTTTCCTCAGGGTTGATTTTTTCCACTTTCAGAAGCTCTTTAGTTCCCACAGCCCTTTCTAAAATATGCGTTTCTAAAGTTAGCTCGGACAATACTGGCGGTAGCAATCCTACTTTTCCAGCTATATTTCCAGTTAAGCCGTCTGCCTTCGTGTAAGATGGATCGAGCAATGTTCCCACGCCAACTAATCCGCCGCATGTTGCTTCTTTTACTTCTTTTTCGCCCGCGTGTAAGCTGACTATTTCGCTTACCAAGGGAACATAAACGGTTTTGCCTTCTTTTTCCACGCTGACGCCGGGGCGTATCTCTATTTCGTCTCCAACCGCAAACTTTCCCTGAGTTATCGTGCCCCCGATAATGCCGCCCTGCAGTTCTTCAATAGAAGTGCCTGGCTTGTTAACGTCAAAAGAGCGGACAATATACATGAGCGGCGGTTTTGTTTCATCCCTTTTCGGCGTAGGTATAATCTCCTCCATGGCGTTGAGCAGCACATCAATGTTTATTCCGCGCTGCGCTGAGACGGGGATTATAGGCGCGTTCTCCGCGATTGTTCCTTTAACGAACTCTTTAATTTCCTTATAGCTTTCGCGAGCTCTTTTTTCATCAACAATGTCAATTTTGTTTTGAACGATTATCATGTTCTTTATGCCGATGATCTGCGCTGCCTCTAGGTGCTCACGCGTCTGCGGCTGAGGACAGGGCTCATCAGCAGCTATCACAAGCAAAGCGCCATCCATTATGGCTGCGCCTGAAAGCATCGTCGCCATTAAAGCTTCATGGCCAGGCGCGTCAACAAAGCTTGCGGCGCGAACAAAAACTGTTTCT
>JBNARN010000029.1:0-15748 GCA_049718365.1 Candidatus Bathyarchaeales archaeon
CCATGGCCTTCCAATGTCAAACCAGTCGCTTCGGGAGACTTCAGCGGCCAAAACCGTTTTGCCGTCTTTGATCAGCAGCGAAAGCGCGTCGGTAAGTTCCCATTCGCCGCGAACAGAAGCTTTTATCTGCCGTAGCTTCTCGAAGATTTCTTGAGAAAACACGTATATCCCAGCGTTCGCCAAGTTTGAAGGTGCCTCTCCAGCTGCAGGCTTCTCGACTATGCGCTTAACTGCTTTTTTGTCGTCAAGCTCCACGACGCCGTAGCTTTCGGGCTTGTCTACGGGAACAACGGCCATAACGGCAGCTGCATCCTCAGTTTCATAACGGTGAAGAACAGCCTTAAGAATGTCTGCTGCAAACAATAGGTCGCCATAAACAAGAGCGAAATCGCCGTCCACGTAGGGCTCAACCGTGCTCACGGCATTGCCTGTTCCGAGAACAGCTTTCTGCTCAACATATGCGATTTTCACGCCAAATTTTTCTCCGTCACCAAAATATCGGCGAATGGCATCACTCATGTAATGCGTAACGATAACTATGTCTGTTAATCCATGAGACCTTAAAGCGTCAATGCAGTGCTCGAGAATTGCTTTTCCGCCAAGTTTTATCAAATGCTTCGGGCGCGTGGTTGTTATGGGCTGAAGCCTAACGCCCTCGCCTGCTGCTAAAACAACAGCTTTCATTTCATCCATTCCTCAATTTGCTGCTTAATTAATGCGGCTCCTCTGCTCATTATGGCTTCTGCGGCTTTTAACGATTCACCTTCCACCGTCAGCCGAATCAGCGGCTCGGTTCCAGAAGCCCTTATCAAAAGCCAACCGCTCTTAAGCGCCAGCCGAACACCATCAACAGTGGATAACGCAGTATGCTCTGGAAAAGCGGTCAATAGCGGCTTCTCGATGCTTGCCACAACCTTATGCTTCAAATCGTTTCTGCAAGGTATATTCTCCCTTAATGTCACGTATTCTGGCACTTCGGCGACGAATTCGCTTAGGCGCTTGTTTTCCTCCTCTAACGCTTTTAGAAGAAGCACGGCGGAAAGCGGTCCGTCAGGGCAATAATGAAAACGCGGGTGCACCCAAGCTCCGCATGGTTCTCCGCCGAAAACAGCGTTCTCGCGCTTTATGGCTTCTGAAATGTAGACGTCGCCTACCTTGGCTCTGACAACTCGGCCGCCGTATTTCTCAGCCATTCGTTCAACACACATAGAAGCCTCAACATTAGTAACCACTACCCCGCCGCCAGCGGTTTTCAACGCGTAAGCTGCATAGGCGGCCAGCGAACGGTCAAAGTCCACAAAACAGCCCTTCTCGTCGACGAATGCGACGCGGTCGCCGTCGCCGTCAAAAGCCACGCCCACATCAGCACCAAGCACTTTAACAGCATGCGCCAAATCCCGCAGGGACTCAGCAGTAGGCTCAGAGCTACGCGCTGGGAAAAAACCGTCAGGCTGCGCATTCAACGCGGTCACCTTGCAGCCCGCAGCCTTCAAGACGGCGGGGCCTACGCTAAAAGTTGCGCCGCAGCCGGGGTCCACAGCAACATGCCATTTTTTGCGTAGCGCAGCGGCTTCTCGCACCATTTCAACGTAAACTGGGACAGCATCCACCCGTGAAGTGCTGCCAAGTTCCCGCCAATCAGTCAATTTAAAGCTGTTTTCGGCAATTAGCACTTCTACGGCATTTTGGCTTTCGTCAGTGTAGGATAGGCTGTCTCCGGTGAAGATTTTTATGCCATTATACTGCGGCGGATTATGCGATGCAGTAAGCATGAAACCCACATCTGCCCGAAGCGCTTTGGTTGCATACGCTAAAGCAGGAGTAGGCAGCGGCCCGGCCAAAGAAACATCCACGCCGCACGCAAGCAGCCCAGCAACCAGCGCGTCCTCAAGCATCGGGCCGGAAACTCGCGTGTCTCGTGCCACAAGCGCCCGCCGCGCCTTCGAGTAAGTCGCCACAGCCAAGCCAACTTTGCACGCCAGCGTCGGCGTCAAGTCAACGTTAGCTAAGCCGCGTACTCCAGAGCTTCCAAACAGCTTACCCAAGCGCATCATCTCACATTAACTTGAAATGCCTCTGTTGTTAAAAAGCTAATTTTGCTTAAAACAATTTAGCTCCTTCAAGGAAACACGTGTGCAATGGCATGACGCAGGTTTGTAGACTTCGTGGAGAATGGTTTCAGCTTGAAAGAAACGCTTATTTAGTTGATTACACCTTGCCTAAAAAGTATTAGGCGATGAAGCTCGCCTTTAACCGCCCTTGTACCCTGTTTATTGCAAGGGCTGATAGCTTCTACTGGCAACAAAAAACACGAGTGGATGCTAGATTGCGCGAAATAGGGCGGTTCAATTCAGGAATTACAGAAGGAGCTTCATCAGTAATCCAAAAGGTAATTAGGTATGTTGTGAATAGGCAGAATGATGACGGCGGATACGCTTTCGTTCAAGGCACAGACTCAAACGCGCAAGACACCTACTATGGACTGGCAATTCTAAACCGTTTGAACGCATCTTTTCCAAACGTGGAACGAACAGTTAAGTGGCTACGCGACTTCAAGCCGGACAGCCACTATTCACACTACTATGTGGCCAAAGCGCTCATGCTCTGCGGCGAGAAACCGCATAAGACACTTAAAGAATTTCTTCTCTCGCAAACCACGAAAAACGAGTTTGGAACAGTAAACGTTTATGTCGAAATTGCCTCTGAGTTCCAGTTTTTATCCATGCTTACCGAACTCGCCAAAATGGTTAACATCAAAATCGACCATGGCAAAGTAGCAAAGTGGCTGCTAACCTTTCAGAACAGCGACGGCGGCTTCGGAGCGCACGGCTACTCCAGCCTTAACTCAACCTACTACGCGTTAGCGGTGCTTTCCAACGTAAACTACCCTGTTAAATCGCTTAGACAAACGGTGCAATACGTTAGAGAATGCGAGAAACCCTATGGCGGCTTCACCATTGTGCCGGACAGCGTTAACCCATACATGGAACACGTATACTACGGCACGGCAGCGCTTCGCCTTTTAGGCGAAAAAGTAAGGTATCCCGAACAGACCATTGAGTTCATTTTGAAATGCCAGAACTTAAACGGCGGATTCGCGCGGTCAGACCTTGGAATATCCACATTTGAAGATACATACTATGCCATAAGCGTGCTGCAAATTATCGAAGAAGGAGAGGCTCAATATTAGCTTCGACGTAGCATACCTGCGCATCAAAAGAGCCGTTGGAAGCAGCGAAGAATGTTTTCTCTGCAAATTAGAAGAAGAAATTGAAAACAAATATGTGAATGACTATCTGTCTGAGTTGGTCATGGATTCCGCGGCAAGACAAAAAATCATTGAAAATAGGGGCTTCTGCAACTACCACTTCTACAAGATGCTTACTGCAGCAAGCAAACCCACAAGCCCTGACGGGCACGGGATAGCATTGATTAACAAAAGCATTATAGAAGCGCTCATAGAAGATTTCCGTAAACGGAAAGCACAGCAGATTAGTAACTTTGACAAACTGCTTGCCACTGAAAACAGTTGCCCTGTTTGTGTTCATATTGCCCATTTTTCGGAGAGATATATAAGCAAGACACTAGAGCTTATCTCTTCAGGCAACGAGGACTTTTTAAGTATCCTAGAGAAGTCAAAGGGCTTTTGCATTCCACACTTTGTAATGTTAATCCATAACGCCACAACTTTACCCTTTCAAAACCAGAAAATCATTAATACCCTAATAGAAGTTGAAGAGAAAAATCTCCGCAGGCTCCAGTCAGAGCTTGCTGAATACATAAAAAGACAAAGTTATGAATTTTCCGAAAAGGACCGCGCCGCTATTGCAGGCATAGTAACACGCAGCGTCAAAAAACTCACAGGAAAACTAGGAATAGAAAAAGAACTCAGGGAAATAGTGAAAGCAGTAAATGATAAGTGAAAATTATGATATCTGAACGAGATGCAGTTAAAGGTAAAGTAATTGTTAGCGCCTATGCTGTAATCGAAGGGGAAGGCAACGTAATTCTTTTCATAAATGAGGGAGATGTGCCCTATAACAAATTATGGGTTATCCCTGGCGGCTATGTCAAACCTAACGAAACTGTAGAGCAAACCGTTATACGCGAAGTTGCAGAAGAAACAGGATTAAAAATCTCGCCCACCAAGCTAATTGGCATATATGATGATTTTCTTTACGATAAAGATGAACCAATCCACCACATTATTATCGCCTACAAGACAGAAGTTGTTGGCGGCCAAATAATCTTCTCTCAAGAGGCCAAAGCATACAGATGGCTAAGCGTATCCGAAGCTATTGCCGCCCGTGAAGTCCCAGACGTTTTCAAGAGAATCCTGAAAGATTTTGAAAAACAAAGCGCTACAGGGGTCATCTCAAGATTAAGCAGATATCTCGCTAGTCGAAGGTGATGCGCCGCCTAAATGTTTCTTTGGCTTACTGCGCTACATTAGAGATTGCAGCTGCGATAGAGGCGGCCGATTTACAAAACAGCATTACAAAATTAGGCTTCTTCTGCAATAAACTTTAATAGGAAAACGTTGCATCTCGGCTAAATTCAATTTGGCTATGGCATTAGCCGTGGCATATTGCCAAAACCGCATTTCAAGCATGCTGATAATGCCTTTCATAAGCAACTGAGCTGAAGTGGGTAACATTGAAAGGCGTGGAATTTGCTCTGTTAGCAATAGGCGCAGTAGCCGGCGCATACTTACGCTACAGAATCGTAGAATCGCCCGTAACCATTGGAAACTTGCCCATTAACGTTTTAATCGTCAACGTTCTCGGTAGCTTCATCTTGGGGCTTTTCTCAGTAATGTCTACCACGTTTAATCTAGACCAGAAATATACGCTTTTTGTGGCTGTCGGCTTCTGCGGTTCATTCACAACCATGTCATCGTTTGAACTTGAAACCGTCAACCTAATGGACACACAAGGACTAGGGATTGCCGCTTTGGAAATTGCAGCCAACGTTGGATTATCTTTTATAGCTGTAGTGGCTGGTAGATTATTAGGCTACGCCATACTGGAGATGGTACTGTAATGAAAATGAAAATGTGGGATGTAATCATCAGAATCAAGAAAAACGATGAACTTGACGGTAAACGGTTGCATGCGCTTGTTATGGATTTGCTGATTAATGCAGGCGTAGCCGGCGCGACAATCTGGACGGGTGTAGACGGCTTTGGCAAACGTGGCAAATCTACTCTGCATCTTGAAGGTGTAGTAGTCAACATGCCCTTAATAATAGAGGTAATAGATGAGCAGGCTAAGCTTGAGCCGCTACTGCCTGAACTCAAGAGAATAGTCGGCGACAACGGAATAGTAAGCATCCAAGAAGTTTACGTCGTATAAGACAAAACACGCTATTCTTGCCATGTATTCTCAATAAATTTAGTCAGCGCTTGCCTTGTTGGGTGCACGCCATCTGGTGAAGCCAGATAGTAAGCGGCAACAGCGTTTGCCAATGCAAGGCGGCACTCATCTGACACGCCAGCGGCGTCGCCTATGATGTTGCCCGCGTTCCAAGCGTCACCTGCGCCAGTCGCCCGTAAAGCACTGACTTTTAATGCTGGAATCACGATCTCCTTCTTCTTGGCTATTGACGCGGCGAAAGCGGTAGTGTGCAGGTCGATTCTGGCAGTCAAGTGTTTAGTTAAAACCCTTGCGGCCTCCATGGCTAAAGCTTCAAAGCTCAAGTTTTGCTCATTTATGCTTATTTCTTCGCTGAACAGCGAGGCGTAGCAGATGACTTCATTCTCGTTTAAGCTCAAAGTATCCACTTTCGGCGTTTGCAGAACTTTCTGGATTAACTCTGGAATCTTCTCTTTATTCGGCGTCGGATCTGCCGTGTCATAGTAAGTTTTGCCTTTCCCATTCGCTTTTGCTCTGCCGAAAACTGCTTCAGCCAGTTGCGTGCCGTATTTTCTGGTTCCAGCCCAGTTGAATATGCAAACGTAATCTGCGCTTTCAATTAGCGTGTAATCGCTTTCAGACAGGTCTGCAGGACCGAACTCCTCAAGGGAGCCTAAATCTCTAAGCATCACATTCGCTTTTCCAGACTTTGCCCTAAACTCAAGCGCCGTCGTCACCGACGCCTTGCCTACGATTTTGACGTGTGAAAGATCAATACGGGTTCGTTTAAGATGAAACTTTAACTGTTGAAAGCCAGCTTGGCTGGTGCAGACTATCAGCGCAACCTCGGCGCCTAATGCCGCTAAAGCGGAAGCAGTGTTAACCGCGTTTCCGCCTCGCAGATCTGTCTGCGCAACGCCATCGATGCTGCCGCCTTTACGATTGGCTACTTCAGTAACCAGCCGCGAGAAATGTACAGCGTCAAAGTTTATGTTTATTAGCCTATCTTGAAAGAAGTCAGGCATAACGACTACGCTAGGCTTTGTGCTGCTTTCTTTTTTAAGGAAACCAAGCAGTTCATTTTTAAGCTGTGTGTATGGCATTTTGAGTGCTCCCGTGGCTATTTTTTCCGCAAAGCTAAAATAATATTTGCGTTATAACATTTAGGGTTACTGTAAATCTTGCAGAAAATTGGTTAGAGATGAGAGGGAGCATGAAGTTTAAGACTGAAATGTGTTTGCTTGTGTTGGCGCTGGTACTGTTCGGCGTAAGCTCCTTTCTATACTCGTACCAAGTCTCAAGCGAAGAACTCACTGTCAGCGCAGTCTTAGGCAGTTACCCATATAGGAGTTATGCGTTGACTTTTCTAGGTTTTGGTTCGCTACTAACCATAGTTGCTTCGGTTTCTTACTCTAAACGCAGCAGGAATCTGGAGCATCAGGCTCGGCGAGTTTAGCGTAGGACGAAGCTGATAAGCAGCCATACGATGTCGCCAATTAGCAATGCAGCGATTAGGCCTACGGTTACGAAAATTAGCATTGGAAGTCCAGGAGTCGCCCACACGTTAGGGCTGATTTTTCCTGTTTCCGCTGCCTTGGCTAAGCGTTCAACTATTTCGTTTCGATGTTCATCATTTGGCACGATGACTAGTTTTCTTTTCGGCGGGTTTTCTTCCGCTTCGACATCTTCCATGGGGTAGATATGCCATGTTTTCTGCAGCTTTGCGATGGGGAATTTGTGGCCTGTTATTAGCACTGCAAGTTTTTTCCATGATCTTTCGGCTGTGAGGGTGCCTTCGAAAAGGTTTTGTTTGGCTCTTACGCGCCAAGAGAAGTTACGAAGAAGCATATAGATGCCGCTTGCCGCAGCAAACAGCACAGAGTTGCTCAAGATTGTTAGCGGGAAAAGGTTCTGCGCAAGGGGCGAAATGGCTGTGGCCACGATTGGCGTGAGCAGCGATTCTGGGTAGAAGGGCAAGGCGAGCGCTATGCACATAAACGCCTTGGAGTCTGCACCGCCAAAGGCGCCAGTATAGAAAAGCAGAAAGGCAATAGCGGCGGTGACAGCGAAACTTATGGCGTAGGGCAGCAACTTCGCTGCGTCGGCGAGGAGTAATTCTGCAAGGGTTAGTGCAAGTGCGGTTGGCGCGTAGATTGCCCATGCGCGGTTGGTGACTTCGCGGGTTTTGTAGTCGCTCCATGAAGCATAGGCTAGTATGCCGAGCGATAAGGCGATTTTTGTGGCGGTTATGATTTGGAGTGGTTGCAAGTTGTTTCTGCACCGTTTTTGGTGTGTGTTAGGTGGCGCGGTGTTAATAAAAATTGGTGTTTGACGTGTTGGGTTTTAAAGGGGGCTGATTGGCGATTAGGGTGCTTGCTCCGTGAAGGATAGTGACGCGCCGCTGCTGGGCACTATTTTGAAGTACAGGGTTTGTTTGGATTGCCAGTTGTAGTTCACGGTGAAGCTGCTGACGCTTTTGGGGTCGATTGTTATTGTGGCGGGAGTAGTGTCGTAGCTTTGCATTGTTGTAGGCGAGTCACCTATGTAGACTTTGACTATTTGGCCTGTGGATGTTCCAGAGTTGCCGATGTCGATGGTGATTTTGCCTGCTTCTGGGGAAGTTTACATTTGCCTTGTAGGGTATGAAGCTGGCTTGTTGGGTTGTGCTGCCCATGTAAGTTGTTATCCACGCGTAGGTTATGACTGTGGCAGCTACGGCGATGACTATAAGCAGCAGCGTGGCTAGCAAGGGGGATATGGCATTTTTCTGGTTGAATCTCTTGTGGGTAACCATGTTTTTCTCAGCCTTTTTCTCGTTACTTATGTGAAATACGAATTTTGTATTTAACCTATATGAAGTGGGAATATGCATTATGGATAATTCGGAAAGCGAATAGGAAAAACGTGTGCGGGCAGTTGCTACTTGATGGCAAGCAACAGCCCATCTATATATAACGTGATTTGGCGACTATAATGTCAGCTTAGCTTTTGGTTGTTACTGTGACAGTTGGCGGATACTCGACGAGAAGCCACAAGCCGCTTTCGTCGCTACTTCGGTAGATGGG
Source organism: Candidatus Bathyarchaeales archaeon (assembly GCA_049718365.1). Taxonomy (GTDB): domain Archaea; phylum Thermoproteota; class Bathyarchaeia; order Bathyarchaeales; family Bathycorpusculaceae; genus JAOAIV01. The sequence continues at coordinate 8,420 of JBNARN010000029.1, forward strand.
CGTTGTGCCATCAAAGGTGACCACAGCACCATGCCAAGTAACATCCCGTGCGTCTTGGAATTGTACTTGCCTTATTGTTATAGGCTGCAGTTGTATGAGCCCGTTGGTTGTAGCGGTTACGTTTAGCGCACCTGTTGGTGTTCCAGCAGAGGGCCCTATAGCGTCAAAGGCATAAAGTTGCTGGTTTGCAATGTCGGCGAACATGATTCCTGCGCCTCTTGTGTCTGTAACTATCTGGCTCCAATGGTGTGCTGTCCAGCTACCACTAGCGTAGTTATAGTTGTAGAATAATCCCGTACCATTTGCAACAATTGGGAAGCCATGTGCTGTTCCGTTCTCAGTCATCGTTTGAATTGAGCCAAGATTAGTTGATAACTGTATTGGGCAAACATCAGTAATTGTTCTTAACTGCGAGTTTATAAACATTAACCTAAGTTGATAAGTATAATAGGTTACTTTGGCTGGCAAGGTAATCACGATATTTGAATAAACATTAGAACAGCCCGAGATGCCACTTGACCATTCAGATTCGCCTTGAATAATAGATCTAACAGATCCATTAACGATGACATAGGCCCATTCAGGATCTGTTGTGTCATATCTATTGTTTATGCGCATTAGGTTTGCAGTGCTGCTTGTAGTCCCTACTGTTGCTGTTATGGTAAATCCGGTTGAAGAGAGTTGAAGACGTAGTCGGCTATTGTTTAATATTCTGTTAGCCGGGTTATCGCTAAAGGAGGTGTTGTTGTATGCCCGTGATGTTTGGTTTGCGTTGTCGCGTCCATCCCACCATATCGTAATCTTTGACACGTGAACGTCGGCTAGGAAGACGATCATTTGCCGGTTGCTGAAGACCGTGGCATTATTCGTTAGGCCCTGTGGAACTCTGTATTCTGAAGACCAGTCCTCAACTTGGAAGGGCACCTCTTCTTCCACACCGTTTCTGGTCTGGTTCACGCGGATGGCCTTCACAGGGATAGGCGGAACAGGCAGCGTCTGCGTTGTGCTTCTCAGCGCTTGCCCAAGCCAGCGCAGTGTGCCATTCTGCAGCAACTCCACAACCATAGTTGACTCCTGCAAAGTTAACAGAAAACTTGGGTCGGGTTTAGGCTTAAGCAGCACGGCATCTATGTTCCAGCTGTCGTGTGTTGGGTCTGTCTCGTCGTTGCCGCCTTTGAAGCGGATGGTAAATGTAGAGGAGGTTATGTACTGTGTGACAGAAACGTTGTTCCAAGTGTTTGGTTGCAACGCGTTAATAACGGTTACCCAAGATGAGCCGCTTCGAACCTCAACCTTCAATGGCTCTGAGCCCAGCGGGCCTGTTCTGATGCAAAGGTCATAGCGAGGATTAGTTGCGTTAACGTTTATCCACTGTTCCTCAAGCTCAAGCGCATAATTAGTGACTTCAGGGCTGAATCGCACCATGTCAAGCTTGAGATCAAACGGTGTTGACGTTGCCTTTGCCGCGGTAACTTTAAGCTTCCAGTAACCAGTGCTGTTCCTAAAGTTGGTCGGATTTACTTTTATTATTTGTTGCATTGTAAAGTCGGTGGTGTTCAAAATAGTAGTCATGTATCCGTCTCCGCTAGTTGGATATCCCCCAGCAGCAAAGTTGTAGAGTTGCAAGGTCAGATTGACATTTGAAGTTGTGGAGCTTGCGTCTATTGCCCATGCTAGCCCTGTCCAGTTCTGCAAATCTGCGGTTCCAGTAAATTCAAGCTCACATGCATATTGACCTGAAGGAGAATATGTGCAATAAATGCTGTACTTACGATTGTCATGTGTGAATGATGGTGAACTAGGCCACGATCCATAATTTCGATCAACTTGATGCCCCTGATTTGATGAACCGCTATCATAGCGTATGTAAACGTCTCCGCTGGCAGAATCAGCCCATACTACTAGAATGTAGTCTACACCTGCTGTTAATGTTGGCTTGGGATCTGAAAAGCTAAAAGTAATCCAGCCGTTTGAATTAACTGTTTGTTCTTGCGTACCCGCAACAAAATTATGCGAACTTGTATAAATGGCAGCTTTAACTTTGCGATTTGATGCACCCGAGGCTAAGGCTATGTAAGCGGTTATGCTTTGAACTTGACCACTAGCGAGTACGGTAAACTGAGAGCCGGCAATTCTGTTTTCGATGCTTTGCGATGATGAGCCAATGCTTGAGTACCCTATGACTGAACTGAACTGCATATATCCGCCATTGTCACTTTGCAAATCAGATATTGTTCCAGAAAGCCATGTTGTTGAGCCTAATCCTGTCCAATGAGTTGGATAGTAATGTACAAGTGTAGTTCCGAAGGCAGCTTCTGTCAGCGTATCAAATATGTTATCTGCGGCTTGTTGTGCAGTAAAATTGAGGCTGTCACCCACGACTTTAAAGTAGTTTTCAACATAGTAAGGCGTTTGAGTTGCATTCGGAGAGTTCCAATCCAAATTGATGACGTATTGGCTGAAAGAGGAGGCAACTACAATTATTCCTCGTGAATCCTCAACACTTATGACAAATGATGAGGAATCTATTCCAGAGGGAACAGTAACAATATAATTACCATCGTTGTCAACTCTGAGTTCCTCGGTTGGGCTCACATACTCCCAAGTCAAATTTGAATAGCGATAACGGTAGAATTTCAAATTTTGCCTTCCCAAATTAACAATGTCAGTATCGTTGCCATCTTTAGTTACTCGTATGCACACCTCACCATTGGATGGTGACTCCAAAACTTTTACGTCCAATCTGCATGAAGTATTATAATGCATATTGTATACGCCTAGGCCAGCCAAGTCGTATTCAACAAAGAAGTTGCCTGCGCTGTAGCTGGCATTGCTAAACCAGTTTATCCGTAAATCAGGGGGCGTGAATCTGAATGAGGGACTCCATTCTGGTCTAAGGTCGCTAATATGTTCTAGCCCACTGCGCATGTAATTTTTGGCGAGTTCTTTGGCGTATGTAATGTTTCCTGTAACCTTCAGTACTGAGCCGTAATAGCCTACAGTAAAGCCTAAAACATTCTTTAGCGCCAAATTGATTTCGTCAATGGCGCTTAGGATACGCGGTTGCTCCTCAAATTCAGTATACCTTATAGCAGAATAGGTTGTCATGACCGCAGCTATTAAAATAATAGCAATAAGCATTGCAGCAATAATAGTAAACTGGGCTTTATTATTCAACTTTAACCTTTCCATGCCTATACCCCCCCTACCAACCCAAGTTGTAGAACGACAAGCCGAGAGGTGCCGTAAGCAGTGTACTCCGCATTGTAAAGACGTGGAGAATACTCAGTCAAAATGCCCAGTGCAGCAATTCTGATGTCGGGTGTTCGAGTTAAACCTATAGCGAAAAAGGCACCTTGATACGTTCCATTTGCGCCTGTGTGCCTGTATACGGCGGCGGGAATATAATCGCCAACTGTATTAAAGACATAAGTTGTTACATTTAAGTTGTAAGTGCCTAAAATTGATTTAGGCAAAGCGCGAGTAGATGTCTGGTAAGGCGCCACATAAATACCATAATAATTACTTTTGTCTAAAACGCGACTTGATAAGTATACAACACCGGGACTGCCAGTAATAGAAGCATCATTATAAGTGTAAGTTTTGTTAGCTAATCCTTGGAGAAAGGCAGTTAACCCCGAAGGCCCTCCACCACCGTCTTTACCAATCATTCTCATACCATATATGCCCCAGCTATTTTGGGTATTCTTAAACAACTCAGTATTGGACACGTAATAGAACGGATAACCAACTATACTAACCCATGTCCAATTATACTCTGCAACTTTTTTACCCAAAGTATAGGCATACAAAGCATAAGCTTTATTGCTAGAATCGTATCCCACCCCAGTACTATTGTAGTACGGCGTAGGCAAAGGCACAGCTTCGCCGCATGTATTTATTATCACTGCATTCCGGACAGTTTCATTTTGTAGTGCTGTGCCGTTCAGTATCATGCCAAGTTGTGTTGTGTTCTGCACCATTACAGTATTCACAAAATATGGTGACAACAACCCGTACAAGTCCTCTGCCAAGCTATGGGCAGTATAACCTGTAATCCACCATCCTGGGGCATCGCTGCAGTTTAGGATGTATAGCGTGCCTCCGCCTTCCCGTTCGCCTATTTTTTCTGGGATTACATTAAAGGTTGCATTTGGGGAGGCAACCATGTATGAAGAGGAATCTGTAGTTAAGCCAAGACTTTCCGCATTTGAAATAAACCGCTTTTGCACGTAGAGTTCCGCGCCGTTCTCGTCAACGCCAACCTCGTAAACAGTTAAGTTGTACACAATATTAGGCGGTAAAGCTGCTGAAAGCGCAACTTGCAAGTCACTCCAAAGCGTAGAGTTCTCGTCAAACGCTGCCAGACTCAAGGAGTGATCTGAATCTAACATCTGCAAAGTCGTCAACGCAAGCCGCTTAAGGTTTACAGGAGAAACCTCCCTCGGCCACGGCAGAACAGCATAGAAAGAGGAGATAATAAAAGCTCCAGTGATGATAATTATCGCAATTAACACTTCAATTGTACGCATCATCCTTAACTCACCACTTGATAACCCTCTAAACTCCACAAAGCCAACTTGACCTGATAAGCAATGCCACTAACCAAGACTTGGCGTGTGTCAGTGGCAACCCACTCCTGCTTAGCTGGGTCGTTGCCAAAAACAACGGGGAATCCAAGAGAACCGACACCCCAAGGCACAAGAACAACACCACCGCTTACGGTATTGTTATACGCAACAACCAAAATCCCAGGTTCCCCAATAGAGGGAATCGTAATTTTGTGATTATAGCTTGGCCCAGGCAGAATAGTACCGCTTACGGTCCATTTGCTTTCTTGAAATTCATTTTTAACAACAGGCACGAAAATCGCAGTATAATTTAGAGCATAACCGGATGAAGAGCCACCGGTGTACGGCACGTCATCACTATGCGCCAAAAGAACCTCGCCGCTAGCCAAGGAGTTAACAAAGGGCACTATAGTTGGGCCATTAATCGGCACACGTACATAGTAACCCACTCCTGTAAGCCCACCAAGATGCACATAAGCAATGAAACAGTAAGTAACGCTCTCGTCATCATCAACATGCAGGCTATCAAAAGTCACTAAAGCGTTACCCATTTTATCAGTATAAGTCACACTGCTATTGGTATCGTCCAATCGAGGATAATCCCCGTCTAAGAGAAATTTTAGGAGTAAATAGTTTACGGTAGCATTTGCAAAAGAGAGGCCAAGTCCAGATGCGGAAATAGAAAAAGTCAATGGACTAGTGTTTGTTTCATTAATTGAAACTTTTATCATCGGCGTTAAAGTAAGCTGAAACCCATAAGTGCCATTAAGCCCAAGTATCCGCAAAGCTGAAGAATAGTTAAGCACTTCCGAATAGGGCATTAACAAATAAGCTGCGGAACCCACAGTGATATTGCTGTAAAACATTGGTTCACCACTAGTTACATTCAAGTAGCAAACAGGTTCTCCTGCAAAAGAGCACAGTCGCATTAGCGAAAACGGACTTAGCTTGTATTGCGTGAATTCTGGGTCTTGAATTCCAAATCCTGTGGGTTCTTTATCGCTTATACCCCAGTTAGCTGGAATCCCAGGGTTCAGCAGTATGGTGTCCAGTAGGTCGCTGGCTTTGGTTGCAAGCGCCTTGTGTCGCTGATAAATCACGCCTGTCTGAATCGTCTGGTTGAACAAGCCTATGAACAGTAGCGTCGCCGCCAGAAAAGCCATAACCGCAACCATATGATCAATAGTTGAACTAACCATGTACTCAGCCTCACCCCTCAAAGTGCATCTTTATAGTTTCATTCTTCTCAGCAACTAGTCTTGCATTCAGCGAGTTGCTCACGAATTTTTTTGATGAATCCCACTTCACATTTGAACCCAAAGTAACTGAGGCAGACGCTGACACATTGCTGTCCACGAACTTGACGGTGATGTCCAGAATCATACTGGGCTCAGACGAAGAAGCTGAGGTCTCCCGCAGAACTGCACTCGCTTCATACACGTAACCCTCTATGAAGGCGGGCACGGCCATCTCGATGCTAACATTGCCATTAGTTATTGACTCGTGGCTTAAAGCGGAATATAACTGGTGCACGGAGCTGCCGATGTGCCCAGCCACTTCGCGCAGTGCAAGAGTCTGCCGCGCCTCCGTCCACATAGTCATAATCCATCCAACAGTCATAGGCAACAGAAAAATCAGCATAATCAACAACGGAACCATAATCATATACTCAATAGTTATATGCGCCAAGCCGCATCTCCTCCCTTCATCCGCTACACATCTCCTATCTTAACGCTAACAGTACCAACATAAAACTCAACAACAGAACCAGCAGGCAAATCCATAGCTTCAATGGTCCTTTCAAATTGGAAGAAATCATTGTTAAAATCAGACTTAAACTTGGCTTCAATCCTGATTTCAGTTGCAGATTCTACTCGTAATGAAGATTTGGTAACGTTTTCTCCAATTAAAGTCACAGACTGAGAAAGATAGCGCTGTTCATTTGAAGGCACAAGCCTAGGCAAGTAAAACTTGTAATAATTAGTCGTTGTGCTATCTTTCTTTGAAATTGTTGTGTTCATGAGTCTTATCGTGGGAACCAAAACGATCCGTGTGTAGCTGCCATCATTCATTGGGAGTTTCTCGACGCAGAGCACATGGCACGCCGAAGCGGAAGTGCCCTTCTGCAAGAAAGAAGCATGATTCACCGGAACTACACGTTCAAAGTAGCCGTTGCCAACTGAGTATGAGGATACCGGCATGTTAAACATAAGAATTCCTGTAACGCCTACATCCTCATTGAAAAGGGATCTACCATCTAGTGTAACTGTATACTGTATTACTGCGGGCTTGACGATCATGTTGCCGTAGCGGCTTGAGTAGCGAATCGTCTGTGTACGCCCAATAGTCCATGCAATATCGTCCAGCTGCAACCCGGTGGTGAGCATGAATTGCTTGTTGGCGCTGTACTCGTTTTCAGCTAGGCGCTTATCCAGAAAGGTGCTTGCGTACGTTGCGGCCACAAGAATCATGACTACCACAGCCGCCGTCAAAATGACCGTAGAGACGGCTGGCGCAACCGCATGCTTATCTCTCCGCAAACTTTCACGCTTACCACACGGCATTCTTCTCCACTCCTTAACCGAAGCTTACAAGCGAAGGCAAAATCTTCGCCGCTAACAGGGCAATTACAACCAGTATTGAAGCGTGCTTAAACCCGGCTGCAACTGACTCCTCGCTTATTTTACCGGCAACTAAGCCAATTAGGTAGCTGTGGAAGATAACCGAAGTCAAGAAGATGGTTTTCATGCCGCTGAAA
>JBNARN010000030.1:0-14586 GCA_049718365.1 Candidatus Bathyarchaeales archaeon
CTCGTCCTTATAGATATGAAGCAGAGGAGCCCACTTAAACCCTCTGAACCTGTTTATCACGGCAATCGAGGAGCCCGTGGGGCAGAAGCGGCACCAGACACGCCGCAGAAAGAATGAGCCCACAAATGTTAGAGCCACAAAGACCCAAGCCATCACGGTGGTGAAAACTTCTATGGATAAGAGTTTGGAATAGTATATTACTTCTTGAACGTAGGGATAGCTGAAATATACGCTACTGATTTCTAAAGGTCCCTTCCAAGGCACAATAAGCGGAATCACAGGCCCAAGCAGTATTCGCCAAGCATCAAAGGGCCCGGCGAGAACCATCGCCATAAGCGTAAGAGACTCCGGAGGCGGCGGATCAATGGCGTTAAGAATGAAGGGCACAACCAAAAAGAAGAGCAATAGCACATATCGGAATTCATGTAGAAACTTGTTCAGTTTATCGGGAAGATTTCGGTAGCGTATCTTGAAACCCTTACGTATCAGGGTAATTGCGTCCATGTATAAACCGAAGGGGCAGAGCCAGCCGCAGAAGAACCGCCCCAAAACGAGAGGCAGCAAAAGAATAACGATTAGCACGATAAATTGCCATACGGGATATGTAAACAAGTAAAAAACTGAAACCATTGCTGCCACTTGAACAAGAAATCGAAGATAGGTTACGCGCGTTGCCAAATTCTTTTTCCATATAAGAATAACCAAAATTCCCGCTACGGTTAATCCTGCAAGAACCGTCAGCTTCAATAGTTCACCTATAAAATCCATAATCATGCCGACGTCACCTTAACAAAGCAGCAGAAGCCCATAAAGTTAAACAGACTACTGTACAAAAAGTTATCAGCAAACGAGACAAGGTATTGTTTTGTAAAGCTGATCACCAATGCATATTTGCAATCAAATTTTAGAGATAAAAGTAAAGAACTGTAACATTTAAAGGTTACACAAAATTGTGGGACAAATAGCTTCTCAAAATGTCAAGCAAAAATGCACCCTTCATATTTGGCGGCTATTAGACAATCAATGCAGAAAACAATAGAGGGGGTTACCTCTGCAGTTATTAAGCAGTTTGCGAAGCATTACCTAAGAGTAATTGTAAAAGCTAACGTTTAAACTGTGATTCAGATAATTAGATATGCCGTGTTTGAGGGAAACGAGGGTTGTCAAGTCTTCCGCGTGTACGTGGAGTTAAAGTTCTCAAAGCCATTTCCTCACCTCTTAGACTGCAAATTCTAAACTTGCTTTTCGATAAAAGCGCCCTTTCCTATACCGAGTTAATGAATGCTTTAAAAATGAACCCTAGTAGGGACGCGGGAAGATTCGCCTATCACCTAAAATTTCTGCTCAAGGCAGATTTGGTTGAGGCAGACGCGGAAGCCAAAAAGTACTATTTAACCGAACTAGGCAAGATGGTTCTTGACGTAGCTGATAAAGTGGAAAAGAAAGCTGTTAAGCCGCGCGGCATGCTGGTTCGCACTTCACATTTCACGCTGGAAGAATTCGACGTCAACAAAATTGCCAACTCTCTTGTAAGAGAAGCCAAGGTCCCAGCTGAAATTGCCCAGAAAGCAGCTAAGGAGGCGGAAAAGCGCCTGTTCAAATCAAAAATCAAGTATTTGACGGCGCCCTTAGTAAGGGAAGTTGTAAACGCTATTTTAATTGAGAAAGGCTTTGAGGATTACCGCCATAAACTTACAAGGCTGGGCATGCCCGTTTACGAAGTAACGGCTTTGATGGATACAAAAGACCCGGTGGTCAACTCGTCTGCCATCCTTTCGAAAGCAGGAAACACGGTGTTCCGGGAATATACGCTTTTGAACGTGTTTCCAAGAGACATCGCAGACGCGCATGTGTCGGGGGCAATTCATGTAAACGAGTTAGGAACATGGATTTTGAAGCCGAATGAAGTAATGCATGACCTGCGGTTTTTCCTTCAGAACGGCATTAAGCTGGCAAGTCCTCTTCAAATCTCGCATGGCGCTCCTGGGAATTTTGAGGCTGCCTTGTCTGTTATCTTTAATGTTCTGTTACACGCCAGAAATGAAGTAAACGAGCTGCAAACCTGCGATTACTTTAATGTGTTTCTTGCGCCATTTATAAAAGGAATAGAGGCTGCACGAGTAAAAGAAAACCTGCGCATATTCTTAATGAACGTTCATCATCATGTAGAAGCCACTTTTGGATTGATGCCCTCAATTCCAATGTTCATCGCAGATAAACCAGCGATTGGGCCCGAAGGAAAAATATGCGGCAGATACAGCGACTTCGCAGAAGAAAGTCGACTGCTGGCGGCGCTTATCCTTGAGATTCTGGAGCAAGAGAGTTCTCCTAAACCCTTGCTTAACCCAAAAATTATTATCAAAATAAGTAGCGAAGCATTGGTAGACGAGCAAGCACGAGCGATTCTCCTAAAAGCACACAATTTCGCAGCAGCAAAAGGACTGTTATACTTTGCAAGCATGCTGCAGAAAGAAGGGAAACAAGCTGTTTTTTCGGCTTCAGGCCTTAATCTCAAAGCGGATTTGACTGGCGACTGGGAGACAGATACCTTGCGGACAGGCTGTCTTGGTGTTGTAACTATAAATCTGCCTCGAATTGTCAATGAAAGCGATAGAGACGAGAACAAGTTTTTTGGACTCTTAAAGGAAAGGTGCGAGCTAGCCGCGCGCGCCTTAAGCATCAAATATGGCGCGCTTAAGCAGCATGGTAAAAACGCGCTTTCATTTATGATGCAACGTTCCAACGGTGATACGTATTTTAGGCTTGAAAACTGCTTGCGCGTAATAAATTTTGCAGGACTCTGGGAGTCTGCTGAATCTTTCTGTGGAAAGGACGTAACTCATGAGGAAACCGTCAAGTTTGTAGAGGAAATCAGCAAGAACGTGCTGGCTTTGAAAAATAAATTCAGCAAAAAACATGGAAAGCGCTTGGCCCCAATGATTCTGTACAGCCCTGAAGCCTCTGAGCGGCTTGCACAATTGGACATTGAAAAGTACGGAGTTGCTAAGGTGAAGTTTTCAGGAAACCGCGAGAAACCTTTCTACTCAACTACAAAACGGCTGAATTTGGCCATCGGCAATTTCCCTTACATTCCCGCTGAATCTCTGGAAATTGAGCAGAAGCTCAAAGACTTTAACTCTGGAAGCTTGCACATTATAGAGCTGGCAAATAACGAAGTCAAACCTGAAGAGCTTATGCAGTTAACCGAACATTTAATCAAGAATCAAGGCTTAGAATTCTTCACCTACAACCGCGTAAGCACATACTGTGATAACTGCCGAAGAAGCTGGTTAAGCGTGTTGCATAAATGCCCCTCTTGCGGTTCAATGAGTACTCTAACAATTTTTGACCGCTTCGCTTCTACCTAAATCTCAAGCCTACTTGACGGCGCCTAGCACCAACGCTAAAAGCGCCATTCTAACCACAATGCCATTCCAGACTTGCTGAAAGTAACGTGCCTGCGGTGTGGCGTCAACTTCCGCGGCAATTTCGTCTACTCTTGGAAGTGGATGGAGAATTATCAGGTCTTTTTTCGCGTTTTTCAAGGTTTTCAGGTCTATTTTGTAGGTGCCTTTAACTTTGGCATATTCTGCCGCATCTGGAAAGCGCTCCTTCTGTATCCTTGTAACATACAAAACGTCTATTTGCGGCATTATTTCCTCTAAATTTGCGTCTTCAACCACGGAAATCTTTTTTTCCACTGCATGAATTACTTCCTTTCGCATTCTCAATGATTCAGGCGAAACAAGATACAATTTAATATCATAGAGAGACAGCGCATACGCAAGCGAATGAACAGTTCGCCCATACCTTAAGTCACCCACCAACGCAATCTTTAATCCGTCAATTTTTCCCTTCTCTTTTTGTATGGTATATAAATCCATAAACGCCTGTGTCGGATGCTCTTCTGAACCGCTACCCGCATTTAATATAGGCACTTTCGCGAATTCAGCGGCAAATTTTGCAGCGCCATCAAGCGGGTGTCTAAGCGCTATCACGTCCGCGTAATTCTCCACGGTTCTTATGGTGTCCGCAAGGTTTTCTCCCTTCCTAACCGAAGCAACTTCTGCTTCAGCAAAGCCTATGGTGGAGCCGCCGAGCTTGAGCATCGCAGCCTCGAAGCTTAAGCGTGTGCGTGTGCTTGGTTCAAAAAACAGGGTGGCGAGAATTTTTCCTTTAAGCATATCTGAGCCTTTAGATGCGAGGGGCTCCATGGATTGGCTAACTTTGAGGATGTAATTAATTTCTTCCCGTGAAAAGTCTTCTATGGATACTATGTCTCTTCCTTTGAACTCCACACTGAGCACCAGAGACAAGAAGTTCTCAACTGCTAAATAACATTTTTTATGCATAAAAGCCTCTGATTAACGCAAGAAAAAAGTAGCTTAGCAGCAAAGCAACAATGGCGCGGTTATTTTTTCTTTTTTGATGCTGCGTCAGCTTCCAAGTCTTCGCCGCTTAAAAGGGCACGCAACGATTTCACTTCATCCCGTAACATGTTAATCTCGCTTTCAAGAGCACGGGCTTTTGCATCAGCCATCTTTTTGAGTTCCTCAATTTCAAGTAGGAGGTTCTTTCTTTCATTTTCTAAGGCTCTGATGCGTTCAATCGTGTTTTTGAAGCTGCTCATAAGCGTTCCTTCTGGCATCATTGAATCCTAATTTATTATTTCAGCACTTAAGACTTTTGCAGCTTTAATCATGAAAGCGTTCTATTCATTCGTAAAAATAAAGCGAATACGCCTCTTTCCCTATATTTTTGACCAGCTTTGCATATAGACTATTTTTTATATAAGTAGTTGACAAATAAAAATATGTTTGACTTCAATAATGTTGGGTTAGATCGTAGATGAGAAAAACAATATTTAAGAAGTTAGAGGCAGAAGGCTTAATTGCAAACTATAACCGCCTCAGAAAAAATCTGCCGCCGCGTCTTCCCGACAGAGTATTTATTTGGGATGAAACTTTCCGCGAAAGCCTGAAAGTTCCCACAGCATTTTTGACATATGTAGAGCAAGTCAAGCTTGCCAAGTTGATGGATGAAGCGGGAATAGCCGTGATCAATGTGGGTTTTCCAGCCCTTTCGGAAAGCGATAAAAATAATGTTAAGCGCTTAGTTAATGAAAGCTTTAAGAATTCAAAGCTTACAGCGTCAGCTCATGCTACAAAAGACAGCATAGATGCCTGCTTAGAGTGCGGCATAAAAGAAGTAACCATTGAGATGCCTTTCAACGGACTTAACCTTAAGTATAGGCTTAAGATGAGCAAGGAGCAAGCATTAGAAAAAGCTGTAGCAAGCATTGAATACGCTATAAAGCAGGGTGCACGCGTAAATTTTGTCCTCATTGACGGCTCCCGAACACCTCTTGAAGATATACTGCAAATTTTTGAAGCCGCAGCAAAAGCGGGCGCTCAGCGGCTAGTTGTAGCTGACAGCTTAGGCTTTCTTAGGCCGCTTTCAATGCATTATCTTATATCCCATGTTAGAGAAGGCTTATCAGAAACTGCAAAAAGCAAAGCCGCGCTTTCAGTTCATTGCCACAACGACTTTGGCTTAGCAACAGCTAATACATTGGCAGCCGTGGAGGAAGGCGTAACATATCTTCACACGTGCGTTGCCGGTCTTGGTGAACGAGCGGGAATAGCGCCCTTTGAAGAGGTTGTTACCGCTTTGGAACTGCTTTATAACGTTGATACTGGCGTGGATTTAGGAAAGATTTATCGAATCTCGCAGCTAGCTGAAAAAGCCTTTGCACTGCCAATTCAGTTCCATAAACCCATAATCGGCGAGGGCATATTTGCTCACGAGCTGGACCAGCAGCTCGAGGAGCTACAAGCGCAACCCATGCTTTTTGAGCCGTTTCCACCTGAAATTGTTGGGCGCGAAGCCTCGCTTTTTATAGGTAGAAACACAGCGCAAACTTTGATTCAGCAGATTATGGAAAAAGCGGGAATTAGAGCTTCACCTCGCCAGATGGATGAGTTATTTAGGCGGATAAAAGGTTCACAAGAAAGCTTGGATAAAGGCGAAGCACAGATGACGTTCTATCAAGTAAAGAAGCTCTTGAGAGACCTGCAGAAAGGCTACATGATGTCTGAATTCTGGCTTTTGGTGGAACAAGTAACGCGGCAGAAACCCAAGTTGCAAGAATTGGAAAAGAAAAAGGAACAGCCAAATGCCGAAGAATCCGCGGCTAAGCCATAGAACTAGGGTTTCAAGCTTAACTGCCGCTTTATCATCTTAATTTCCTCTGAACGCACGGCTCGAGGATAATTGTAGATCGGGCCGCTGGGTTTTTCATTATAAAATGGCCGATTACACGACGGGCAACCAGAAGTGAGGAAGGGCTCGCCTGTTTCCACAATATTTACAAGTAACTCATTTTTGACGCCGTAATCTGTTAGGCACCCAGCCGCGTCGAAATGCATGTCCTCAGACCGCGCTCTGCCTGTAACAATCAGATATCTGGCAAGCTGCACTCGCCTGTATGCTTCAATTAAAGGCGGAGGCGCCTTTTCCAATAGTGTCCCCCAAATGGGTGTGAAGGCAAAAAGAGCAGGTAAAATGCCCATGTCAACGCATTTTTGGATTAGGCTGATGATTTCGTTTTCTGTTTCACCTAAACCCACAATCAGATGGGTGCTTACGTTGCCTCTGCCGAAAACTTCAAGTGCCTCCTGCAATTTTGTTAACTGGCTATCCCACGTGTAAGGACCAGCCACGCCGGAACCCTTAATTCTGTCGAAGAGCTTTTCCGTCGCGGCATCCAAGGCTATGCCAACTCTGTTCACCCCCGCCTCAGCCAGCCGCAGGAGATCCACGCGGTTCAAGGGTTGGCACGAAACCGAAACAGGGATATCCACATGTTGCTTCACTGCTTTAACTATTGAAACCAAGTGCGCAGTGACACCCGGATAGTTCAGCGCTTGAATGCAGACACGTTTTATTTTTCGATCAGCATACGCAAATTTAATCGCTCTACAAACCATTTCTGTTTGGAAAAGCGGCCAAGAAATTCTCGAGAGCATCTCTTCTTTGCTGCGGCTTTCTCGCGCTTGCGGACAAAAAGCACAATTAGCAGTACATTTACCTGCTATATACGTCATCAAATAGGCGGTTGTGGGTTCAGCGTCAAGTTTGCCCTCTAAAAGTCCCAGAACTATCGCTGAACCAATTGAAACCCGAATTTGCTGTGGCATGCCCGCTTCGCCGTAGCCTAGTTGCGCCGCCAATAATTCACCCATGTCATAGTTTTGAAGAGATTAACAGTAACAAGGTATATTAGTTTAGAGCCTTATGCGCTGCGCGGTTTGGAGCCAAAGCTACGCTTCAAATTGCAAAAAGCAGCGATAACATTTTAGCCAGCGGCTTAAGCACTTTTAACATGAATAGTGTTATAAAACCATTCTCAACAATAATGTAATGGGCTTGTCTTGTATGGAAACAGGCGACATACTCTCCGCGCTTGAACAGTTTGTAGAATCCAACTCGAATGTTGTTGATGTCCAATGGGATCGGCGGATGAGCCCGAGACTCCTTGTTAACCCTTATGCGGAGAACAACGAAGAAAAGAAGACAGCCGCACACTACTTTTTGTTAGCTGCCTCGATACTTGAAGAGGAAGTTGTTGGCTTCTCTGAAAACGCGCGGAGACTTCTAGTTCATCTTCATGAAAAAATGGGCAGTCGCCTTTTTGAAATCCGTAAACCTCACTTATTCGAAGAAGAAATCATAAAGTGCGGTTTTCAACACACTCTGGGACCTTATAGGGAAGTTATCCCTGAAGTTCTGGTTCGCGTCAATAATTTTGTCAAGACCACCGCTGAAAGAAACCTTGTTGAATATGCCCAAAGGTTCAGTAAACCAGCTGACCTGGTGGAAGACCTAACAGCGAACATTGAATTGCCAAACGCGCCGCATAAAGATGAAATGTGGAGTTATCTGCGGTGGATGGTTCGCTCTAAACCTGACTTAAGGCTTTTCGACCACTTTTCACCTGAAGATCTCTACGTTCCTTTGACCCGGGAAAACGCAGACGTCGCAGTTAGTTTGGGTTTGATAAAGTCCTCTGCGCCTTATCTGTGGAGAGATAAAAGCTCGGCTGAAAAGGCTCGTGAAAAACTAACCAATTTCGCTAAGCAGCTTTTCCCAAAGGATCCTGCGAAAGTTGATTATCCCTTTTTCCTGCTGGGCAGGTGGCTTAGGCAAAAGAGCTTAAATAGAAACACCTTGAAAGAGGCCTTGCAGTTTTTCGATCAAATGCATAAGGTAACTGGGCAACCGCACGCCTACTACCATAAGATGAGCCGCTACAAGAGCGGCTGGGAGAAGAAGACAGCGAATATACTTTCGAAGATGAATATTTCCTACGGCTACGAAACTATTACTTTCCCATTGCCCGGCGACACTTACACGCCTGACTTTATTCTTGACCTTGAAGTTCAAGGCAGGCGCATCATTCTGGAGCCACATTATGAAATGAGCCGAAAGCAAGCGCGAAAGTATGCATTGTTTAAGCGAACTTATGGGCATGCGTTCATGTTAATTCTGCTGTTAAAAAATGACCTCATTCCATTCTATCATGAGCGGAAAGTGCTTGCTGATGACGTGTGCGATGACGTCTGGCCTATCGAATATGTTGATTTGCTTGTAGAGAGAATTAGAACAGGAACTTATGGGCAATAAGCACCAACAACGCTGAAGCAATTGCCCCACTCTAAAACTGTGCTAACTTTCGTGTTTTCCGGCAAAAAAGCACGCTGCTAAAAAAAGCTGACTTCATCAGAACATAGCATCATGGAAAGCTGCCAACGTACATTCCCGCTACTGCCTTCATATTTGGCGGCTAACTTGCTTCGGGTTGGTTCGAGTAATAACCTCTTACATATATTTTGTTGAATTTAATGTGTTATTTTGGGTCTAAGTATAAATTTAAATATTGCTTTTGCTAAAGTACAATCAGAGGTTTCAGTAAGCGAAGGCGCCAAAGGCTTATGGGCCAGGTGAATGATGTTGCTAATTAAAATTATACTGCCTTCGTTCAGAATTGTGGCTTGTTTATTAGCAATTTTTGGTTTTTATGATAGATAATTTGTCTCATTTCGGTGTTGCGGCGCAGTGCGGTGGTGAAAAAGTTATTATTGTGCGGTAACTCTAAAAAGTTTAAAAAAGCCATGGTTTATGGTTAGGAGCATAAAAAAGTTTATTAGTAAGCGGTGTAGCATGTGTTTGTGCTCTCTCTAAAGATAGGAGACCCTTTTTCAAGTTGGTCACTCCAATATGGAGGAAATCATAAGTTTGAAAGAATCGCTTCAAAAAAGCATGTTTACATATTTTAAAATGAATTTGTGGAGGATAAACAAAATTGACTGAACTCTCAAAAGAAGACACCCGCCTTCTATTGAAAGCCTTCTTCAACGAGAAAGGCCTTGTACGCCAGCACCTTGACTCGTACAACGAGTTCATAGACCATGGGCTGCAGGAAGTGGTGGACGAAGTAGGCGAAATTGACATTGAAGTTCCCGAAAGCCCATACAAAGTAAAACTCGGCCAAATCTGGATTATCGATCCCCAATCCCGCATAACGGGGCCGTACGTCACAGAAGTAGACGGCACTAAACATGAAATTTACCCGATGGAAGCGCGGCTCAGGAATCTCACGTACGCGGCGCCCATAGCTCTTGAGATGACGCCTATAATCGATGGAAGAGAACAAGATACTGAGCTGGTTTACATTGGAAGCATCCCCGTGATGCTAAAGTCGAAATTATGCTTCCTGTCTCAGCTTTCCCGAGAAGAGTTAATCGCTGCAGGCGAAGACCCTGATGACCCAGGCGGCTACTTCATAGTTAACGGCTCCGAACGTGTTATAGTTGCCATGGAGGATTTAGCGCCTAACCGCGTAATTGTTGACGTAGACGATAAGGGGACATCGCCAGTTTATCAAGCAAAGATTTTCTCAACCACCGTAGGCTTCAGGGCAAGAATAGAGTTGAAGCTTAAGCCCGATGACGCCATATACGTAACGATGCCCGGCGTACCGACTGAAATGCCCTTTGTGGTGATAATGCGGGCTTTGGGTTTGGAAAAAGACAAGGACATCGCTGAGGCAGTTTCTCTGGATAAGACTATCCAAATGGAGTTAAGCGCTTCATTCGAAAAAGCCCGTGGTGTTGACACGCAGAAAGATGCAATATTGTTTATTGGAAACCGTGTGGCTCACGGGCAAGTTGAAGAGTACCGCTTGCAAAAAGCTGAAACAGCCTTAGACAAGAACTTTTTGCCGCATTTAGGCAGAAGCGAAAGTAACCGCAAAGACAAGGCACTTTTCCTCGGTGAAATGGCCTACCGCGTTATCCAACTTAAGCTTGGCAGAAGACAACCCGACGATAAAGACCACTTCAAGAACAAGCGTCTCCGCCTTGCAGGGCCGCTTCTCGCCGACTTGTTCCGCGTATCCTTCAAAAACCTGATTCGCGATATAAAATATCAGCTTGAACGCATAGGAGTAAAAGGCCCAGTAATAACCGTGTCAACTGCCGTTAGGCCAGGAATAATCTCTGAAAGATTCCAGCATGCTCTTGCAACTGGAAACTGGGGCAGAGGGCGCGTCGGCATAACCCAGCTTTTGGATAGAACAAACTATGTGTCCACACTTAGCCACTTACGGCGGCTCCAGTCACCCTTAAGCCGAAGCCAGCCGAACTTTGAGGCTCGAGACCTGCACCCGACCCACTGGGGCCGCTTATGCCCCAACGAGACGCCTGAAGGCTCCAACTGTGGGCTAGTGAAGAACTTGGCGCTGTCCGCGTCAATTTCTGTAGGCGTAAACCCTGAAAAAATCAAACAGCTGCTTTTTGAAATGGGCGTGGTTCCCGCTTACGAAGCTGCTGCACCCTTACGAGTTTCTGGAGCCAAAGTTTTCGTTGATGGAAACATAATCGGGTATTGCACTTCAGCGCAGGAGCTAGTCAAAACCTTTAGAGAAAAGAGAAGGAAGGGCGAAATATCAACTGAAGTTAACATAACCTACTTCAATAAACAGCAAAGCGAGACCGAAGAAGTACACGTAAACTGTGACGAAGGAAGAGTAAGGCGTCCCTTAATAATTGTCGAAAATGGCGTTCCAAAGCTTCAGCCGGAGCACCTTGAAAAATTAAGCCTCGGCGAGTGGACATGGGAAGACCTTGTAAAGAACGGTCTGATTGAGTATTTGGACGCTGACGAAGAAGAAAACGCGTATATAGCTCTGTCTTTAGGCGCAATCACTCCTCAGCATACACATGCTGAAATTGCAACATACACTATTCTGGGAATTTGCGCGTCAACCATACCCTATCCAGAACACAACCAGTCACCGCGCAACTCGTACCAAGCTGCTATGGCTAAGCAGGCCTTAGGCGTCTACGGCACAAACTTCCATCACCGAGTGGATTCAAGGTCGCATGTGTTGCATTATCCACAAGCGCCATTAGTTGAAACGGAACTTATGGATGTCATTGGCTACAAGCAGCGGCCTACAGGGCAAAACTGTGTTGTCGCCGTGCTCAGCTTTGAAGGCTACAATATGGAAGACGCCTTGATCTTTAACAAGGCTTCAATTGAAAGAGGCATAGCCCGCTCCACTTTTTACAGGATTTATGAAGCTGAATGCCGCCAGTATTTGGGCGGTCTAAAAGACAAGTTCACGGTTCCTGAGCCGGGAACCCGCGGGTACAGGGGCGAACAGTATTATCGGCTTCTCGAGTCTGACGGAATCGTAAGTTTGGAATCCGCAGTTGTAGGCGGCGACGTTCTAATCGGCAGAATAAGCCCGCCTAGGTTTCTGGAGGAATACAAGGAGTTTGAAGTTAAAGGGCCGTCTATGCGTGATACATCTGTGGATATGCGGCCTTCAGAAACAGGAGTGGTTGACGGAATATTCGTGACGCAATCTGGGGAAGGCAGCAAACTCGTGAAAGTCCGAGTTCGCGACCAGCGCATTCCCGAATTAGGTGACAAGTTCGCTTCTCGCCATGGACAAAAAGGCGTTATAGGCTTAATAGTGCCGCAAGAGAACATGCCCTTCACAGACGAAGGCATAGTGCCTGACATAATCATAAACCCACACGCTATACCTTCAAGAATGACCATTGGGCAATTTATTGAATCTTTAGCGGGCAAGATGGCTGCTGCACGGGGAAGACCTGCAGATGGCACACCATTCTCCAATGAAGGACCTGACGAGATTAGGAAAAACCTTGTAAAACTTGGATTTAGCCATACAGGCACAGAAGTATTCTATAACGGGCTGACTGGCGAAAAGTTTGTTGCCGACATCTTTGTTGGAATCGTTTACTATCAGAAGCTTCATCACATGGTTGCCGACAAAATCCACGCCAGAGCACGCGGGCAAGTGCAGATGCTAACGCGTCAGCCTACTGAAGGTCGCGCTAGAGGCGGTGGTTTAAGATTCGGAGAAATGGAGCGTGACTGCCTAATAGGTCATGGCGCTGCGATGCTGCTCAGAGATAGGTTGCTGGAGGAATCTGACAAGTACACGCTGTATGTTTGCGAAACCTGCGGGCAAATTGCCTATTTTGACATGAAGCAACGAAAATACATATGCAAAATCTGCGACGAAAAAGCCAAGATTTCGCCCGTAATAATCTCTTATGCGTTCAAACTGTTACTTCAAGAACTTCAAAGTCTGTGTATTACACCTAAATTAAAATTAAAGGAGAAGGCATAATGTCATCAGAGGAACCAATCCATAAAGTTGTTGATGAAATCTCCTTCGGCTTGATTTCCCCCCAAGACCTAAGAAAGCAGTCAGTTGTGGAAATTCAAACGCCAGATACTTACGATGAAGATGGCGCCCCTATCACCGCAGGCCTGATGGACGGGCGATTAGGAACTCTTGAGCCCCGTCAACGATGTAAGACATGCGGTAACACCGCTGTTCGCTGCCCCGGCCACTTTGGGCACATTGAACTGGCGGTGCCCATAGTCCACATAGAATTTACCAAGATAATTCATGAACTTTTGAAGTCAACATGCCGCAATTGCGGCCGCATACTCTTATCAGAAGAGTCAGCGAAGAAAGTTCGCACTCGCATTGAGAAATACAAAACTCTCTTAGGCACAATACCTGACGAAGTGCACAAGAGCATTATGCAGGAGATTAAGGCTAAGCAATGTCCTCATTGTGCGGCGCCACAGTACAAAATAACTTTTGAGAAGCCTACAAAGTTTACAGAACAAACTGAGATGGGTTCTGAACCGTTAACGCCCAGCATGATTCGCGAAAGGCTGGAGCGCATTTCAGATGAAGACTTAGAAATTTTAGGGTTTAATCCCAAAGTAGCCCGGCCTGAATGGATGGTTCTGCAAGTTTTGCCTGTGCCCCCCGTCTATGTTCGTCCGTCCATCACTTTGGAATCAGGCATCCGCTCAGAGGACGACTTAACTCACAAGCTTGTCGACATTATCCGCATTAATCAGCGGCTTAAAGAAAACATGGAAGCCGGCGCGCCAACCCTTATAATTCAAGACTTATCGGAGCTTCTGCAGTATCACGTTACAACATACTTCAATAATGAAGCCTCAGGAATACCGCCTGCAAGGCATCGCTCGGGAAGAGCATTAAAGACGCTCTCGCAGAGGCTAAAGGGAAAAGAAGGCCGCTTCAGAAGTAATCTTTCAGGTAAAAGAGTTGACTTCTCCGCAAGAACCGTTATCTCTCCAGACCCCAACCTTGACATAAACGAGGTGGGCGTCCCACGTGACGTAGCCATGCGTTTGTCTGTGCCTGAAAAAGTAACGGCATGGAACATTGAGGAACTGAAGAAACTAGTCATAAACGGGCCTGACACATATCCAGGTGCCCTATACATTATCAGGCCAGATGGAAAACGCATAAGACTCGAATTCGTCGTGGACAGAACGAAAATCGCCGAGGCAATAGAGCCAGGCTTCATTGTAGAGCGCCACCTCAAAAACGGCGACATAGCAATATTCAACCGTCAGCCTTCGCTGCACCGAATGTCCATAATGGCGCATTACGTGCGCGTTTTACCCTACAAGACTTTCCGCCTGCACTTGTGCGTTTGCCCGCCGTACAACGCGGACTTCGACGGCGACGAAATGAACCTCCACGTACCTCAAAGCGAGGAAGCCCAAACAGAAGCTCTCCTGCTTATGCAGGTTCAAGACCAGATACTCTCGCCAAGGTTTGGAGGGCCGATAATAGGTGCAATCAGGGACTTCATAACTGGCGCGTACTTCTTCACTCGAAGAGAAAACTACCTGACTAAAGCTGAAGTTGGCAGGCTTCTCACCGCGACAGGATATACTGGACCTTTACCGGAACCCAAGATTAAAGAGCCACAGCCCTTGTGGTCTGGCAAGCAAATCTTTAGTCTCTTTTTGCCGAAGACCTTGAACTATGTCTTGAAGGCAAATATTTGCCAGGGCTGCGCTAAATGTGAAGAAGAAAATTGCAGGTACGATGCTTACGTGGTTGTTAAGAACGGCGAGCTTGTTTCAGGAATCATTGACAGACGCGCTATCGGCGCTGAGCAGTCTGAAAGTTTGCTGCACAGAATA
>JBNARN010000031.1:0-1874 GCA_049718365.1 Candidatus Bathyarchaeales archaeon
GTAAACTAGTGGTGTCGCGAAGATAAATGAGCCCCACATGTTGTCAGCTTGGTTCCCTATGAATGTGAGGAGAAAATAGAATAGAGAGCCTTGCCCCGCGGATAATTGCTTGGTGAATTTTACGCAGGGCAGGATTAAGAGAATCGCGATGATTTTGTCGAATAGCACAGCCATTGCTATGTAAAAGTTTTCAGTTATGGGCTGGACAGGTGGCGTGAAAACGAAAGCTACTGCAAGAAGGCTGAATAGAAGAAAGCTACCTTTCCATTTTTTGTAGAATATCAAGCCCGTTACTAATGCGTTAATTGGCGGAGATAGCAAGAAGGGTAGACCGTAGGGGCTCATGTTTCCAGGTGGCAATGACCAAGAAACGATGGCGCCGATGAAAGCAGTTAAAGAGCCAAGATATGGTCCTAAAATCAGGCCGAATATTGATGCGATTAGCGCTTCTAAGCTTATTTTTATCTCTGGTATGGCTATTGCTGGAACGTAGGGAGTTATCAATGAAAGGACATAGTAGAGAGCTGCGAATATTGCGGCGAGTGCGACGTTGCGTGAAGTTAATTTCAAGTCCACATGCGCCTCCATGTAAATTTTTTCAATGGCTTGTAATTTTTTACAGAACCTATAAAAAACTTGCGGTAATCAACATATTCAAGCAACTCGACACGCAGGGCAGCAAAAAGCATCGGTAAACTTTACAGCATTAAATATCGCCGCAGCCAAGCACTAAAAGATATTATACAGAAAAATCAAATCCGCCATTGCTAACAAATTTCACCCAACTATTCTACAACTTTCAAGCCATTTGCCTAACAAATCAGAGCCTGCTCCTTTGCAAGTTTCAAAAGAAATTTTGTACGTAAACAATGCACGAAAAAGAGGTTTGGCAATTTCAAGCATAATGCTGAAAGACTGACAAAACTTTTATTCGAGTGTGAAAAATTACATTCGATTGAAATAAAAGCCACCGTATATGCTCATGTGTGAGGATAACTTGACTGGAAAATTAGCAAAGTTAGGCTTTTCAAAAGGCGTAATAATTGAAACAATAGTCTCTACCTATGACCCAGAAGGACAACCAAACGCTGCCCCAATGGGCGTTACTATGGAAAGCGCGCGGCGAATAACAATTAAACCATACATTCCAACATTAACATATAAGAATCTCCAACAGCAAAAATGC
Organism: Candidatus Bathyarchaeales archaeon; assembly: GCA_049718365.1. Classification (GTDB taxonomy): domain Archaea; phylum Thermoproteota; class Bathyarchaeia; order Bathyarchaeales; family Bathycorpusculaceae; genus JAOAIV01. Next base: position 1,187 of record JBNARN010000031.1, read on the forward strand.
GCAGTGATAAACATAACCAGCAACCCAGAACTATATTATCGCACTACGTTCAAAGAAGTCAATCCGAGGGGCATTTTGCCGCAAGAATTGTTTGAAAAAGCTGATGTCGTTAACGCGCCTAAACTACGCGGCGCAGACGCGCATATAGAGGCAACCGTAGTTAACATAAGCAATTATGAAAGCGAAAGAGCCACGGTTCATTGCCAAGTAAAGCGGATAAAGGCGCCAAAAAAGCTGCCAACAGCCTACTGCCGCGCCACAGCCGCTACCATTGAAGCGATAATCCATGCAACACGCGTAAGAGCGCTGTGCAGCATCAAAAATGAGCAAGAGCATGTGCAAAAACTGCTAGAAATGATTGAGAACTGCAGCGCCGTCGTAAACCGGGTGGCGCCCGGCTCGTGCTACTCGGAAATTATGGAAGACTTGAACAAAAGAATCAAGAAATGGAGAGCAGAAAGTGAAAGTTTACGTTAAAACTCCCGCAAGGCTTCACATGGGACTAATCGACTTAAACGGCAACTTGGGTCGCATTTTCGGCGGGTTAGGCGTGGGAATAAACTATCCAAATGTTATAATAGAAGCACAACCAGCCGAAGCCTTACGTGTAACGGGCGAAAACACAGAGCAAGTGAAAGCGCTGGCTCAGCGTTTCTTTGACGCCTACAGCATAAAAGCTAAGGCGCAG
>JBNARN010000031.1:1884-12874 GCA_049718365.1 Candidatus Bathyarchaeales archaeon
TCATGTTAAGCAAACGATTCCAGAGCATGTAGGTTTAGGCTCAGGAACCCAATTAACCCTTGCCATAGCCACTGCCCTCGCAAAACTTTTCAATGTAAAAGCCTCAACCGCCGAACTTGCTCTTGCCATGGGCAGAGCTAAGAGGTCAGGAATAGGCACAACAGTTTTTGAGAGAGGCGGCTTCGTGGTTGATGGCGGAAAAATCATAAAGAATGGCGCAGCTGCATCGGAATGTTTTCCTCCTCCAATTTTTCACAGTGCTTTCCCGGAAAATTGGACTTTTGTAGTGGCAATTCCAAATGCTAAAAAAGGTTTATCAAAGGACGCTGAAATTGCAGCGTTTAAGCATTTACCGCCAATGGCTCCTGAAAAAGTTGGGGAAATATGTCGCTTAATAATGTTGAAGCTTCTTCCCGCTTTAGTTGAACAGGACATAGAAAGTTTCGGTGAAGCCTTAACACGAATTCAAATAATCATCGGAACGCACTTCGCTCCTGCCCAAGGAGGAACATACTCAAGCGAAATTGCCACAGAAGGCATACGCTTACTGCAGAAACTTGGTGTTCACGGTGTAGGGCAAAGTTCGTGGGGCCCCACCTTTTATGGACTGTGCCAAAATGCAAAAGAAGCCGAAGAAATACGAGCGAAAATCAGCGCGTTCCTAAAAAATGGCGCAGACGGCGAAGTCTTCATAGCTAAGGCAAACAACAAAGGCGCTACTATTCGGGTTTGGTGCTGAAACTTGAAAGTGCTATTAGTAACAGGTCTGCTTGCAGAGGAAACGGTGAAGCGTTATGCACGAGAAAGTAAAGTGGAAACAGCGGTTCTTGCGTTAAATATTCCTGTTGCAGCACTGCTAACGCCTGAACGCATAGCCAACGAACTTAAAGCCTTGAAGCAAGACGATTTTGATTTAATATTAATTCCGGGGTTAGTGCGAGGCAACGCAGCAGTCATCGAAACTAAAACGGGAATTCCCACTTTCAAGGGTCCTAGATATGCCGCTGATTTACCTACCGTTTTAGAAGCATTAGACAAAATTGAACTTTCAACTGTTACGCCTGCTTGCGATCTCCTTCAAGACGCGCTTCAACGGAAAGCTTTGCAAGAGCTAGAAGCTGTAGAAAAAAATCGAGGCACCTTGCTGAGAAAACCGGGAAACATGCTGATTGGCAATTTAGCAGTAGGCAGCGATTTTCCGATGCGCATTATGGCGGAGATAGTTGACGCGGCTTTAATGGCGAATGAGGAAATTCAAAAGTTGGCAAAAAAGTATGTTTCTGCTGGTGCAGACATAATTGATGTTGGTATGGTTTCAGGAGGCTCAAGGCCGTCTGATGCACGACGTGCTGTTGAAGCTGTAAAAGGCATGGTGGACGTGCCTGTAAGTATAGATTCACTTGATCCAGCCGAGATCCGAGAGGCTGTTTCTGCTGGTGCAGACGTAGTATTAAGCGCTGATGCGGGAAATATCGAGGAAATAGCGCCGTTCTGCTCAGATGTAGCCGTTGTTGTTATTCCTACAAATCAGCGTGAAGGATATTTCCCAAAAACGGCTGCTGAGCGCGTCAAGTTTCTAGAAGAGTTAATGAAAAAAGCAAGAGCGCTGGGCATGAAACGACTTATAGGCGATTTGATTCTTGACCCAACAAACGTAGTAGAATCCTTAATTGCTTACCGTGAATTTGCAAAACGTAACCCGCATGTTCCGCTTTTTGTTGGCGCGTCCAATGTTACCGAATTAATTGACGCAGACTCAGTAGGCGTAAATGCCCTGCTGGCTTGGCTTTCAGCAGAGGTAGGCGCAAACATCTTGTTAGCTACGGAAAAGAGCGCTAAAGCGAAGGGAAGTGTAAGCGAAGAAGCGGTTGCAGCCAAGATGATGTTTCTGGCGAGGAGACGTGGGTCAGTTCCAAAAGATTTGGGCATAAACTTGCTGATTTTGAAAAACAAGCGGAAGCATGAAGAGACATATAATGAAAACATGGAAGTTGCTGCACATGTTTCAATTGCGGCTGAAAAGCAAGCGCCAACAGTTTTAGACCCGCAAGGCGTATTCAAGATTTTGATAGACCGAAACACGGAAACTATAATTGCACTTCATTTTGCAACTGCAGAAGCAGACAAGCCAAGCAGCATCGTTAAAGGGACAACAGCCGAGACAGTTTACGCCAAAATAATTGCAGATGGATTAGTCTCAAGGCTTGACCACGCTGCTTATTTGGGAAGCGAGTTAGCAAAGGCTGAAATCGCCCTTAAAACAGGCAAGGATTATGTGCAAGACGCGGAACTGTTTAAACTCTGATGCCGAATTAGGCTTTTCAATTTATGGTGTCGCTTGGTTTCCTGTTCGGAAAAAGGTTTGTTTAAGAACTTTTACTAGAGGTACGCCAACAACTACAGCTAAGACTATTAGGATTAATCGTTCGCATGGGTAAAGGAAGAAGACAATAGCCCAATTTGCAGCATAAGCGACGGCGGGTATAATGGGCTGCTGACCTATTGCAACGTAAAGCTGGTTGAGCACGACTTCATATAATATGTTTCCCATTAGATGCTGCATCATAGTTCCAACGAAAGCTAAAATTGCAATGCCCGCTGTTAGCAAATTTGGTTTTAATGACTCAACCCATTGACTTGTTTTGCGTCCTAACGGCGAAAGCAGCACGATGAAAGCTATGATGTGAAGCCATGCGAAAGGGAATGCGATGCCGCCTATATCGATAAATATGCTGGTGAGCGGGTTTAAAAGGAAAACTGCAAGTAACGTGACGTTGAGCAAGACGACGGGAAGCCATTTTCGCCTAACGAGTAGCCCTGTAGCGATTGTGTTGACGAAGGCTGGAAGGAAGTCTAGGAATAAGAATGTTACGGGTTTGCCCATTGCGATACCGAGGAATGTGCCTATAATAACGCTTATGCCACCTGCCACGGGACCTAAAACTATGCCGTAAATCGGTGGTAGAATATCGGACAGCGAGAATTTGGCTCCTTGAACGCCAACCATGGGGATTGTGTCCATTCGTCTGAGAACGCCATAAAGTGCTGAGAATATGGCTATTAAAGCGATAATTTTTGTTTTAGATGTGATTTTAACTTTGCTGCGCAATCTGGTTGCCCCTTGAAATTTTTTTCATTGCTGTGTAATTTTTTACATAACATATAAAAAATTTGCGGATATCAAAGAATTATCCCAACCCAGCATTTGAAAAAGGCAAAGTTGGCAAACTGTATGCAACGAACTTTGACTCTGAAAGACAGTTTTCAGTGTTTTATTGCTTAATTATAGCAACAATAGCGTATTTTGCCAATAAAAACCGTTTTTACTTTACTCTACTTAGCAACGTCACGATTTTCTGTGTTTAGCAAATTTTAAATATAAATTGAAGTCAATTATAGTTTTGAGGTTATTGCCGTGGCCAAAGCGGAAAAAGGAAAGAAGAAAAAGGCTGCAAAGAAGAAATAAAGCACTGCCGTCAACCATTCTCACTTTTCTTTTTTCGTAGCAAAAGCGCCCTGATATTAAAATCTCGTAATGCAAATCGTTACTCCTTAGGTATGAAAAATTTTAATGAAAACAGCTGCGCCGAAAAGCCTTTTATATTCTGCTGACCACACCTTTTATAACAAAATTGGTGATTGTTATGGCTGTCCAACCAACATCAGAATATTTTGATTTGCTGAACCAAGCAGTTTCGCGGGAAATCCAAGTTTCAATCCAGTACATTCTGCAGCACGCCAAGATGGAGAAGCTAATGCGAAAAGTAATCCCCGAGAACATTCTCCTTGACAAAACCACATACGAAGCCGTGGGCAAGTTTCTGAAGGAAATAGCCATCCAAGAAATGAAGCATGCCGCTGATATAATGGAGCGAATCTACTATCTCGGCGGTTCAGCAACAACAAAATCGAATAAACCAGTAATAGGGAACAGCTTAAGCGAATTCGCAAAACTTGATGCAAAAGCGGAAGAAGAAGCACTTGTGCTATATCGCAAGATCATCGAGGCAGCAAGAGCCATAGGCGACGTGGAAACCCGGGAAATGTTCGAAAAAATCTACTCACAGGAAGAGCAGCACCTATTCAAGTTCCAAGAATACGTGAACATGAAAGACGAGCCAGAAGGCGCTGAGACGCAACCTTTATCGGAGTGGCGTAAAATTTTCACCGACGACTACTTTGTCTTATTAAACAGGGCTGTTGCCGCCGAGATCTCTGCGATAATACAGTATACAAATCAGCATGAAAAAGCCAGCTTACTGGCGCTGCGAGAAAAAGTTTCTCCACTCGAGGTTGTTACTGAAAACAACAAAGCCAAAGTCATAAGCGACCTACTGAAGAAAATCTTCATGATGGAAATGGAGCATCTGGAGAAGATCAGCGAGAGGATTTATCTGCTTGAAGGCGAATGCACTGTTACGCCCGACCCGCTGCCCCAAGTCGGCGAGACTGCGGAGGACTTCGTGAAGCTGGATCAGGAAGCAGAAAACATTGCCATAGTGCTTTACAGGCAGATCATCGCTGAAGCACTAAAACGCGGAGACACGGCAACACGTCGCATGTTCGAGGATATAGTCCTACAAGAAGAAGAACACTACTGGTCATTTGACGACTTCCTAAGATAAATTTTAGCAACCATTTTTCTTTTTACATTCTTAACTTTTCCTCATTGCAGATACTACGGAGTTTTATAAGCGAATTAAAGCTGTTGATTATAAAGAAAAAGCGCTTGGGTGCTGTATCGCGCCTATTGAGTTTGGCAATAAACACAAAAACTAAATACTCGATTAAGCGCAGTTATGCACTTATGAGTAAGAAAAGATCTTACACGGGCTATTTACTGGCTATAGTAATAATTGCAATTCTAATTACAGCCGTTATAATCCTGACATATTTTGAAACAAAAAGCCAAGTTAGAGTGCCCGGCGTCTCTGTGGGTGACACGTTCATCTATGACATTATTGGATTTTGGAACGTCAGCGCTGTAAATACAACGATCCCTCAGAGAATGTTAGATATGAACCAGACAGCAGCATTCCGCGTTACCATAATCAACGTCACGGCGACGATGGTAACAACACGTGAAACGTGGATATTTAAAAACGGAACAGAATACAACTCAACAAGCATGGTAAACGTTGAAACTGGATACAACACAGGTGGCTTTTGGCCGATTGTCGCCGCTAACCTTGGCAAGAATGACTTGTTGCATCCTGCTGGGCAGAACAAAATTGCCGTTAACGACACCATAATTAGGCATTACGCGAGCGGCCCGCGGGAAACGAATTATTTTAAACTGAAGTATGAGGGCCGTGACGACGCGTACGGCTATTACGTTGCAGAGGTTGATTACTATTTTGACAAAGCCACAGGCATGCTTGTCGAATTATATGACGCAAGCAATTTTATCAGCATGGGCACTCAAGGCGCAATTTGGTGGAAACTCAAGGAATCAAATGTTTGGAAAGTCTCGTAGATACAGCCGATTACATTCACTGATTGCTTAAGAAAAGCGGCTGCTAAATTTCCGCTTTTGCCAAAAGTTCTCGTGCGTTTCTGATAGCGATCTGATAGAAAATTACCGTGAAAATAATGGCGATAATTGCGCTTACCACAAGTGACAAAATAGGATTTAAAAACGCCTCCAACGTCAGGCTGGGCATGATCTCTGGAAGCATAGCTGACAGCGCAAATGGGAAAAACGGCGCCAATATTGCTACTCCTGCTACAAGGCACATGCCAAGGTTAATCAGACTCCATGATAACCGTATCATTCTAGGCCTGGGAATCTCGGTGAAGTCTGCGCCTTTTATGCCATTTGATAGAGAGATTGAGCCTAACGCGAAGATTAGGAAAAGTGCTTCAACGTAAGCCACAACCGTGACGCGCAATGATGGGTGATACACGGCGAAAGCGAAAACGCCCGTTATTGCTAAGACTATGACAGAAAAGAAAATTATGAAAAAATATTTGCTTTTAACGAATGTGCTGGCGGAAATTGGAGAGGCGTAAATTCGCCAGACAACTTGACCTTCTTCTCCTATCATAAAACTCCCTAGGCTTATGGCTGTGACAGTGGAGGGTAAAAGAAAAGTTGAAGCCGCTAGATACACGAAAACCTGCGCTGGCGTAGTATCCATCGGTGAACTTAAAGTCTGCATAACCTGAACTAAGATAAGAACTATGGGAATTATGAATACTGACATGAGTTCCCGTCGGCGCGTGAATGCCCGTATGTCTTTTCGGATTAAGGACGCCTCAACAGTGGTAAAACCGAGTTTGCCTAAGAAGCCAGTTTTCGGTGCATAGGTGCCGCGCGAAATCGTGATCGCCGGAGGCTCATAAAGCCCAAATCGATTGTTCAGCAAGGTTGCGAGGAAAAACAAGCTGAAGATGAAAAGAACCGAAAGTGCTAGAAAAATGAAGCCTTGTAGTAAAAGCCCGCTCACGAAAGAGTAAAGGGTCATGCCAAGCCACACGAAAGGTACAAACCAAGCTACTGTCTGCACAGATGCGATTGTTTGGATAAATGTTATGGCTCCGCCAGAAGTCACGTAGAAATAAATTATGTAGAATGCCAAGAAGAACAGTAGCGAACCGAAGAATCTAACCCACACTGCTGCTCTGCCCGATGACTTGTAGACGGCGCCGATGAATCTAACCTGCAGAATCCTCAAGATTTCTGTTACTGCACTTGCCATAAATGCAGCAGCTAATACTGCAAGCGAAGTCATCAGGGCATAAAGAACTTGACCGATAAACGCTGAGAAAATTACAATGGCGGACGTGATAAATATCACGGAAGCAAATGGAAAACCCATCAAGCTGGCCAAGATGGAGGCTAAAGTGTATTCTTGCCAAGTTACGGGCAGCCAATAAGGTGCTTGCACGGATGCTTTTACGCCGCTCCGTTGAATCTGCTGCAGCATGGTAAATACCAAACTGTAAACTAGAACGAGTGTTGGCAACGACAGAAAAATACTCATTATGCCCTCTTGAAAAAGTGGCGAAAGGGCTGGATCAGCCGCTAAAGCAGCATTATACACAAATCCGGCCAACAAGCCAGCGGCTATGCCGAAGCCTAAGCCAACCCAGTAAGGCCAATAAGCAAGAAAGCCGCTTTCGCGGTACCTTGTGAGCTTGACGCCTCTAAGAAGCCTGCCTGATTTTCTTTCAACCTGCATAAGGATGAGGACGTTCTTCCAATTCATTTCAAGAGTTCCTCAACCACGGCCTTTAAGTCAGCTGAACCAGTTAACTTCAAAAAGATGTCTTCCAGACCAGAATCGGGCAATTTAGCCATTTGCCTCAGCTCGTTCATGTCGCCTAAAGCCAAAAGCTTTCCCTGATACATGATGCCTATGCGGTCGCATACCGCCTGCGCTATCTCCAGCACATGCGTAGACATTATGGTGGTTACGCCCTGAATTTTCAGTTTGTGAAGAACCTCTTTTACGATACGCGCTGAACGTGGATCCAAAGCGTTTAATGGCTCGTCTAATATCAGAAGGCGTGGCTTGTGCAGGAAAGCCGAAATTAAGGCGATTTTCTGCTTCATGCCCTCCGAGTAACTGCTGATCATGTCGCCTTCTCGCCCTCGTATAATCGCGGAGACTCTGGAACATAGCCCACTTGCTGCTTCACAGCCACAGGGTCCTTCTGGACATCTTTTCCTAACACTATGATTGAGCCTTCGTCAGGCTTAACTAAACCCAAAAGCATCTTCAAAGTAGTTGACTTACCCGAACCATTTGGTCCGAGGAGCCCAAAAATTTCGCCCGCATTTATGCTCAAGTTAAGCTGATTTACCGCCAAAAGCTCGTGGTAGCGTTTCACAACACCTTTCAGTTCAACAGCTAAGGCGCCGCTCGTGGTTAACAACCTCTTGGTGCAATAAAACTGGAGAACAATATTTAAGCCTAACGTGAATTACTCAACGCGCGTAAAGTTAAAATAGTAGCATGCATAGTTTCCTGACAATTTCTCAAATAAACATAAATCATAGACAGCAACTTTACCTAGCTAAGAAAAATCAATGAATAAAGTTATTGAAACCTTCAAATTAACAAAAATGTTTAACAGTCTTACAGCAGTAGACCGCTTAGACATCAGCGTTGAAGCTGGAGAAATTTTCGGTTTACTTGGACCAAACGGTGCAGGAAAAACCACTACTATTTCAATGCTTTGCACTATTCTGAAGCCTACTTCTGGCACTGCGAGAGTTAATGGTTTCGACATAGTCAAAGAATCAAGGCAAGTGCGCAAATCAATCGGCATCGTCTTTCAAGACCCCAGCATTGACGATAGAATGACGGGGCGCGAAAACCTCTTTATGCATGCGAACCTCTATGGTGTGCCGCCAAGCGAGCAGAAAAGCCGCATCGACAGAGTTCTAAAGCTCGTAGAGTTGGAAGACAGAGCCGATGATCTTATGCGAACTTACTCAGGCGGAATGAGGCGCAGATTAGAACTGGCGCGGGGACTTATTCATTATCCTAAAGTGCTTTTTCTGGATGAGCCAACATTAGGGCTTGACCCGCAGACAAGAGACCACGTTTGGAAGTATATTCGCGAGTTGAAAGAAACCCATAATTTAACAATTGTTTTGACCACGCATTATATGGATGAAGCCGATAAACTATGCAGCCGAATAGCCATAATGGATTACGGCAAAATAATTGCCTTAGACACGCCTGCTAAGCTGAAGGAAACCTTAGAGGGCGATGTTGTAATCATTAAAGCTAATAATCTTGAGCGATTTGCGTCGCTGCTTATCGAGAAACTGAGGTTGCAGAATGCGCGTATAATTAACGGAACCGTCGAAGTCACCGTGAAAAACGGCAAAAGCATGCTGCCGAGAATCGTTGAAGCGGCAACTCAGAATAACATTTTCGTTGAATCCATTGCTTTGCGTGAACCAAACCTTGAAGACGTTTTCTTACATTACACTGGAAGAACCATACGTGCGGACAGCAGCCGAGAGCGCCATGGCTTGTTGGCTATTGCCAGGAGAAGGATAAAATGACTGAACTTCGAGCGTTCTATACGCTTTGGCTCCGCGAAGTCAAAAGGTATTTCCGCGACAAAGTGCGAATAGTTAGCAGTTTCTTCCAACCGTTTCTGTGGCTCGTCATATTTGGCACTGGCTTCCGATTTGCTGGGCAAATAGGTGAACTTAACTATCAAGAATACCTTTTCCCCGGTATAATCGGGCAAACATTGCTGTTCACGTCAATGTTTATGGGCATATCAGTCATCTGGGACAAAGAATTTGGTTTTATGAAAGAAATCTTGGTGGCGCCAATTTCACGTATCACCATATTTTTGGGCAAAATGATAGGCGACAGCACCGACGCAGTGCTTCAGGGAACAATCATATTCCTTGTTGCCGCACTAATAGGCATAAAAGTAGATCCCTTAACGTATCTCGCTGCACTGCCCGTGATGCTGCTCATAACCTTCGGCTTAGTTAGCATAGGATTAACAATAGCAAGCTTCATGAGAAGCTTGGAGAGCTTCGGAGTGATACAGAGCTTCATAAATTTGCCACTATTCTTCCTGAGCGGCGCACTTTTTCCGCTTACTAACCCGAGCATCCCAGAATGGTTAAGGATTGCTTCAAAAGCGAATCCCATGACTTACGGGGTTGACGCTTTAAGAACTATAATTCTGGGTGAAGCGTGGCAGCCACTTCAGGCTTTACATGTGAACCTTGCCGTCTTAGGCGCCTTTGACATAATCATGATAATTATTGGGACATGGGCGTTTACCCGAATGAAATAACAAATTTTGCTGCAGAGCACTGTCTTTTGTTATACGCATTATTCAGCAATTTGGTTATTTATTTACCCGCATAAAAAGTTAAGCAAATAAGTCAGGAAACCGCGATTATTTAGGCGGTTGTTACTATTATTCACAAATTCTTCTTTGATTGACTCAAAAGAAAAAAGAAGAGAATTGCGTTTCCCATATTCAAGCTTCTTCAGTTTCAGTATTTCCCTCTGTATCTGCGGTTGCGACCATTTCTTCGATATCTTGCTCCTGATCCGAAGTGCCTTCGACGGTGACTTCTTGATGCGCCTCCTCCGGCGCTTTCTGAGGGTGGGCTTTATCAACAATTTCCTCCACAATCTCTGGCGAGCTTTCGATGACCTGCAAGACCTCTTCTGCGACATCTTGCGGATGCTCTGTCACATCGAGACTGTCTTCTGTAACTGCCACCGCTTCCTCGGTGATTTCTGGTTCCACAGGTATCTCTACCGGCTTTTCTAGGTCTTGAGAAACTACCTCTGTCACTTCCGGTGTTTCTTCTGCCGCTTCCGGAATTGGCTCTGTTTGTTGCAGCGTCGCTTCTGTGATTATTGGTTGATTTTCTATAGGCGCAGGTGTTTCCACAACAGGTTGAGAAGCGCTTTCTGCAGTTTGAACTATTTCTACGGGAACGACTTCTTCGCTTACAATTTCAGGTTGCTGCTCTGGAATTGCTTGCTCTGTTGTTACAACTGTTTCTTCTGGAATCGGCGCTGCTATAATTTCCGCCTCAGCGGAAGCCTCTACTTTATCCTCTACTGGCGTATTTTGGGTAGTCACAATTGTTTCGGTAGGCGAAGGCTCTGTTACTGTTGCCGCAACAGGTGAGCATAGTTGGTTTATAGCTTCTTTGATTGCAGTTAACTCGCGTTTGGCGGTTTCGAGTCCTGTGGATAGCAGAGCGATCTCCCGCTGGTAGCTTTCTTCGTCGATTTCGCCAATCGCATGCTGTATTTCATAGTTAGCGAGGAGCGTTTCCAACGTTTTAATCTGGCTTTCTAGTTCTTGCATCTTGCCTTGCATTTTGACGCTGAGGTCTTTTTGCTGTTTTTCGATTTCCATTAGGACGGCGTTTATGTCGTTCTCGAAGGAGTCGCGTGTGGCTTCAGAAATTTTGCCCGTTTTGAACAAATTGTCCAAAGCTTGCTTCTTTTTCATCGCTATCGCGTATTCTTCGTTT
>JBNARN010000031.1:12884-14505 GCA_049718365.1 Candidatus Bathyarchaeales archaeon
AAAATAACATTTGTTAACATGCGTGTATATCGCTTAATAATAAAAACGGCGGCAAGGATCGGCGAAATGAAATTTATGTGTTTAAAATCCCTATATGGTCACGTTAGTTATATAATTAAACATTGCAATTTTTTCAACGAGCTTTTGCACGGGGTAATCTTTTCAAACTAAGTGTGAGCCTGCAAGTCGAGTATTTTGTTCTTTTAGTGGAAGCAGTTTTGGTGGTGGAAAGGTGAGGTGGATGTGGAGTTTTGGCTTCGTAGTTGTGCGGTTTCAGTATGGATATTTCAGATTTTATTTCAACATCTAATTCGAAATTCGAATAAATCTTATATATCTAAACATAACTACAAACATTACAACGTGACTGAACATGGTGGCACTAACAGTTACCGTTAGCAACAGCAAACTCGAAGGACAAATCCTCAAAAAAATACACGAACGCATCATCAAAAACTTCATGGACATCATAATAATGACTGAACTACGAAACGGACCGCTCAGCGGCTACGACGTCATCTCATACATACACAACAAATTCAATCTCCTCGTCAGTTCAGGCACCGTATATTCACTATTATACTCGCTAGAGAGAAACGGCCTCGTCGAAGGCGTATGGGAAGAAAGAAAACGCGTTTATAAACTCACGGAGAAAGGCGAAAAAACAATCGATACATTGCTTGGCGCAAACGACAAAGTTAAGGGTTTCATGGCCAGCATTCTGAAAGCACCAACCAATTCCTAATTTTTCTCCCAGTATTGAATCGAAACGCTAAAAAACCCCTTTTTTGTTTCTCCTATGAACGTAAAATATACCAAAGGGCCCGTAGCTCAGTAAGGACAGAGCACCGGACTTTTAAGCCCAAGGCCAAAGAAATCCGGGGGTCACGGGTTCAATTCCCGTCGGGCCCGCCAGATTTTTGGACGGCACCCCGTGGGGCCACGGTTTTTAATTCATTTTTCGATGGCATCTTAAGGCAATTACTTTTAAGCGAGGAAAACGGCGTTAAATCGGATTATGTCTCTTGTAAGTGGTGGCAGAAGTTCGAATGTAAGGGAGCATTGAAAAGTGCTACATATAAGATCCATGATCAGGTATTGACGTGTATAAACGGATTAAGCGATATGCGGCAGTTGATTTTAGTGTTTTACGTGTTAACAATCTTTTTTATGCTTAAACGAAAAAGTTAGTTGGCAGGTGACGATTAAGGTGTTGGTGCCTCCGCTGAGCAACGCTGTAAAGCAAACGTGTAACGCGCTGAAGCAAAGCGCGGCGAAGCAGATCTCCGAGTATGAGCAACGTTTTGCCTCTCTTAAAAATCTGTATAGCGAGTTACTGGCTGACCTGATTAGGGCGGGTTTCAGCCCAAGCGACGCTTGGCGCACTGCGGAGGAATTTTTTGGTCAAACAAGTGTTCGCTTCGCCGGTGTAGATGGCACTATGTACTCGCGGCCCATGTTTGATATGGTTATTTTCTTCGGCGGTGCATACGCCGCGACGGGAACCGTGACTTTTTCGGAGAATACAGCGCCGCAAGTTAGGTATGACAAGAAAACGCTACAGCAAAGCATGGGAATATCCAGCGTGGTGCCCATGTACATTAACGAAATCCCGGAAGTG
>JBNARN010000032.1:0-2156 GCA_049718365.1 Candidatus Bathyarchaeales archaeon
GCCTGCGTAACCGCTTTTCAGCAGGCTTTTCACGATGGCGCCGCCAATCATCCCAGCGCCTATCACAGCAATTTTATCCGCCATACACCATCACTCTTTTCCTTTAACTACTAAGTCTTTGCTCTTAAACCTTTATTAAATCATCAATTCAATAGATTGATGATCTATTCTGTAGAGCTTGATTATATTATGAAATATTTATTGATGCATACGTGGCTCAATAAATCATTCAGCAGACTACTATCATTAAAAGAATATATGTCTACAATTTTTATCTATTGCCCTGTGTTTTTGTCATTTTTTTCGAATAAAAATTTATCAGCCAAAAATAATCTAATAAATGCAGGTCGTTTAAAATTGAACAGCCCATTGACAAAAGTTTGTGTGCGGACAATAATTTTATTGATAGTATTTTATTTAATTGGCTGCTTTTCTTACGCGTTCGCAACACAATCTGCCGCACAAGAAAAAGCCATCGGGTTTGTAGAAAAAGTGCTTCCTCTTGATTTAACAAAATATAATTTAACGCTCACAAGATACCAAAAAATTATGGGTCCATCTGATTTAGCATGGTTTACATCAGAGGTGGTAGAGTTCACGTTAGACTCAAAAGAAAGCACTCTTGTTGTAACATGCATTGTGCAAAACAACATTTTGATTAGCTGTAATATGATAGCTAAAAAGGGGCCTGTTATCAGTGACAGACAATATGTTAACTTGGTAGAGGGCGTAAAGACCTTTTTGGAAAGATATCAAACTTTTACAAAAGTTGACTCTAACGATATGATAAACATGCTGTCTGGGCTTGATATAACTAAAGATTCGTCAATAACGGCGGGTAACATCAAATTTACCCTATCTACTGTTAATAATTTTGGAACTGAAATCTTACAATTCAAATGGGTGTATACTGTAAATGGTGTAGAGTACACTTCATTGCAAGTGGGTTTTCAAAAGAATGGGCTATTTGATTCCTTCTATGACAACCGCTTGCTCTATTCAATTGGTGATACAACCGTGAATGTATCACGTGAACAAGCCATAGACATTGCCATAAAATATAGCGAAACTTATTCATACACCATGCCTGATGGTTCACAAATACGTGGTTTTAACATAACTAAAGATCAAAGTAAAGCAAAACTGGTGGCTTATCCCATAAACTCCACAGTGCTTAGACCCTACTGGCACGTTGAATTATATCTAAACCAAACATATCCTGGCAGCGTAAAAGGTTTGACAATATACGTCTGGGCCAATTCAGGCGAAGTTTTTCATTGCAGTAACATAGCATATGGCGGCATAGACTATAGCGACACAGGCAATTTAGAGTGGGAATCGCCCAGTGCATCCCCCTCGTCATCACCTCAAGATAACAATTCAACAATCAGCATGGGCGTATTAACTATAACAGTAATTATGCTATTGGTGATTGGAGCAACAATAGTAAGATTATCTATGAAAAGAAAATGATACTTCTCTTTTACTCATTCCCTAATGCGCTGTAAGCGTTAACGTTTAAGTCGGGCAGATGTAACAATTAAGAAAAACGAATTGTTTCCCGGTCTTTAATTCAAAACTATTCTTAGCTTACTGCGCAAGATCATACATGTGCAGCTCTCCAAATGAGTCTCTGCATAGTGAAGGCAGGCGCATCTGTCCGTATCCCTCTTGAATTGAAGTGTGTTGGAAAAGCTTGAAAACCATTTTCTCGCAGAACCTGTAGTATGGCATTAACGGCGGGCACTGGCAGGGCTAGTTTATCACTGATTTTGTCGAGAACGTAATATGTCGCTGGCGCTTCAGCCTCCTCTTTCGCTGTGGAGAGCATCTTCGCGATTTTCAAGCTGTTCCTTAGTGCCCTATGCATGTTCTCCTTTTCCATCAACTCGCAGAAGCTCCTGTCAAAGATTTTTTCCAGCCAAAGCGGCCCAGCATAGTCCATCTTTGAACCGCACTCCGGGCACTCAACGCCTCTGCCGAAAAGAGCTTTCACGTTTTCTCTGTGTAGGCAGTTGAAGCAATGCAGAATATAGCCAAGGCTCTTGACGGAGTCATCAGCCTTTTTCGCGCCATAGGCTATCTGCGCGTAAACGCGAATATAATGGTCTGTGGAGTGGCTAAACAGCACGCGAATGCCAATATCATGCTTCGCT
>JBNARN010000032.1:2205-4204 GCA_049718365.1 Candidatus Bathyarchaeales archaeon
CAAATAGGGCACAGGCGACCCGAAAGGGTCCACGTCTACGGCGTCAAATCTTCTGTGCGGCGCGGCATGCTCACTGAGCAAGCAATTCGCATCTTCATGCTGCACTGTCACGCGCTCCTGAAGCCCATTTAAACGCACATTGTAGCGTGCAAGTTCGGCGGCCCTCTCGGAAACATCGCCGATTAAGACGCTCTTGGCGCCTTGGATTTCAGCGGCGAAGCGGATGCCACGGATTCCCGTGCTTGCCAAAGGTTCGCATAGGGTAATCTCTCTGTTAATCATTCGCTGATATGCTTGAAAGGCCAAGATGGCTATGTCACGGTTTAACTCCATGACTGGGTTATAGAATACAGGTGCCTTGGAAGGCACATAATCAGACGGCTGCTTAACGAACGCGCTGAGCTTCGGAACTAAGACTTTCACTTTCCCTTCTTGCACTATTTCCGTAGGGAAATCCGCTTTAAATCCGCCTTCCGCCATCTTTACCTCACATTGCTAGAGAAGGGAAGAAATTTATGCGCATATTAGACTTCTGGTTAATACAGAGGCCAAATGCATTGCCCAAACGCGTAATCCTCTTAACTGGAAATCCAGGCGTAGGAAAAACTACTGTGCTAACAAAGGCAGTTAACATCCTAAAAAGAAGCGGCGTATGCATGGGCGGGATGATAAGCCGCGAAGTTCGCGAAAACGGCGTACGCGTCGGATTCGAAATTTTGGATTTAACAAGCGGTCGCCGCGGATGGCTTGCTCACATCAACCAGCAAAGCGGCCCTCAAGTGGGCAAGTACCGCGTAAATTTATTAGACCTCGACTCCGTCGGCGCAGCGGCCATAGCGGAAGCAGCAGAAAAATGCGCTGCCGTTGCCATAGACGAAATCGGGCCGATGGAATTGTTCTCTGAAAAATTTAAGGCAGCAGTGCAAAAAGTGCTGGAAAGCCAGAAGCCTGCCGTGGCAATAATACACTGGAAAGCTAATGACAAACTGATAAAAGCAGCTAAAAGCCGAGAAGACGCAGAAATTCTCACAGTTACACAAGAAAGCAGGGATAAATTACCTGAAATAATAGCTCAAAAAATACTTGCGGCTCTAAAATGAAAACGCTAATCAATAGCTCTCATTGCCAAACAGAAGCGCCGATACCCAGTCACATTCGGTTATTAGAAAATTATTGCATAGGTCAGTAGAGGGTAGATTCTGCGGTGCAGAATACGGATATAGTTGAACAAAGCATTTTGTCAGTGTCGAATAGGACATTTTAAGCTCGGCATGCAGCCTGCTCTGATTAGTTGAAACTAGTTGCAAAGTTAGCTCAGAATTTTTCTCAGTATGGAAAATTCTGGCTTCAGCAGCCTATTAATAGCGTTTAAGGCTTTGTAAAGCGTTATTTCCGAATTTTTGTATATCATGTTACGCAGAAAGGTTTAAATAAACTAATACGGTGACGTTCTTATTTTTCGGGAGAGGTGTTTGCTTGCAGAGATTGGGCAAAGTGCTTAGCGAGTCTCCTTCTCAAAACATTGTTGTCAAGGCCGCCAAAAACCCGAAAATCGGTTCCACCGTTGTTGACGAAAATCTTAAAGTCGTCGGAAAAGTTTTCGATGTAATCGGTCCTGTGTCTTCGCCTTATGCAGTAGTGAAACCCGAGGTTAAAGAGCCTAAAAAGTTAATCGGCAAGCAACTGTATCTGCTTCTCTCGAATAAAGGGCGGAGTAAAAAATAACATGAGTGGCGATAATAAACTGCGTGAAGATGTAGACCCCTCATATACGGCTCAACGCGTTGAGCCATCCAAAGTTCAGTCATGCCCCGAGTGTGGCAGCACAAGACTCATGCGTGACTACGAGTGCGCCGAAATAGTTTGTATGGACTGCGGCTTCGTGGTTGCCGCCAAAATAGCTGACAGAGGCCCCGAATGGCGCGCTTTCGACGATGAGCAGCGGTCAAAACGGACAAGAGTTGGCGCGCCCCTAACGTACACGATTCACGACAAAGGT
>JBNARN010000032.1:4220-14479 GCA_049718365.1 Candidatus Bathyarchaeales archaeon
AAGCCTTTCACCCGGTCAGAAGGCGCAAGTTTACCGCCTGAGAAAATGGCAGCGCCGTATACGTGTTTCTGACGCTACAGAACGCAACTTGGCATTTGCTTTATCTGAAATCACAAAAATCTCCAATAACCTGAATCTTCCCAAAAATATCTTGGAAACAGCCTCGGTTATTTACCGAAAGGCAGTGAAAGAGCGGCTGATACGTGGAAGGTCGATTCAAGGTGTGACTTCAGCAGCGATTTACTTGGCGTGTAGGCAGTGTGGGTTGCCAAGAACTTTAGACGAGATATCGCAAGCGTCCGCTGTTAACAAAAAAGAAATTGGGCGCAGTTATCGCTTTCTGATTAAAGAGCTGAACTATTCTATTCCACCGCTTCGACCTAGCCAGTACATAACCAAGTTTTCTAATCAACTAACAATGCAAGGCAAAGTCGAAGAAATTGCGCATAAAATTCTATCTGCAGCGAAGGAACTTAAGCTCACCTCAGGCCGAGGACCCACAGGCATCGCTGCCGCCGCAAGCTACGTGGCTTCTGTTTTAACAGGCGAACGGAAAACGCAACGGGAAATAGCGGAGATTGCGCAGGTAACAGAGGTTACTATCCGAAATCGGTATAAAGAACTTGTTGAGAAATTACTGTTCAAAATCAGCATTTGATAATCCGACTTCCATTTTCCCGATTTTTTCTTTAATATTCCGTGAATGCAAATTTAGATAGATAATGCAAAATTTTATAGGTTAATCGTAAGGAATAACTTTTGAGGATATTGAATGCACTCAAACATGCGAGGGCTATACAGTGGTTAACTGCCCAAATTGTGGAACAAATGTACCTACCGCCGTTAAATGCTGGACAGTAGCGCCTCCCAAACAAGTGGCATATGGAGTTATACCTGAATTTCGAGTTGGTCTTTTCAAATGTCCTGAATGCAAGTCCACATTCAAATCCAAAGTAAGCACTACCGTTGCGCCTGCGGAAACAAAGGACGTTAAAATTTTGGCTGAAAAAGTTAAAGATATACATGAAGGGTTAACGCAGACTTTGAAGTTTTTGCGGGAAAAGATAAGCGCCTTAGAAACGGAGCGGGCGAGTCTATTAATGGAAATTGAGCAGCTTAAAAAGGTTGCAGAGTCACGAGCCAGCGCTCTTGAAGTCGAGATAAAGCAGCTACGAGAAGATATACGGGCTCTGAGGGAACTTTTAGGCGTCAATGAAGAAGCAAAGTGGTCAGTTTAGGAATAAGTTTGCACGAAGTGAATAGGTATTCTTTTAAGTTTGTGCGTCGTTAATCTTAAGTTATGCCATACAAATTCACATTCGATCTATCACCGGTTCCACGCTTCTTCTTCACAGAAATCGCCAAGATCAGCTACCAGAGTGGCATGCACAAAACCTTCCTCAAAAACTTGCAGGACATCATAAAAAAGTTTAGAATACAAGAAGCCACGGGACTAAATCTCTCCGACGCCGTGGTTCTACTTCAAGATTTCATCGAAGTGCAAACGGTGAATCTTTTAGAAAGAAAAAGATTTTTACAAGCTAAGAAAAAGGCTCTTTTGCTTCCGCATTGCTCCAGAAAATATATGGACAGTCGCTGCAAAGCGATTTTTGACCCGAGTATTCCTTCCTATACATGTGCGCATTGCTCTTCAGACTGCCTAATTAACAGGGCAGAAAGCTTAGCCAAGAAAAAAGGATACGACGTTTATGTGGTTCCCGGTGGTTCATGCATTTCGAAAATTTTGACGCGAAATCAATACGAAGGTGTTGTTGGCGTTGCTTGCGGTGAAGAGGTAAAATTGGCTGTGAGTGCCTTAGGTCAAATGAACATTGCTGGGCAAGCTGTTCCTTTAATAAAGAACGGCTGCGCAAACACCGTTTTCAACATGGAAACGTTAGTTAAAATTCTTGAATAAGCTCCTTTTACTTTACAATCTCACGTTTCTTCCAGCGAAGATTCTTGCTTTTGCATTTTCGGCATTTTATTGCCGTCTCTGCATTTCTGGCTCCGCAGTCTCTGCAAATCTTCATGTAAAGCCTATGCTTTTGTGCAATCGACTTTTTAATTGGATCTAATATGGGCATTTGCGGGTCCTCTATTTTTGGTGCTAAGAGTCAGATGGTTAACTGCCAAATATACCTTTTGTCTCAAAATATACGCGCGGCGCCATGGGCTAAGAGAAAGCCTCATGCATCCTTAAACTGCAATTCATAAAAAAGTTATTGCGTAGTCGTTTTTGTAATCAAAGTAAGTATTTTAAACTTAAAAGAGGAAAGTAAAAAGCTATGTTTATACCGCGTAGAATCTTGGAAGAAAAGCTGAAGCAACTGTTAGCTGAAGATGCTGGGCAAGGCGACGTAACATCTGCAGCTGTTGTGCCTGCGGGCTTGACGGTTGAGGCGACAATTGTAGCTAAGGAAGCGGGAGTAGCTGCTGGAATCGAAGAAACAATGGTTCTAGCTGAGTGCCTTGGCTTAAGTGTGCAAGCAAAAGCCGAAGATGGCGAAAAAATCAGAAACGGCCAAGTTATCATAACAGTTTCTGGAGATGCCCGAACTATTCTCTCAGCCGAGCGCACGATGCTGAATCTGCTATCGCGCATGTGCGGCATCGCCACGGTCACCCGGCGTCTTGTGGAAAAACTTGAAAAAGCAAGTTTACCGGTTAAAATTGCAGCAACACGTAAAACGGCTCCAGGTCTTGGCTATTTTGACAAGAAAGCCGTGCTCATCGGAGGAGGAGACACCCATAGGCTACATTTGGGGGACATGATTCTGGTGAAGGATAACCATATTGCGATAGCTGGTAGTGTCGAGAGCGCAGTAAAACGCGCCAAACAACATGCGTCCTTCAGCAAAAAAATCGAAGTAGAAGTTACCTGCGTCAAAGATGCTTTGAAAGCAGCGGAAGCAGGCGCAGACATAATTATGCTTGACAATTTCTCACCCAACCAAATTCGGGAAGCTGTTGAGGCGCTGAAAAAAGCCGGTTTCCATGGAAAGACCCTGCTGGAAGCAAGCGGCGGCATCACGCAAGAAAACCTTTTGGAGTATGCTCAAACAGGAGTTAACATAATAAGCCTCGGTGAGCTTACCCACAGCGTCAGAGCATTAGATTTAAGTTTAGAGATAGCCTCTACAAAGAGAAAAGGGCAAAGTTAAGCTTGGCTCTTTTCACGTGGCTAACATTATCAGCGCCGTTTCAACAGCTGCGCCTATAACAAGCAACACCGCGCATAATGTAATGAATAAACACGTGTTTCTGAACTCATGCCGCCCTCTTCCTTGAAGTATACGGCGGAAAAGCCAAACACTCATAGCCATGGCAGTTGAATAAGCCGCATACTCTAACCAAAACACAGGAGTTATGATTAAAGCGATTACCGCTATGATTGAAGGAAAACCTTGCGTTGCAGCCACAGCGCTTACTGCTGCACCTGTGCTGAAAAGCACAAAAAAGCCGAAGATTGGTCCCACAACTGGAATGAACATAATTAGGCATATGAAGAAGTTGTTTCCGAAAATGTACTGCATGAGCATTTCACTTTCGGTTGCCGTGGTCAAAGTCTGGTTAAGTTTTTCGCTAATCTGCCTCGCTTGTTCAGCATCAACAGGCATAAAACTGCCAATAAGAGTGATTATAACTGAAAGCACGAAAACCGCAATCACCGAGTAAATTCGCTTGCGTTTCGGCGAAGCATTCTTCCAAATGTCAAGAATCATTGCATGTAACTCCTGTTTTTTAACTTAAAGGCTCTATTTTTAACGCGCGAAAACCTCTTGCGCATGGATTTAAAGTTTCCACAATATTAACTTTGCCTAAAACTTCCTCCGTATCTTCGGCATAGCCGCGAACATCATGCTCCGCAGCCAAAAGCGAATAAAGGTAAACGCTGTTTCCCGCAATTATGGGCTGACATGCGGATGGTAAACCCAAAAGTACGCTCTGCTTTTCCCGCACAGCCTTGGCGCAAGCGAACAAAACTGCTTCAGCGCCAGCCGTCAATTCTGCTACTCGCACCGGAATGCTTTCTTTGCCAATCGCTAAAACTTCCACGCCATATGCTCTCTCAATGTCACCGGCTATTTTCCGCAGTGTCGGCAGCACCTTTAAAATTTGTTGCCGCGCCCTACCTGATATTTTCATATTTGACAACTCAACTGGAGACAGCTCTTGAATGGGCACCGCGCCTAACGTCATGTCTAAGTGCACAACATCTGCTTTCACTTTGTCAAGCAGGTTTCTACACAGCAAAGCCTCTTGCAATATCACTTCGCCTCCGTTTTCCACTTCTTTAAATATGGGCTCAGCTAATCGCGCGGACGATTCCCTATACGGAGGATTAACCAAAACCGAAGCGGAAGCTACCAGCCTTATTGGCGTAAATTTCTCGTCCAATATTGCCGCCGCAGAGTCAGCTGATACAATTCGCAAACCTTGCACCTAATCATAATTAGGCAACGGTAAAATTAGCTTTACTTTTCTACCGCAGCCTCTGGTTTCAAGTTCATCGCCAAAACAAACATTTCAGAGCTTTTAGCTCGGCTTGCCTTCGGCTTTATAACCTTAACACTAACAAAGTGCTTCTCCACTTTCTTTACGAAGTCTGCGAGCATGTCGCCTTCAAAAACTTTAACAAAAAAGTTTCCCGCAGGCCTCAGCACATTCAAGGCAACTCTTAACGCTTGAGATGCTAGATCTATTTGACGTGCATGGTCAACCTCCCAGATTCCAGAAATGTTCGGCGACGCGTCTGAAAGCACAACATCCGCTTTTCTGGGCAGCAAATCCAGAATCTGCTGCAGTGTTTCAGGTTCAGTGAAGTCGGCGACGATGGTTCTCACGTACTCCTGCGGGAAAGGCGCAATCGGTTTCAAGTCCACACCTAAAACAAAGCCTTTTTTGCCCACAATTTTTCTGGCTGCTTGAATCCAACCGCCCGGCGCCGCGCCTAAGTCAACAACCACATCGCCTTTACGTATAAAATTATATGTAGCCGCGGCCTGCGCAAGCTTGTACGTTGCTCTTGAACGATAGTTTTCAGCTTTCGCCTTCTTGTAGTAATAATCCCTTTTTCTATCTTGGATCCAAGCCTTGGGCAAGTGTGTTATCACCTAATGGGGGCGAGTCCTCTTTCTCCAAGGACAAGATCCACTCTGTAAGTTTCGCGCAGTTTGTAGGCGAAATTGCAGTCGTCGGATCACATCTAGCGTTATCTTGGCATAGCAGACATGGGCAGTCAACTATTGAATCTATAGAGGTTGGCACGCGTTTGGGGAAAAGCCTATAGGTCCACCTTCCACCTTGCAGTTCTTTTTCTCTTCTAATGAGCCCCTTCTCTTCCAGCTTAATCGCTATTCGAGAGCCTTCCCTGCTGCTTGCGCCTAATTCTCGCCACAAATCAGATTGAAGCACGCCCGTTGGCCCTGTATTCATTACGAAATGTAGCGCTTTTTGTTCCAGATCATTACGTTTCGGCATTGTTTATCAGTCCCAGTATCCACTAGATATATGCGGTGCTTCCAGATAAAAATATGTACCCGGCAAACCCGAAAACTGCATGAAGGATCTGCAAAATGAGTGATTCAGCTGAGGCTTACTGTTTAGGAATAGAATCCACAGCGGACGACTTCGGAGTTGGCATAGTCACTTTCAATGGCAAAATATTAGCTAATGCCTCAAGTGATTACGTACCCGAAGAGGGCGGGATTCACCCGCGGGAAGCTGCGAGGCACCATGCTGAAGTAGCAGACACAGTGCTTCGTGATGCACTATCAGAAGCAGGAATAAAACCAAAGGACCTAAGGCTAATAGCGTTTTCTCAAGGTCCAGGTTTAGGCCCCTGCCTACGTACAGGAGCCACCGTGGCTAGAGCGCTGGCCGCATACCTTAATCTTCCCCTTGTAGGTGTAAACCATTCAATAGCTCACATCGAAATTGGCAAGCTCACGACTGGCGTAGCGGATCCTGTGACACTTTATGTTTCAGGCGGCAACACAATTGTTTCCGCTTTCGATTCTGGGCGCTATCGGGTTTTCGGCGAAACCTTGGACATTGCCCTCGGCAACTGCCTTGACGTTTTCGCAAGAGAAGCAGGTCTCAAGCATAAAAAGGGCATGCCGCTTGGCGCTGCACTGGAGAAGTTGGCTGCCAATGGTGAAAAGCTAATTTCTCTGCCTTATGTTGTTAAGGGCATGGATCTCTCGTTAAGCGGCTTGCTAACTGCTGCAACAGCGCTGCTCCGCAGGGGCGACTGCAGGCTGGAGGACCTCTGCTATAGTCTGCAGGAGCACGCGTTTTCCATGGTTACCGAGGTTACCGAACGTGCATTAGCGCATACTGAGAAGCGCGAGGTGCTGTTGACAGGCGGTGTAGCTGCTAACAAGCGCTTGCAATCTATGCTCCGCGTTATTGCGGAGGAGCACGGTGCACGTTTTCACGTGGTGCCGCTTGAGTTTGCAACGGATAACGGTGCCATGATAGCTTGGACTGGCGTGTTAGCCTACACGCACGGCGCAGTTACGCCCGTGGAAGAAAGTTACGTCAAGCTGCGGTGGCGGCTGGATAAGGTGGATGTTCCATGGGTGAAGTAGCCTCGCAGATCCTGCTTAAGAAGGGCGCTGAAGCGAGCCTCTACCTTGCAGACTGGCACGGCAAGAAAGTGATAATCAAGATTCGCTTTCCGAAGAAATATCGCCCTGCAGAGTTGGATGAAAAAATTCGCAGTCAACGAACAACACGTGAGCCACTACTTATGCATGAAGCAAAAAAGGCGGGAGTGCCGACTCCGACAATTTTTCTGGTGAACCCAAAAAACGCTACAATAATAATGGAGTTTATAGAGGGCGCGCCGGTAAAGCAGCTTTTAGGCACCCTGCCAAAGAAGGAACGCCAGAACTTGTGTGTTAAAATCGGCGAGTTAATTGGGAAACTGCACAAGCACTGTGTGATTCACGGAGACTTAACAACGTCCAATATGCTTGTGAATGTTGAGGGCAAAATTTTTCTGGTTGATTTCGGATTAGGTGAGAAAAGCGCTGAGATTGAAGCCAGAGGTGTAGACTTGCATCTAATGCAGCGTGCCTTGCAGAGTACGCATTACCAGTTTGCCCAAGAATGCTTCGAAGCCGTGCTTAGCGGCTATTCTGCGGTTTTAGGAGCTGAAGAAGCCAGCGAAGTCATAGAGAAAATCGCGGAGATAGAAAGGCGCGGACGATATGTGGCTGAGAGAAGGGAGGAACAATAGCATGGCGTTCAAGTTAAAAGGCAAAGTTATTTTCTTCGCCACGAACAACATCAACAAATTCAACGAAGTTCGAAGCTTATTGGCCGAATATAACATAGCAGCTGGAATGCTCCGCGTTAAGGCTCTGGAGATCCAAAGTAATAGCCTTAAAGAAATAGCTCAAACAAGCGCACAGGACGCCTTCAAGCATTGCCGCCTGCCTATTATAGTAGAAGACGCGGGGCTTTTCGTAGAGGCGCTACAGGGATTTCCCGGGCCCTACGCCGCTTATGTTTACCAAACTATAGGTAATGAGGGCCTGCTGAAGCTTATGGAAAACGTGGAAAACAGAAAAGCCATGTTTCAGTCAGCCATAGCCTACTGCGACAATGAAGCATCAGCGCCTTTGGTTTTTGAGGGTAAAGTTGACGGAAGCATAACCCGTGAAGTACGCGTGGGCAACGGTAAATCCGGTTTCGGGTTTGACCCTATCTTCCAACCGCTGGGAAGCGCTAAGACTTTTGCGGAAATGACGCTTGAAGAGAAAAATGGTTTCTCGCATAGGGCGCGTGCTATCCGTAATTTCGCCGAATGGTACAGAAAGTTTCAGTGACCCTTTTTCTGATTCTTCGATTTTTCATGTTGCTCTTCACATACTACGCCAACACATTTGTATTGGCTCTCCAATTCGATGGTAGAGTGTTCAATATGATGGCGCTGAAGTGCATCTTTGATGGCTTGTCGGGTTTGTTCTGGCGTCTTTTGAAGAGCTTCATCATCTAATACGACATGAGCGGTGAAAACGTCTGTTTCCCCTTCCAGCGACCAAATATGAACATCATGTATCCCAAGAACGCCCTCGATTGATTCAATGTCCCTTTTCACTGCATCAATGTTTATGTGCTTCGGAACCCCTTGAAGGAGTATATTAATTGCTTCTCTCAGATTTTTAGTTACGCCATATAAAATGAAAGCTGTTAAGCCAACGGTTAATATCTGGTCGATTAAATAAAACTTCCAGAAGTAGATGATGACGCCGCCGAGCAAAATGCCCACCCAGCCTAACACATCTTCCAACAGATGCCAAGACAGGACTTTCTCGTTTAGGCTTCTCCCTCTTTTCAGCAAAAAGAAGCCTGCACCATTAAATGCGATTCCGATAAAAGCTATGCCTATCATGCCGAAAGCGTTCACTGGCTCAGGATTAAGGAAGCGAGGGATGGCTTGGAGTATTATCACAATCGAGCCGCCGATTAAGATGGATGCAGCAAAGAGCGCGGAAAACAGCGATAGCCTCTGATAGCCAAAAGTGTATTTAGCGTCAGGCGACTTTTTTGCTTCGCGCTCAAAAAGCCATGAAATCAGAAGAGTAACGCTATCGCCAAAGTCATGCAAGGCGTCGGATAATATGGCTAAGCTGTTGGTCAAGAAGCCGCCAATAACCTCTATTACGGTGAAAGCGGCGTTCAAGAATGCGGCAAACCGCACTCGCTCTTCTCGTTCAAGCATAACTTAACTAGCTTTAGTAATTGATAAAAACCTACCCCTAAACTCAATGTTTAAAGTTATTGTAAATGTGAAGGCTGCCTTTCCTCACGGTGCTTATAGCCCAAAGTAGCATGGTAAACGCACGCTGTTGTTGAGGTGAAATGCTGCTTTATCGACGTTTGAGTATGGCAAGCAGGATTAAAGCACATAGGGCTACCGCGACAATTATGGCGCTGATTTCCGCGGTCATAGCAACATTGGGATTTTCGCTTTGCTTTGCCGCAATACCTACTAGCGCCCAAATAATTACCAATCCATATGCTATGTCTTTTCTCGTTGCTATGACAAGTAGCGTGATCACCAATGCAATGATTATGATTAGAGTAGCCCATGTTTCCGGGTTTATTCCGAAACCATCCCAGTTTACCGAAACCAATGCAACGGCAACATTCGCAATCGAGGCAATGGTGATCCAGCCTAGATAAACGCTAAATGGGAGATAAACTGCCAATCGTTCGCGTAATGAAGCCGCAGACTTGCCTACATCAAGGCGTAAGTAAATCGTAATCAGTGTTGCAAGCAGCAGGAACATAAGAGCAACAGATGGGATAAGCTGCTCAAATTGCCAAAGGAACAGCCAAGCAATATTCAATAGGCTGCTTAGGATAAAGAGCCAGCCAATCCTTTTTTGGTAGTCCTTTCCTTTCTCGCTGGGCAAAGCTTGAAAGATCACAAAGACGCCGAGCAAGATGTAGATGATGCCCCATATGGAGAAGACGTAGCCTGCGGGAGTTATGAGCGTTGGATTGGCATCAGAAATTTGCGCTGTGACTTTGCCGCCGATAACTGTTGTGCTTCCGGCTAAGCCGTTTACTATAAGCGTGGCCAGAAATGCCAAAATGTTTGTCCATTTCAAAACCGCAGAACTCAAGGTTGCCATCAAAATCTCCATTAAGCTCTTGCGTCGTTTGAGTATATAAAATAGCCGAGGCATAGCGACTTCCGATGCTTAAGCAGTAGGTTGAGAGTTTAAAAGCTAATATACCCTACGTATAACCAGATATAAGCGATACAGGCTTCTTGCATAAGAAATTTTAAATATTCGTGTACCGTGGGTCTTAATGCTTAAGGTGTATAGATGCCTAAACAAGAAAAGGGAAAATCCCATTCAACAAGGCCTGTTAGCAAGCGGCCTCCGAGCTGGTGCAAGTATCAGCCAGAGGAAGTTGAGGCCTTCGTCATAAAGCTTGCCAAGGACGGGTATCCGCCCAGCAGGATAGGCATGATTCTTAGAGATCAGTACGCGATTCCCTTAGTGAAGCCTATCGTTGGAAAAAGCATAACTGAAATACTTGAAGACGCAGGTTTGGCGCCGTCGTTACCGGAAGATCTGGCCAATTTGATAAAGAAGGCGCAGAATCTCGCGGTGCATTTGGAGAACAATAAGAAGGATTTGCATAATAAGCGTGCGCTGCAGAACATTGAAGCGCGTATTCACAAGCTTTCCCGGTATTATAAGCGGCAAGGCGTTTTACCGGCGAAA
>JBNARN010000033.1:0-1949 GCA_049718365.1 Candidatus Bathyarchaeales archaeon
TTATCCATTCGCTGAAAGTTTTGATAGCTTCTGTGTTCCCAACTATTTCCGCAACGGATGCTGGTTTATGCTTGAGAGTCCACGCAGCGTACAAACCTTAGCACCCTGCTACTTCTTCATTTCGTAGCCGGCTTCAACCAGCCGTGCCAAAAGGGCGCTTAATTGAATTTCCTCGTCTGAGCCTTCTACCAGACGATAATCTATGTCGCCCACGATGCCTGCAAGTTTTATTTTCCATGGCTCTGGAATCTCCGCGGCCTTAAAGATTTCAGTGTGAATCTGCCTGATTATGTCGCTGCCAGCCACGCCATATTTTTGAATCATATCCCGCAGTTGCCTTCTGGCGCCTAAAAAGTCGCCTTTAATGGCTGTAATTAGCATTTTTTGCACATCTGCAGGGCTGGCTCTACCCGTTATCGAGTAGACAAGCTTGGCGTCTACAGGCTTGTTCACCGAAGCCGCAGCTTGTAGCGTATTTATGGCTCTTCTGAGGTCGCCGCCGCAAACTTCGAAAATCGCGTCGACGCCCTCTGGTAATAATTGGACGTTCTCGCGCTCAGCTATTTGTTTTATATACTTATCATGCTCTTCTCGCGGCAGAAAAGTGAACCTGAACGGCGCGCATCGCGACTGGATCGGCTCAATTATTTTGCCGCTGTAATTTGCGCATAGGATAAAACGGCATGTTTCAGTATACCTCTCCATAGTCCGCCGCAGCGCTTGCTGTGCATCAGAAGTCATGTTGTCTGCTTCGTCTAAGATTAAGATTTTAAATGGGATTTCACCTATAGAACGAGACCTCGCAAAAGTCTTCACGGTTTCTCTAACCACATCGATGCCTCTCTCATCGCTGGCGTTCAGTTCCATAAGGTGCTCACGGTAACCCTCGCCATAAAGATCGCGAGCCAAACATAGGGCAGCCGTGGTTTTGCCTGTTCCAGGCGGCCCCGCGAAAATGCAGTGCGGCACATTTCTTGCTTTAACAAAACTTTTTAGGCGTTCAACTATTTCCTTTTGGTCAACCATATCGTCTAACTGTTTAGGTCTGTATTTTTCAGCCCACATTTCAAAACTCAATTGGTAAGCCTCCATTTCACGCTAACTAAATGTTGCAAGCGATTATATTTGTTTTGGGCGGATAAAACTCGCATTCGACTGCGTCTTCGGTTCGTATTGCCTGGCTGTTCTCTTTGTTTAAACCCTGTATATGTTTCATTTATTTCGTATATTCCACATGCCGTTGAATATAGATAATGTTCAATAAAATTATATAGACTACATTTGTATGGGTTTTCCACATTTCAACCGCATTAATTTGAATGTTTATAACAAAAAAGGGTGGAAAAATGAGCGAACGTGTACAAAAAAACAGTTCATACCTAAATGGCAAATCAACCGTTGGAACAACAACACGTGTTAAAGACACCAGCACCGTAAGCGGCATGTGCCCAATATGCATCCACGACTGTCCTGTCCTTTGCGAAATCAGCCTATCTGCCTTTCGAGGAAGAGAAGCACTCTACCCCGATCCGAGCCAATTCGGAACAAGCACCGCTGGTGCGCTAAAAGACTACGGCCTTGACTGGTCACACTTCAACATCCAGGCAAGTCTCTTCGAAGTTCACGGTATAAAAGAAGATTCCGATGTTGCAATCTTTCCAAATGTAAATACTGAAACCAAAGTTGGTGGTGTCCCGCTTAAGCTTCCAATAATAACTGGCGCTTTTGGTTCAACAGACGTGGCGCGCTTGAACTGGGATGGCTTAGCTATTGGCGCTGCCCTTTCGGGCGTGATGATAACAATCGGCGAGAACGTTTGCGGCATGGATCCAGAGTCTAAAATCGAGAATGGCAAAGTAACTTACTCGAAGGAGCTAAAGCGGCGCGTTGACGCCTTCAGAAAGTTCTGGGACGGTAAATACGGCGACGTCGTAATTCAAACAAACGTG
>JBNARN010000033.1:2043-14244 GCA_049718365.1 Candidatus Bathyarchaeales archaeon
CATAGGCGGAGAAGTGCGCATAAGAAACCTTGAAAAGGCTATTCTACTGAAAAAGAGAGGCTACGTAGTCATTCCAGATCCAGAAGACCCAACAGTTCAAGAAGCCTTCAAAGAAGGCGTGTTTAATACCTTCGAGAGACACAGCCGCGTGGGCATACCTAAAGAAAAACCCTTCATAGAAGACATAGAATGGCTCAGAAAGCAAGGCGCAAAACACGTTTTCCTAAAAACAGGCGCCTACCGACCATCAGCTGTCGCATATACCATGAAGTTTGCTTCAGAAGCCAAAATCGACGCGCTATCATTCGACGGCGCAGGCGGCGGAACAGGCATGAGCCCAGTGCCAATGATGGATGAAATGAGCATTCCAACAGTTTATCTAGAAGCGATTGTTCTGAGATGCGCGCAGATACTGAAGAAGAAAGGTCGCCATGTTCCTGACTTAGTAATAGCTGGCGGTTTCATTGAGGAAACTTCGATTCTCAAGGCTATAGCATTGAGCAACTTCGGCGAAGGACCGTTTGTGAAGGCGGTGCTGATGGGCCGCGCGCCCATAACGGCTGTTATGAAATCGAGCTACTTCGCGAAACTGGCTAAAGAAGGCAAACTGCCAAAATCATTCGTAGAAAAATATGGCGCCGACCCCGCGAAATTCTTCATAGCAACTCCGGAATTGAAGGCAAAATATGGAAAGCGCTTTAGTGAGATACCGCTGGAAGCTATGGGGCTCTACACTTACTTAACAGACAGAATAGGCGTAGGACTGAAACAGTTAATGGCTGGCGCGCGAAAATGGAAGCTCAACTTGCTCGACAGAAACGATCTAATGAGCCTCTCTGAAAGAGCTGCAAAGGTCACCGGAATTCCAATGGCTGACGAGGTTGAAAAAGGCGCAATAGAAAAAATCCTCGAGTAATCGCGCCCACATCTCCTTTTTCTCATTTTCAAAATTTTGTTAATCTCTCAAGTTCCGCAAGCAACAGATTAATTCCAAGTTTATCTCCAAAACGAGCATTGCCAATCAGCGCAGGTTATGCCATTTTCTCATTGGTTATCATATTTTTCGACTTCATTATTCATTATGACCAGTTCTACACCTGCTTGCTTAAACAACTCTACAGAATCCGCGTCTGCGTGATATCTTTTTTCGCAAACTACCCGCTTGATGCCAGCGTTTATTATAATCATCGCGCAGGTTCTGCATGGCGTCATCTTGCAGTAAAGCGTTGATCCCTCAAGAGGAATACCGAACCGTGCGGCCTGTATAATCGCGTTCTGCTCAGCGTGGAGTGTGCGAACACAATGCTGCGTTATGTTGCCATTGTAATCAATAACTTTGCGTAAGTCATGGCCGACTTCGTCGCAGTGAGGCAGCCCTGCGGGTGCACCTACATAACCAGTAGTCATTATTCGCTTGTCCTTAACGATAACGCAGCCGCATTTTCCGCGGTCGCATGTAGCACGCTTAGCGACAGCTTCACAGAGGTCTAGGAAATATCTGTCCCAATCTGGTCTTGTTTTGCCTGTCATCAGCATCAGCTCTTGAAACGTCTAAACATTCACAACACAAATTAATAAACCTAAATAGGCTATTCTGCGCCATCTGCGGCGTCATTTCTGGAAAATGTGTATTTCCCTGCCAATTTTATGCTTCTCTTCAATGTCCACAAGAGAAGCCATCTGGATCAACGCCTCTGGCGCTTTAGCGTTCTCATCAAACTGTTCCTTTTTGAAAGGATAAACACGTTGGAAACCTATCTCCAAACTTTTCTCTTCGATATCCATAGTAACTGCCACTTCTGATCGCGTCTTGATGTATGGAGTAACTAACACTAATCTTCCACTTTTCTTAAGCACCTTATAGGCCTCTTCGATAAAGTCAAAGTACAATGGTTGTAGCTTCCTAATTATCTTCAAAGCGTAAGGTTTTGTGGGAATATGCTTGAGGGCAGGGCCCAAGTCGGGTTCAGTTACTATGCCGTCAACTTGTTCCCACCCTATTTTCTTAACCATACTACGTGCATCGCTATGCAGTATCCTGAAATCTGCTTCTGTTAAATTGTACTCTCTCTTAAGCCACTCCAGGTTCTCTTCTGCCGCTTTGATGCACCACGAGTTTATGTCCATGCCTATAACTCTAGCTTTAGATAACAGCGCTTCTTGGAGAACTGTGCCTACGCCGCAGAAGGGATCAAGCAAAAGTTTTCCAGATGTGCAAAAAGCTAAATTTACCATTATCCGCGCCAGCCGAGGCGGCATGGCAAAAATTTTACGCTGATTTGGTTTGCCTACATCCCGTTTCTGAAACTCGAAAGGATTATGCACCGCAACGGTGGTAGCAATCCAGCTTTGTTCTTCGCCAATGCAAAACAGCACTTCCGCCCTGTTCTCAACCAAATTTTTCTTTAGCACTTCAACATGGCTTAGCTGTGGCTGCCGTCTATCTTTGGAGAATCCCATGAACTTTGCTTTCTTATTATGCGCCGATAACTCGCGTTTTATGGTGCTTCCTATGAACCGTTGAATGCTCTTGGAAATAGGACGCAGCGACTTGTCTGCGCAGTAAACGCTCACGCCAAAAAGAATCTTATCAAGTTTAGCTTCAAGAATCTTTGCCACACCGCTAGATTCAAGAGTCCGCGCGATCTGTGCTTGTGCTTCTCTGTTTTTCTGGAGAAAAGCGCTTCGCAACTTTTCTGTTGGTAAATTCGCAACTAACTCGCCTATCTTTATGACGCCGCCCAAATCATCAACTGAAAAGCTGCCTTTGTCAGTAAAGCTAAGCACAAAGAAGTCCCTCGACATTGAGTGCACAGCGAATTTGCTGTTTCTTGCCTCTAGAAAAGCAGCAAGTTCCGCTAGCGATAGACACCAATTTTTTCCTGGAATAAACACTTGGAGAGACATGATCTCATAAGCTAAGATTGTTACTAAATATATAAGCAAATGAGCCCCTTACTTGGCTAAAATGCCTCATTTTATTTTACACAAAAACTTGAAGAATATACAAAAACTGTAAGGATATAGTTGCAAATTGTTTAAATAGCGCTGAGGCTGTATGCTAAAAAAGGGAACCATATGCATGCAAGAAATTACCGGGCTGTAAAAGGCCAAGCTTATACCCGAAAAGAGTTTGCGAAAGGATTTCCACCTCCGAAAATAACCAAATTTACCATGGGAGATACTAACGGCAAATTTGACATTGAAGCAAGACTTGTAGCGTTGAAAAGGGCTCAAATTCGCCATAGCGCCTTGGAAGCAGCACGCGTGGCAACGAATCGTCTTCTCATGGAAAAACTGGTCAATGATTATCTAATGCTGGTCCACCCGTACCCTCATGTTATTTTGAGAGAAAACAAAATGATTTTCGGCGCTCACGCTGACCGTCTCCAGCAAGGCATGCGAAAATCTTTTGGAAAAGCCATCGGTACGGCTGCTCGAGTAGAGCCTGGGCAGACGATCATAACGGTTAGAGTTAAAGCAAATGCTTTGGAACTCGCTAAAGAATCCTTAAAGCGCGGTAGCGCAAAATTGCCTATTCCTTGTAGAATAGAAATTGAGAAATTAACACCTTCAAGCACCGCTGATGCGGTGAAATCGGAGACGGAGACGGCTTGAACGAAGCGAAAAAAGCCTTCATTATTTGGTTCGAAAATCTCAGAAACACTGATGTGCCTCTTGTAGGCGGAAAAAACGCTAGTCTCGGCGAAATGATTCACGCTGGGCTGCCGGTTCCCCCTGGATTTGCGGTAACAGCCTACGCTTACGAGACATTTCTCAAGCAAACTCGAATTGCCGAGATGATTTACAAGATAATTAAAGAGACAGTGACTGACCCAAATGATCCTCAACAATATAGCGTGGCCTCAGAGAAAATTCGCGCACTTATTGAAACCTCTCAGATGCCTAAGGAAATCGAAAACGCCATAAAATCCGCTTATAAAGAGCTTAACAGCAGACTAAAGTTGCAAGATGCTTTTGTCGCAGTTAGATCAAGCGCTACGGCTGAAGATTTACCTGATGCATCTTTCGCTGGGCAACAGGAAACTTACCTGAACGTTAGAGGTACTGCCGACTTACTTGAAAAAATTGTTAAATGCTGGTCCAGCCTTTTCACTCCCCGCGCTATCTTTTATCGTAACGAAAAGGGCTTTGCACATGAAAAAGTCCTCATAAGCGTCGGCGTTCAAAAAATGGTGAACTCCCGAGCCGCCGGCGTCATGTTCACCATAAACCCTGTAACTGGAAACAGGGATGAAATCGTCATTGAAGGAAACTATGGTCTAGGCGAAACCGTTGTCTCGGGCGCGGTGAATCCTGATGATTTTGTTGTTGACAAGAACACCTTAAAAATTAAAGAAAGACGAATTGCGCGAAAAACAGTTCAATACATACGCGACGCAAATACTGGTAAAACGGTTCACTTGGAAGTGCCTGAGCAAAAGCAGAAAGAACCTTGCATAAGCGATGAGGAAGTTATAAAGCTTGCAGAAATAGCCAAGCAAATTGAGAAGCATTACGGCAAACCAATGGACATAGAATGGGCAATTGATCAAGATTTATCATTTCCCCAAAATATATTCGTAGTTCAAGCTCGACCTGAAACAGTTTGGAGCGCTAAACCCGTGGAAGAACCTTTACATACTGAAGAGAAGCCTGGAGCCGCATTAAAAGTTGTTGTTAAAGGAATTTCCGCTGGACGTAGAGGCTACGGCTCAGGAATAGCAAGGGTTGCTTTATCTCCTGCTGATGCGGCGAAAATGATGCGTAAAGGTGACATTTTAGTTACAGACATGACTAACCCTGATTTTGTGCCGTTCATGAAAATAGCAAGTGCCATAGTTACCGACAAAGGTGGCATCACATCGCACGCGGCAATTGTAAGCCGTGAACTTAGCATCCCCTGCATTGTAGGCACCGAATATGCTACCAAAGTCATGGTAACGGGCAAAGAATACACCGTTGACTCGAGAAATGGTGTAGTTTACGAGGGCATAATATCTGAAGCAGCGCAGCCTACCCAGGCCCAAGTTACTGCGGCAAAGAGCGTGCAGATGGTGGAGTCGGCGCCTGTGACTGCGACAAAGATTTACATGAACTTGGCGATTCCAGAAAAAATTGAGGAATATAAGGATCTGCCTTTCCAAGGAATCGGCTTGATGCGGACGGAATTCATATTCGCCAGCTATGTTGGTGAGCATCCACTTTATCTTGTTGAAACTGGCCAAAGCCAGAAGCTTGTTGACAAACTCGCGGAAGGCATTGCCACCGTTGCCAGAGTTATTCAGCCGAGACCCGTGGTTGTAAGATTTAGCGATTTCAAAACCAACGAGTACCGCGACCTTAAAGGCGGCGACAAGTACGAAATTGTTGAAGAAAACCCGATGCTTGGTTGGCGCGGATGCAGCCGCTACATAAGCAAATGGTACGAAAAAGCTTTCAGACTTGAATGCCAAGCAATTAGAAAATGCCGCGAAGAATGGGGTCTAAAGAACGTTTGGGTTATGCTTCCGATGGTGCGCACGATTTGGGAAGCCAAGAAAGTGCTTGCGATTATGAAGGAAGAGGGTCTTGAACGGTCACGCGACTTTAAAGTATGGTTTATGGCTGAAACGCCGTCCATAGCTATAATGGCTGATGAATTCTCCAAGCTTGTCGACGGCTTCTCCATCGGCTCAAATGACATGACACAGGGCATTCTGATGATTGACCGCGACTCCGAACGCCTAGGCCAGATGGGCTACTTCGATGAGCGAGATCCAGCCGTGAAGAGAATAATCGCGCATCTTATTCGAGTTGCGCATGAAAACGGCTGCACCGTCTCAATATGCGGCGAAGGGCCATCAAACCTGCCTGACTTTGCTGAATTCCTTGTTCGCGTTGGCATCGACAGCATATCAGTCAATAACGACGCGGTTATCGCCACGGCGAAGCTTGTTGCCAGCATAGAACAGAAAATAATTCTTGAGCGGTTAGCTGAACAAGCTGCCATAGCGTCTGGTTGCCCGCTTAAAAAGCCCAAAAACGACTGGGAATGGTCACTTTAGCACACCAAGAAACCGCTTTCCTCCCTATTTTCTGTTTTACTAAATATTTGTGTTAAACCCTTATTATGTGTGGATAAGCAATGAGTGTCTTCGATTTTGAGGAAGAACGCATTAAACAAGAAATAGCCAAACTAGGCGCAAAGCGTGTTCTACTTCAGCTGCCTGAAGGATTAAAATCTGAAGGACCTCGCTTAGCCAAGATCATCGAGGGAACAGGGGCGCTTCCTATAATCTCCGCAGATCCATGCTATGGTGCCTGCGATTTGGCTACTGCTGAGGCGGAACAGTTAGGTGTGGATTTAATAATACATTTTGGGCATGCAAAACTGATGAAGCATGAGACTGTGCCCACGATATACGTGGAGGCCCGGGCAACAGTAACTGTTGATGATGTCGTGGAAGAATCCTTGCCTTTGCTGAGCAAATATGAGCGAATAGGTCTTGCAACAACGGTGCAGCATGTGCAGGCGCTTGGTCAAGCGAGAGAAATTCTTGTCCGAGCGGGGAAAACAGTTATTGTAGGTGACGCTGGCCGCATGAGTTATCCGGGGCAAGTAAGCGGCTGCGACTATAGCAATGTGAAATCCATTGCTGATGAGGTTGAAGTTTTCCTTTTTATCGGCGGCGGCAGATTCCATGCACTGGGCATAGCTCTCAGCACATCTAAACCCACGTTAATTGCTGATCCCTATGAAAAGAGTGTTCGCTTCATAGATGAAGAGGCGCAGAAAATTCTGAAGCAACGTTGGGCTTGTGTTGAAGAAGCGAAGCATGCAAAAGTCTTCGGCGTCTTAGTTGGGCTGAAACTTGGACAAAAGCGTTTTGATGAGGCTTTGCGAATTAAGGACACGGCTCGGAGAAATGGAAAACAAGCATTCCTTTTTGCGATTAGGGAAATTTTGCCTGAAGCGTTAATGGAGTTCCCGCAAGTCGATGTGTACGTAAACACCGCATGCCCCCGAGTTTCTCTTGATGCACCTTCAAAATTCCTGAAACCCGTGTTGACCGTGAATGAGTTTATGGTGGTTTTTGGCGAAGTTTCATGGGAGAACCTACTCAAAAAAGGCTTATTCGAAAACTAGACTTGGAACGGTTTCTGTCTCAAGTTAAGCCGCATCCTTCGCCAAGCTTACGTTTGGAGCAATATACAATCTCAGAATCTGTGGCGGCTACAATGCTGTATTTAGCAGCGTACACTTACGGAGACATCATAGATAAACGGGTTTTGGACTTGGGTTGCGGCACCGGCAGACTTGCCCTAGGCTGCGCTTTCTTGGGCGCTGAATCCGTTGTAGGCGTTGACATCGACAAGTTAGCGGTTAAGCTTGCAGCGGAAAACTCGGCGCAACTGGGCCTTAAAACTAAAGTGGACTGGGTCGCAGGCGACGTCAACGCAGTTTCTGGAAAGTTTGACACCGCCATTCAGAACCCACCTTTCGGAGTGCAAAAGCATGGTGCGGATCGAGTTTTTTTAGAAAAAGCTTTGCAAGTTGCCCGTTCAGTGTATTCGCTTCATAACCACCCTTTCACTGATAAGAACCTTGCCGGAAGGCTTAGGCGTGCTGGCTTGCTGAGGGTTGAGGCTGCACCGTTTATTGCGAATTTTGTGAAGGAGCGCGGCGGCTTGATTGAAGCAGTTTACGCGATGCTTTTGACTATTCCGCGCATGTTTGACTTCCACACTAAGGCAAGAAGCGGAATTATCATCGACTTGTACGTAATAAGAAAAATCGACTGAAAAGCTACTGTAAGATGCCTATTTGGTTTCAGAGGTTTTCAGAGATCACAAAACTACCTTGAGGTGCAGCATAATGCTCCAAGTGACTCTTCTTTCTGAAATCAAAAGGTTTATTGATAAGCTTAGAAATTTAGGATATACCCGTTAAAAAACGGCTTCAGCGTTGCTTATCATTTCACGGCAAAGGGAAATTGGATGAGTTTGAAATCATCTGAACGTAAAAGCGGTAATTTAGTGCTACCTGGTGAGCGCTTGGGCGTGATCGAAGAGTTTATTCCAGATTCTGGAACATATGTAAAAGACGGAGTAATTTACTCTAAACTTGTTGGCCGCGCGTTGATGGATTTATTAAGCAAACGAGTTTCTGTTTACCCATTATCTAATGAAGTAACTGTTCCAAAGGTTACGGCCACAGTTATAGGGCAAGTTTGCAATGCGCAGTCTGATAACGTTCTTGTCAGAATCTTCAAGATTGGCTCGAAAAGGCTTTCCGGCGTCTTTACTGGTATTCTGCACATTTCAGATGTGGCCGAAAAATACGTTAAATCAATGAATGACGTATGCAAATCAGGTGACATAATACGGGCGAAGGTCATAAGCGACAAAAACCAAATTTATCATCTATCCACTAAAGATAAAAACTTGGGCGTAGTTTACGCCTTTTGTTCACGCTGCTCCAACCTTCTGGAGCTTAAGCGACACGAGATGGTTTGCCCAAAGTGTGGCAATGTGGAAAAGCGTAAAATCGCTTTCGATTACGGGAAAACTGACGTATAGCCGAAAAAAGGGGGCATGTTAGAATTGAAAATCAAAGTGTTAAAGAAAACGGAAAACGAGCTTAAAATAGAAGTTGAAGGCGCCGAGCATGGCCTCTGCAACTTGCTGCAAAAGAAGCTTTTGGAAGATGAGCATGTGGATTTGGCTGGATATGATCTGCCACATCCTCTGGCGTCGAACCCTGTGATTTACGTTAGAACAAAAGACAATGTAAAACCTGAAAAAGCATTGATTACGGCTGCAGAGAAAGCCCGCGAAGCGAACGAAGCTTTCCGCAAAGCTCTGGACAAGGCTCTTAAGGCATAATTTTTTCTGCTTGCGGCTTTTTGCTGAGGTAGTAACGTTTGGCACTTAAGCCGTAAGCGCATTAAAGCTTATAGCATGCCTACTGTATAATAGCAACTATATTGTCAAGTAAAAAAATTTTGAAACAGCGCCACTTCCGTGTCATTAAACCTGAAATCCGAGTTCTCGGCATAGACGATGGGCCATTTATTCCGCACGCTAAGGGGCAGGTTCCAGTTATAGGCGTGGTTTTCAGGGGAGGCTACTGGCTTGAGGGCGTTATGCGCACTATGATAGAAATCGATGGTTTTGACGCCACCGAAAAGATAGCTTCCATGATAACTGTTTCCCCCCATTATAGGCAGTTGCGTGTGGTAATGCTTAATGGCATAACGTTCGCTGGTTTCAACATAGTAGATGTTAAAGCGCTTAATGCAGCGATAAAGCTGCCTGTTATAACGGTGACACGTGAAAAACCCGACTTTGCAGATATACGTAAAGCGCTTCAAAACCTTACATGCAGTGAAGAGCGTTGGACTGCGATTCTTAACGCTGGCGAACCCCTTGAGGTTTTTACCAGAAGCGCTAAAGCGAAAATCTACATGCAAGCTGTCGGCGTTTCACAAGAGGATGCACAAAAAATCCTGCGGCTGACTTCTACTCGAAGTAATATTCCTGAACCTCTGCGTGTTGCACACCTCATAGCTTCTGGCTTGGGTCCTTTTTAAGTCGTAAAAATGGAAAAAGTTTAAAAGAGCCAACGCATAGGGAATCCAAAACGGATATGAGGTAACAAGTAATGGAATTCTGCCCGAAGTGTGGTTCGCGCCTTGAGCCTAAGAAAACCAAGAAAGGCAAAGAAACTATTTTGATGCTTGTCTGCCCTAAATGTGGTTATAAAAAGCAAGAGGAAAACGCGACAGTTGAGCCTAAAATTGCTAAGGTGATTCAGCACGACCCGCAGCAGTTTGTTGCCGTAATCAGCAAGGAAGAACAGAAATTGCGCACGCTGCCAACAGTCCGTGTTGAATGCCCAAAATGCGGAAATAATGTGGCTTACGTGTGGCAAGTGCAGACACGAGGCGCTGATGAGTCATCAACTCAGTTTCTCCGTTGCACAAAATGCAGCTACACATTCAGAGAATACAGCTAGATTTCTCGTGAAAGAAATCGGCTTCTTCGACGCTTTATTTTATATTAGAGGCTTTCTAGCTGTATTTTACTTATAGCCATTGCTTCTTTTTTTATTTCACAATACAAGAAACACCTTGGCAACGTCTCCGTCAATAGACCCTCTATAGGTTTCTGCAATGAATTTCTAATAGCCGCCAAATATGATTATGTGAAATGATGTCGCTGTTCTGTTTTCTGTCAGAATTAGCCTATGAAAAAAGATGATGGCGAATTTATATTTGAACTCAGTGAATGTTAATGGGAATGCATGTGCCTACCTTGCACAATGTCTTGTTTAAGAACGCGCAGAACATGGATGCCCTTCCTAGCGAATCGGTGGATTTGATGGTTACTTCACCGCCTTATCCCATGATTGCCATGTGGGATGAGATTTTCTCTAAGCAGAACCCAGCGATTAACAAGTTACTTCAAAATGGTGATGGCCAAGGCGCTTTTGAGTTGATGCATAAGGAACTTGACAAGGTTTGGCTACAAGTTTATCGCGTTTTGAAGAACGGCGGCTTTGCATGCATCAACATAGGCGACGCTGCCAGACGGGTTGGCGGCGAGTTTAAGCTGTACCCGAACCATTCCCGCGTTCTGAATTATTGCGTGAAGCTGGGCTTTAATCCGTTGCCTGAGATTTTGTGGAGGAAGCAGACGAATGCGCCGAACAAGTTTATGGGTTCGGGCATGCTTCCTGCTGGCGCTTATGTTACGCTGGAGCATGAATTTATTCTAATCCTTCGAAAGGGCAGGCCGCGAAAGTTCAACGCTCCCGATGAAAGGCGTAGGCGCAGGGAAAGTGCCTTCTTTTGGGAAGAGCGAAACGAATGGTTCTCTGATGTCTGGGAAGATCTGAAGGGAGTCAAACAGAACAATATTGACAGGGCAATTCGTGACCGCAGCGGCGCATTCCCCTTTGAACTGCCCTATCGGCTGATAAACATGTATTCCATAAAGGGCGACACGGTTTTAGACCCGTTTTTGGGCACGGCGACTACGATGGTTGCGGCTATGGCTGCGGGAAGAAACAGCTTAGGCTTTGAAATTGACCCCAACTTCAAACCGCACATCTTTAACCGCTTTCGTAACGTAGTTGATTTTGCGAACCAGCAGATAGAAGAACGATTGCGGAGGCATCTGGCTTTTGTGAAGCAAAGAACCGCGGCTCATGCTAACTTATGCTACAAAAGCAAGCATTATGGTTTTCCAGTTATGACTAAGCAGGAGACTGAAATCTTTTTTGATAAACTGTGTAAAATCGAAATAGCAAATAGCACAGTCAAAGTAGAATACGGAGAAGTGCTACGTGAATAGTCGTCTGCGACACATGGGTTAATTGAAGATAAAATGGAAACAATTATTTGATTAAATAAAAAATGGATGCGCCAATGGCAATTGTAGTCTAAAGGCCATCGGCAGTTATTGTTATTTGCTTTCTGCTTTCTTCTCTTTTGCTTCTTGGAAGAGATTCTTCACAGCGCTGATTCTTGCCTTCTGCGCAAGCACATCGCTCGTGACAAACGTCAAAGCTTCTTCAGGGCACCACTTCACGCACTGCGGGCCGTCAGGCTCATTTTTGCAGCTGTCGCATGTAAACACAACTTTTTTCTCCGGATGCATCATCATAGCGCCGAATTGGCAAGCGCTGATGCACCAAGCGCAGCCGTCGCAGGCTTCTTCGTCAACTATTATTATTCCCGTGTTTTCTTCTTGGGATAGCGCGTTTCGTGGACAAGCGGCGACACATGCTGGGTCTTCACAGTGTCTACAAGTTATGGCTAAGTTTACAAGTGGGCCAAGACGCAGGGCGCGTATTCTTGACTTCGTTGGGTTATATGTTTTATCCTTCGTCATTGAGCATGCGTATTCGCAGACTACGCAGCCTATACATTTTTCTGGGTCTGCACTGACGAATTTTCTGTCTTGTGGCCTCACCATTAAGCTTTGCCTCCTTGCACTATGTAGGCGTATTCGCCAAGACCAAGCGCGTTAAGCTTTTCAACGGTTGGTACGCCGTCTTTAGTCCAGCCTCTTGCTTCATAGTAGTCGTCTAATCCCAGTTGGAATTCTTCTTCGCTGACAACAGCGCCTTTGGCGGGTCCCTCATCGGGCACGGGCACGTTCATTATCTTCCATGGTAGCGTATCGTATTTTCTTGTGCCTTTGCCTTCGCGG
>JBNARN010000034.1:0-14102 GCA_049718365.1 Candidatus Bathyarchaeales archaeon
TGTTACGCCCATGCCTGTTTGCTCAACTTGAAAGTTTTTCTCTGTGCTGCCTGTCACTGCAAGCTGCGGATCTAAACCAGCCTTCTCCGCTTCAGCGCGCACGCCACGTAAAATTTCAGCGCCCAGCGGCGCAGGCTCTACGCTAAGCGTGTTAACTACGCAGACAGGCGTAGCTCCAACGGAGAGGACTTCCATCAGCGCAACGCGAGCTATGAATTTTCCAAGAGTGCCGCCGTCTACTTTGATTTTGTCAAGAGGCTTTGGGCCTACTCCGCCTGATGAGTCGCAGCCGACAACTAAGGTTTCATCGTTGGCAAATTGAAAAATGAGGATGTCCCTGTTTGTCGCTACAGGAACAGGGAGTTGGATCAACGAAGTTTACCTCGCAAAGCCACATAGACAATGGCGGCTAATATGGCGTTCAGGCTTGCACCTAAAAGCAGCAGAGGCGCGAAGGCAAGTGCTCCAGCCCATGTTATCACCGGCACCGCTAACACCACCAAAGCCGTATTTATGGCTACGCCGACGACTAGGCCTGGGACGAAGCCCCATTTCTTGTTTAGCTTGTTTACGAAGCCTATGGCTACGCCTGCTAAAGCCATGCCCACCGCGATGGGAAGATGCAGGACGCCAAGTGGGAAGCCGCTGATGACGGATGTTGCTATGTGGCCGATGCCGCAGACTAATGCGCCGTCAAGTACGCCGAAGTAGAGTGCTGCAAAGAAGCCTGGGCTTGAATCGAAGGCAACTGTGGGAATTGGGCTGGGGGTTTTTATGAAGGAGCCGACGACTGTTAGCGCGGAGAAAATGGCTATGCGCGCAATAATCCAGCTTGCTGAGGCTTTTGCTTTTTCGTTCATGTGTTCTCCTCTCTTTTTCTAAAAGGGCGAAGGGAAAAATCATAAAAGCATTTTCATTCGTATTACAATTGTAATACGTGATTCATGTATGAGAATCATAAATGTTCGACTACCAGAAAAATTAACAGCGGAGATAGATAAGCTATCGAAGAGCCACGGCCTAAGCAAATCTGAAGTAATCCGGCAAGCGTTAACGGTGTATCTGCATCTTGTGGAAAACGCCGGCACGATGCTGAGGTCCTTAGCCTTCCAAGTTAAGCCTGCGCAGATTGAATATATGCGAAGAGGCGACGTTGCAATTTTGAAAGTGCCTACAGGCCACGCCATAGTTGTGGGCTCCACTTCATCAGGCAGCGTTGGCCCGAAAGCAATGGATCACGTGAAGGTTAAGGGATATGTTCTCGGCAAGTTTCTTGCAAGGGTCGCGCTGATGGATGTCGCCGCCACAGGCGCATATCCGCTACTTATATCAGCCACGCTTAGTGTGGAAGAAGAGCCGACTGGCCGCGAGATTATTGAGGGCATAAGAAGCGAGTCCAGAGTCCTCGGGCTTGATCCAAATCAAGTTCTGATGGGAAACACTGAAGACAACTTTGAAACGGCGCAGACAGGCGCTGGAGTGACAGTAATTGGTTTTGCAAACGAGGAGGAGCTTAGGCTTGGGAAAACTCATCCAGGCGATGCGGTAGTTGCTGTTGGTAAGCCCAAAGTTGGCGCCGAGGTCATCCCAGCGGAAGTTAAAGGCGAAATTGCCGATCTCAAAAGCGTTATGCAGCTTTCCCAGCGAAGCTTTGTTCATGATATTGTCTCAGTAGGCACTTTCGGCATCGCCTACG
This sequence comes from Candidatus Bathyarchaeales archaeon, assembly GCA_049718365.1. Lineage (GTDB taxonomy): Archaea > Thermoproteota > Bathyarchaeia > Bathyarchaeales > Bathycorpusculaceae > JAOAIV01. Next base: position 1,697 of record JBNARN010000034.1, read on the forward strand.
CGGCACAAATGCTGGCGCACAGCGTTGGGCGACAACTAAAATCTGTGGAAACATGCGACATAGACTTGAACAAGTCAGCTGGACCCGCCACTGTCGTGCTTGTTACATTGAACAGCGAAAAAATTGATGAGTTAAAAGCGATTATTCGCAAACCAGTCACGGTGGTGGGCGAAATTCTCTAGAAGGTTTCCCGTGTTAAGCAGGTGCATAGCTTAAGTGAGTCTCTTTAGCAAGCGACCTTCTCGGTCAATCTCGCCTTGGCGAATGCGCGTAGTTGAAATCGGCCTAGAATTTTCCGCGGGCACCATATGTATCGTGACTATCTCAAGTGGCGGCAGATTAGCCTCAAGTCTTTTCTGATTAATTTTTAAAGCGGTTTTTTCGGTTTCCTCGCTTACAACAAGCGCTTCAATGCACATGTCAGTTAACGTGTTACCGTAAGGGTCATTTAACGGAATAATCTCCGCCCTATCGATTAGCCCGTGCTCTTTAAGAAAAGCTTGCAGCTCCCTCAGGCGTTCTTCGTAGGATGCAGTTACATGCGGCTTGCCCATTCTCTTCACGAACTCGTCAGTACATAAGCCAATTAAAACGCGGTTGCCTATCTCGAAGGCTTTCATAAGCAGAGCTTTGTGGCCTTTATGTAGTTCGTCGAAGGTCCCGCCGACCGCCACTTTTCTAAACCGTTTCATGACTTATCAGCCTAGCGCCTTGAAAGTCGATCTTGGCTATGATGACGTTCTCGTTTGGCAAGACCTGCTTAAAAGCTTCTGCTATTTCCGCCGCATTTTCCTCAAGCGCAAGCGCATGAACCGCCTCGCCCACCATATTCTGCGCCACGCCAACAGCGCCCGCCTGCTCAGCCAACTTCACCAAACGCTTAACACGCGGCGTCATAAAACCGGTTTTCTCAGCGAACTCTAGGCAACGCGCCATAAAGTTTTCCACAGAAGGCTCATCTAAAATCGCTTCAAGCGTTTTTCTGCCCCAACGGTTAACTTCACGCCGCTTCTCAGCCGACGCAAGCACTTGCCTCGTGGGTATGGCGCCGAAAACTCCCGCGACAATCGCGTAATTATCGCTTAGGGGAATCCGGTCGATGACGCTTATTCCCGGCGCGCCTGGCTCAACTGTGAGAATGCAGCCGCCAAGCATTAGCGGGCCAACAGTGCCCAGTCCTGTTCTGCATTGCACTTCCGCTGCATGCGCGATTCGACCAATCTGATTGTAAGTAAGCGGCAGCTCCAAGGCCTTCGCCAGCGCTAAAGCCGCGGTTAATGCGCCCGCCGCGCTGGAGCCGAAACCTGCGCCTATTGGAACATCGACTCGGTGATTGACTACAACCTCGTAGAATTTGCCACTTCTGTGCAGCAGCATCTCAGCGACCGTTCGGGTTGTTTCTGCTTCAGCAGCATGGACGCCGTTGATTGACACGCTGATGCTGCTCGCTTTTGCCTCGGAAACCGTGACTTCAGTTAGAACGCCTTTTTGGATACCGAAGCCGCCGCCTCTGGCGCCTACCCGCTCCAAATCCGCAATCGGGGCTCCGTCGGCTGTTCTATCGCAGATTTCGAAAAAGCTTGAGATGCCCGCAGGGCTAAAGGCGCTTGCTTTAGGCAACGGTGCTTCCTCTCACTTTTCAGTCCGAGATGCCAATGATGGGAAGGCTTTGTAGCAGACTTTCACAATTGGCGGAACAATAGTTACGAGGAAGGGAATCTCGGTGGCGAAAGTCCATACAAGCCAGAGGAAAATTGCGTAGACGGGCGCGTTACGTTCAAATCCAGTAAGCGGCAATGGCAAGAATTGGCTGTACGCCCAGAGGCCGACGCCTATAATGGCGCTGCCAACCAAGAGGCCGACGACAGCGGCTAAGCCGTAGTTTTTCCATTCCGGCTTCCATAACCCAACACCTATTACCAATGCGACGCTGGCAAAAAGAACGCCGAGGAACAGAATAGCCAAGTCGGCAGTTAAGACTTCAATCATGAAGAGGTATCCAATCAGCCCTGTAAGCGCTACGCTACCCACGACCAACGCGAGAGCTATGCGGTGCATGCTCAATTTGCTCCTTGACAAGTAACCGATTAGGTAGAAGCCTGCAAAATTTGATGGAACCCCGACGGTGAGGCTTAAGAGGGCGATTCCATGGCCTGGCTGAACCATATCGCTTATGAATATGCCGATTGCGGCGCTTGTTCCTCCAACCCATGGGCCGAAGAGCACCGCGAATATTGCTGGAACGATAACCGCGGGCCAAAATCTGACTACGCCAACGGCGGGGCTTACTATTCCCATGTTTGTTAAAATTCCAACGACTGCATAAAGCGCGGCGCTAACGCCTGACATCGCCACATGTAACGCTTTCATCCATACAGCACCTTTTGTGAATCATGCAGAAAAGCGCCATAGTTAGATAAGGCTTCCGTATGGATTGTTTATACATGTTTAAACTAAACTGCCGTGCCAGCCTATTCTCCAGAGCTATTTTTTGTGCCTGCGGATTCTTTCTTGCCTTTGACTCTTTATGCGCCAATCCCTCTTCCGCTGCGTTTCAAATGTAATCTTGCTTTGGCTGGGCGGATTAGGAGGCAATTTTCGATAGTGCGCTATATTCCTGTAAAATGTTTCGCAGTCTATGCGGTTCTCCTTAAGCGCTTCAATATTCCGGTTCAAGTCGGCTTTCGCTGCGGCCTCAGTTGCGCCATCAAATAGCTCTGAGTAGACAGTATAAGCGGCGTGAAACTGGAAATTTGCGGCATCGTCGATTAAAAGCTTCTTGGGCTGTGTGGCTTCATTTTTGTTAAGTTCTTCACTCATAGTTTTCCCGCTTTTACGCAAGGTATCATGTGGATTTTCTCTCTTTTATATGTGTCCCTACTCCAAGCGGCTTTCAAACCAAAAATTTTCCATAAACCACAATCAAGGCAAGCCTTCAGCAACGTTATACTAAAGGGAACAATGCATCCCGATGGCGGCGGCTCAGATGAATCTCTTTATCACCGCTGCGTCATGCGCCAGAGCTTGTGCGTCGCGGATTTCGGGGTGCCGTGGGAATGAAGCCGGCGTATTCATGGGAATAACATGCACATGAACGTGAAAAATCACTTGACCAGCTGCAACGCCGTTGTTTTGCACGATTCTGATGCCCGTAGCGGACATAGCGTCCCTTACTGCGGCAGCTACTTTCTTCACGATTTTGTATAGGTAAGCGTGCTCATCCTCTGGAATCTCATAGATATTCTCATAATGCTTTTTCGGCACGACGAGCGTGTGACCAACATTTACGGGTTGTATGCTCATAAACGCTATTACATGGTCATCCTCGTAGACTACGCTGGCAGGCGCTTCTTTGCGCACTATTCTGCAGAAGGTGCATGACTCAGACATTTTGACTCACGATTCCAGTATGTTGTAATTCTTTAGTGGTAGCGCAGCGTTAAAAATGCAGCTATAGGTTTAAAAGAATTCTGCAATCAATATAGCTTATGAGCACGCTAATTGATGATATAGGAAGTTTTCCTTTACCCTACGGCGTTAGCAGAGAATCCTTTAACAGGGCATATCAGCTTGCAAGAGACGCCATAATCAGCGGCGCCGACATTAGAAAAGACGAGTTTATACGAAAGAATTTCTGCGACGTCACGCTTAATTCGTTTAGGAAAAAAATTATGACGGGCTTGGATGTGGTTAACTATCCGCAGCAGTATGACGGAATGAGGCAAGTCAGCGACCTCATCCATAAGGCAATGGAAAAAGGCTCCTTCATAGCCGAGGAGAAGCAGGCGGTTCTGCCAGAAGTGCATTTAATCGGCGCAGAAGCCAAGGAGCTCAGCGAAGAATTAGGCAAAAAGATTTTGCTTCGCGTATCAATATTCGGTCCGCTGGAGTTGTATTTGAAGGAGATAGGAACAACGCCGTATGAGGATGTGCTGGAAAGCTTCGCGGAAACCATCAGGCGCTTCGCTAAGAACGCTATCCTAAACTCCAAGCACATCGAAACAAGAGTAGTGTCCATTGACGAGCCGAGCTTTGGCTTCCTAAACATAAACGCTGAGAAAGATTTGCTACGCAGTGTGCTGGAGAAAGCATTTGACTTTCATGGTGCAGTGAGGCAAATTCATCTTCACTCAGCGTCACGATTGCCTGACCTACTGGAAGTAGGCAATATTGACGTGGTATCTTTTGAGTACGCGGCGCATCCACGAAACATCGAAAGCATCTCGCGGCGAATGCTTGAAAAAGCGGACAAGCAGATACGAGTAGGCGTTTCCAGAACAGATATAGACGCAATCATGGCGGAGCTACATGACAAAGGAGTAGAAAAGCCAACTGCCGAGCAGCTGGTTGAAGACGAAAAAACAATAAGAAAACGGTATGTCATAGCTAAGGAGAAATTTGGAGAACGAATGACGTTCACGGGTCCTGACTGCGGCCTTGGAGGCTGGCCCAGCCAAGAGGCAGCGGAGCTTTTGCTGAAAAGAACCGTGGAAGCTGTGAAGAGAGGGGAATAACTACCTTAGCAGTATTTTCTCGCCAGTTGCGATGTATGCAATTGCTTCGCACACGTATGTTGCGTGATCGGCGATTCGTTCCAGATAGCGCATAACCAATACGCTTGATATGATGCATTTGTTTGTAACATGCGCCTTTTCAATCAGCCTATCAAGATACGCAAAATACATTTTGTCCACTTCTTTTTCAACATTGGAAATGGTTTTAGCTAACGCGACATCATGCTTCTTAAGCGAGTCGATACTGATTCTAACCATCTTCAAGACTTTTTCTCCGACTTCCTTAATTTGAAGCGGTATCCATGCGTCGCATTCTGCTACTCCGCCGAGCCGGTCAGTGATGTATGAAATATCGAAGGCATATCTGCTGTATCGGCCAAAATCATAGGCTATTTTCAGGTAGGATTTTATGGTTCGCAGGTCAGATGCTACTGGCTGGAATCTGGAAATCAACTCGAAAGCTTTGGCTTCAATTTCTTCAGCCATTGCCATGATGAGATCTGACATTTCCTTGACTTCTTGGTGAACATTTTTGCCGTTTAAGTATCCTTGAATTGCTAACTCGACTGTTTCGTAGGTTAGTTCGCCCATTCTACAAAGCAAAGCGGACTGCTCTTCTAAGCCAGCGTCTATAATTCTGGTCATAGCTTAACCAAACTCTCCTGTGATATATTTCTCTGTAAGTTCACTCTTTGGATTCTCGAAAATATCCTTGGTTAATCCATATTCAACTAATTCTCCAAGGTAAAGAAAAGCGGTATAGTCTGAAACACGTGAGGCTTGCTGCATGTTATGCGTCACGATGACAACAGTGTATTCCTTGGATAAATCTCTGATTAAGCTTTCAATTTTTGCCGTTGCAATCGGGTCCAAAGCAGAACACGGCTCATCCATCAAGATAACTTCCGGGTTCACAGCTAAAGCGCGGGCAATACAAAGGCGCTGCTGCTGACCACCAGAAAGGCTTGTTCCAGGCTTTTTCAAGTCATCTTTAACTTCATCCCATAGGCTCGCTTGCTGAAGACATTTTTTCACTATTTCGTCGAGCTGCGGGCCTTTTTTGGCGCCCATGAGTTTCAAGCCAGCGGCTACGTTATCATAAATTGACATTGTGGGGAAGGGGTTTGGCTTTTGGAAGACCATGCCGATTCTTCTTCGGATTTGCACGGGGTCGACGTCGCCGTTGTAAATGTCTTTTCCGTCTAAAAGCACTCGCCCTGAAACTCTTGCTTCAGGCACCAGCTCATGCATACGGTTTAATGTTCTAATTAATGTTGACTTGCCGCATCCCGAAGGACCGATAATCGCAGTCACCACATTTGCTTTAATTGAGAGGTTGATGTTCTTTAAAGCCTGTTTTCGCCCGAACCACGCATTTAATCGTTCCGTTCTTAGCTTTTCGCCCGCTTTCATATTTCTCACTCACTTCCTGAATTGACGTTGACTTACTATTCTAACACATACATTAAGCACCAAAACTATTAAGATTAGCACTAAAGCTGCGCCCCAAGCTTGCGCCTGCAACTCTGCGGACGGCTGCCGCGAATTCAGAAACACTCTTAACGGAAGCGCGTCCATCGGCTGATTGAAGCCTTGGAAGAAATAGGTATTGCCCATAATCGTCAGCAAAATAGGCGCTGTTTCACCTGCTATTCTAGCAATGGCGAGGAGCGTGCCTGTAACTATGCCTTTTCCTGCGGTGGGAAGCACAACCCTAAGAATGGTTTTCCATCGGTGGATACCCAGCGCCAATGCCGCTTCACGAACCATATTGGGTACAAGCTTTAGGCATTCCTCGGTTGTCCTCGCTATTATAGGAATCATGATGAATGAAAGAGCCGTAGCGCCTGCAAGCGGCGAGAAGCTGCCTGTTATGCCTACGACAACTATGCTGAAGGCTGTTATGCCCACCACAATGGAAGGAAATTCTGTGAGGATGTCATTGATGGACCGCATGGCTGAAGCATATTTATTGCCACCGAATTCAGCCAAGTAAACGCCGGACATTATGCCTACGGGAACGCCTATTAGGCTAGTTAACCCAATCAAAATTAGTGTTCCTTGTATCGCTGGGCCTATGCCGCCTTCTAAGCCGTTTGCTGTTAGAAAATGAAGGCTCAATTGCGGCGCACCTCGTGCAATCACTTCGAAAATGATGCTTGCAAGGGGTATAACAGCGACAACAACACAAATGAGACAGAGAACGTAGGCAATTTTGTCTTTGAGTTTCCTGAAACGGTAGCTGCTAAGCATTTATTCTACTGCGCCTCCTTTAACTTTTAAGACTCGGGTAACCATCACGTGGGCGATTATGTTTATGAGAAGACTTATCAGCAACAAGACTAAGCCTGCGCCCATGTAAGCAGATTTTTCCAGCGGTGTTGGCGCTTCCAAGAAACCATTGGCTATTAGCGAAGGCAACGTTTGTCCAGGCTGGAATAGCGATTTGGGCATGGCGGTTGGGCCTATGGCATTGCCTATGACCATGGTTACTGCCATTGTTTCACCTATAGCGCGGCCTAAGCCTAGGATTATGGCGCCTAAAATTCCTGAGCGACCATAGCTTAGAACCCAGTGGCGTATTACTTCCCATCTTGTCGCACCGATGCCGTATGCAGCTTCCCGAATGGAATTAGGAACAGCGCTGATGACTTCTTTGGAAACGGATGCGACTGTTGGAATAATCATTATTGCAAGAATTATGCTTGCAGTCAAGATATCCAGCCCGAAAGGCGTTCCGCTGAAGATTGGAATCCACCCGAGATGAGTGTTTAATGGCGTTTCAATGTAATTTAGAACCCAAAAGCGGAGGACAAACAGCCCCCAGAGACCAAATATGACGCTTGGCACAGCGGCCAGCAGTTCGATTAGGTAGGAAACTGGCACTCTGATGGCTTTTGGTGACATTTCTACAAGAAAGATAGCGATTCCGAGACACAAGGGCACACCTATTACAAGAGCAATACTGGAAGTGACTAGTGTTCCAAGCACGTAGGGGAGTACACCAAAGGATTCTCTGCCTTCAACAGGGTTCCAGTTTATTCCTGTAAAGAAGTTGAACCCAAATCGTTGCAAAACTATGGTCGAGCCAGTTGACAAAACATATAGAGTAGCAAATAGGATAACTGCGGCTGAAGCGACTAATACTCCCGTTGCAACTTTGAATACTGCGTCGCCGGTCACACTTATTTTCATTCTATTATTCTCCAGATGATTAATAACAAAAAAAAGTTTTGGTTCTTAGGCAAATTTTCTAACTCAGTCATTAAGATATTAGCGATTGCCCGTTGAATGTTATTGACCGTATCGTTGCCTCGTTAAGCTGAACCAAATTTGAAGGCAGCGGAGCATATTGCAAGCTTGGTGCAAGCTGCTGACCATCATGTACCACGTACCAGAGGAAGTCCACGAGCTGTCTTGCTTTGTCCAAGGTCATACCTGGGATGACGTTGAGTTCCTTATAAACAAGCAAGTATGTTGGCGTCACTATTGGGTAAGCTTGGCTTCCTGGTGTATTGAGGAGACTTACACCTGTCCAATCGCCGCTTCCAGCGGGTAGCCCGCTTGTTGGAAGTGACTCAGCAGCTGCTGTCGTCGATGCAAGCGAGGGCAGCACAAAGTTTCCAGCGGGATTCTGAATTGCGGCTACTGGCATGTTGTTCTGGAGTGCATAGGCCAATTCAACATAGCCTATGGCGTATTGTGTTTGGTTTACTGTGGCTGCGACGTTGGCGTTTCCGCTAGCACCAATTGTAACTCCTGGCCATTGCACTGAAGTGCCACTTCCCACTTGGCTATTCCATGCGGGGCTTACGGCGCTTAAGTATTTTGTGAACCAGTTAGTTGTGCCTGAGCTGTCAGATCTGCGAACTTTGATTATGTCTTGGTTTGGAAGCGTGATTGTTGGGTTCAAAGTGGCAATTGCTGGGTCGTTCCATTTAGTGATTGTGCCCAAGTAGATGTCTGCGATTATTGGGCCGGTCAATTTTAGCCCGCTGGGGACGCCTGGCAGATTATAGGTTATCACTATCGCGCCTATGGTTTCTGGAATGTGCAACGCGTTAGGGGCTGCTTCACGTTGAGAAGCGGTGAGCGCGGCATCTGTGGCTGCGAAGTCAACTGTTTTGCTTGTGAAGGCAGATATTCCGGCGCCGCTGCCGACGCCTTGATAGTTGATTTGAACGTTTGTTCTAACCTGTGTAGTATAGCGCGATATGATAGCGTTGAGTAGTGGCTGCGGGAAAGTTGCGCCTGCGCCGTTAAGTGTTGCAGGGCCTGGGGTTGGCGTGGGTGTTGGAGTTGCGCTGGGTGAAGGAGATGGCTCTGATGCTGGTTGTGACAAGTACATGTAGCCTACTATGCCGATTACTATTATGGCTATACCAACGATTGCTAAAGTCATTGTTTTATTCATTTTTCCTTTACTTCTCCATTGATTTTCATGATCGTCTTTTTCGAGTAGGCGATACGAAACTTTTGATTATATATATTCTCCCAATAATCATTATAGACTATATAGAAATAATTTTTATCTATAGAGATATTTATCAATAAAGAGGCAATAAAGATGAGCAGTGCTTCTTCAACACGACATGATGAAACGAGAAAATTACAGGTAACTGGTGGCTCCACCTACATACTCTCGTTACCTAAACGGTGGATCACACAAAATCAGCTTACAAAAGGAAGCACCTTGCTAGTTCACGAAGAAGATGATGGATCTCTTTCAATTATTCCATCAAAACTTAAAAAACTTGAAAAACAAGATGAGGCGTTAATACGTGTTTCCTCAGCTGAGTCGCCAGAGGCTGTAACAAGAAAAACAGTTGCAGCCTACCTGGTAGGCTACAATATTCTTCACATAAAAGCTCAAGGTCAGCAACAGCTACCGTCAAAGTTAAGGAATTACCTAAAAAATTTTGCAAGACACTTCTTAGTGGGCACCGAAATCGTAACAGACACGCCTACGGATCTTGTTTTGCAGGTTCTGCTTAACTATCCGGAGCTTTCCGTCCAAAGCGCTTTACGAAGGATGGCAATTATTACTGCATCAATGCACAAGGACGCTATGGCCGCGTTCAAGAGTTTGGAGCACGCCGCAGCGAAAGCAGTGATCGAAACAGACAACGAAGTAGACAGGTTCAATCTTTACATAATACGCTTGCTCAAACTAGCTGTATCAAATCCCATAATTCTCAAGGAAGTTGGCTTAGGTAACACAAAACATTGCCTTGGGTATAGGCTTATAACAAAAGCTGTCGAAAGAACAGCGGATCACGCAACAAAAATTGCAGAGAACACTCTTCTACTCAAAGAAAAACCAAGCAGCGAACTCGTTGAAAAAATAGAAAAAATGAGCGCCCTCGCGGTTTCAATGTTTGAAAATTCCATGGAGGCACTGTTCAGAGGCGACTACAACTTGGCGGAGACAGTGATTGAAAAAATAACCCAAATTATAAAACTAGAAAAAGAGGCTACTCTCGCATCTCATAACGTTAGTGCTGAAGAAATCGCCAGTTTAAGCTTGCTCATCGAAAGCGTACGCAGAACAGCCGAATACGCCAGCGACATCGCAGAGGTAGTGCTTAATTTGAACGTAGACTCGGTAATAAGATGAACCTTTGCAAAGTTACAAGCACGAAAGCTTACCAATAGAGCAAGATAATGCCTAACCGCTAAGCCAAAATTGAGCCAAATTAAAAATGGGAAAAGAAGCTGGTGCACAGCGCTTAAACGTAAGTGCTTAGCTAGGTTTTAGGCGCTGCCTTCTCCACAGCGCTGTTTAAGCTCAACATTTCCATGTGCGCCTTTCTAATCAAGTCCGCGATGGTTTCTTTGGATGGCACAGCGGCGTTCAGCGCAAGCGCATAGGCTTTCTGATGGGCAAGCTGCAGCAGGGTGGTTATGTTCTCCGCTGTCGGGTAAGCTATACTTAAGGATAAAGCAAATGCTTCGCTGTGGCTCTGCTCTAAACTTTTGCGTGTTGCGTCAATGTCAACTTTGAGTTGCTCGCCCTCTATCAATAGGCCTTCATCCAAAATTACCTTCAGCGACAAGCCAGCTTCAACCGCTTTGATTCCAAGCTTTGACAGGACGCTTGCAAGTCTCTCGGAGATAGGTTCGCCCTTTTTAACTACAAGTGTGTCTTTGCTTATCCAAACGCTACCAGACTCGATTCTGGTGGGTAAGCCAACAGCGTTCAGCTGGCTTATTATTGGGCCTGGCGGCTGTCCAGTGTTTCCAGCGGGGATAACAACGTCCATGGCGGCGATGTCGCCTGCCTTGGCAATCGTCTTGACTTTTCCGCGCTCAAGAAGAAGAGCCAACTTGAACGGGTTGAGGTTCGTGAATAAAAAGAGGTTGGGGCCTTCCAAATACTTCTCAAGCTGTTTCAAATCTTCACGTTTAGTGTTTTCAATGGCAATTCTCGTTAACGTATTCTTTAAGACTTTCATGTAAACTTTGCCGGCTAAACTTTTCTTAAGTTCTTGAAGTTGCGTGGCGCGAACTTTTTGTAAACTAGCGATGCCTAACGCTTTGTATTCCATCAGCAAAGTCTTTATTGCGTCGATTTCGCCGGTTTTTTCTTCTAATACTTGTTGGGAAGGCATATGCGTCAACTCTGTTAAGGAGTAATCTTTACTGGTTCACCCATTGAGGCTTTTATGTAAGCCACTTTGACATGTTTGAGGCCTCGCTTAAGTTTTCCTTCAACAACCCTTAAGACTGCTTGAATATTATCGACAAGTGCGTCGTCTGTCATGTCTGCTGTCCCAACTGGACATTGAATTATAGGCTGGTTGCGCATCTTAACAACCACCGTCTTGCGTTGCCGAAGTATCAAGCCTGCAATGTCTGCGTTGGGCGGAACAGGCACAGGCAGCTTTCCCCGTGGGCCTAAAACGGGCCCTAAAATCTTGCCGACAAGCGGCATCAGCGGAGCCTCGGAAATAAAAACGTCATAATCGCAGGCTATTTTCCGCAGTTCTTTTTTCTTCCCAGCTAGCGCTTCAAGGTCGGGTTTTTCAAGGACGAGCTCTGCATTGGCGTTTTTTGCTTTAAGCGCTAACTCGCCAGAGGCAATTACGCATATTTTGTTTGGTTTTCCCGTGGCGTGGGGAAGCTCCAGAACCTGCTGAATCTTGCCTTCAGGAGCTTTCATGTCAACTTCTTTGAGGTTTAGAATCAACTCTATTGTTTGCGTGAATTTTTTCTCGCCAGATTTTGCTTTTGCCTCTTTAACGGCGTCTAACAGCGATTTCTTGTCTAAGGGCATTTTTTGAGCCTCGTGCCAATGATGAGACAGAACCCAATTATAAAAATATTCGCTTATTCTTCGCCTTTACTGAATAATTCCGCGTATTTGCCTTGGTCGATTTCCGCTTGCACTTCCCTCGGGTCTTTGCCCTCAACCGTAACGCCCATGCTAACGCAGGTGCCTAGAACTTCCTTCGCAGCGCTCTTCAGAGTTGACGCCAACAGTTCTTGACGCTTTATTTTTGCTATGCGAAGCACTTGCGCCATGGTAAGGTTGCCTACTTTCGTTGTGCTAGGCGTTCCTGAGCCTTTCTCGATTTTCAATTCGCTTACGATCAGCGCTGAAGTCGTCGGTGTTCCAACGGTAACCTCGAAGGTTTTGTTTTCAACATCCACTGCCACTTTCACTGGAACCTTCATGCCAGCGTAATCTTTGGTTAGCTCATTTATCTTGTTCACAACAGCCATGGTGTTGATGCCCAAAGGGCCAAGTGCAGGTCCCAGTGGCGGTCCAGCGGTTGCTTGTCCTCCGCTTACAAGTAATTCTACAATTTTTTTCTCAGCCATTATGCTTCACCAGCCTTTTTTGCTCTTTCAACTAGTTTAACATAGTCTGAATGAACTGTGATGGGCAA
>JBNARN010000035.1:0-1039 GCA_049718365.1 Candidatus Bathyarchaeales archaeon
GAGTGGGTGCGGCACGTTATATAAAATTTCTGTGCCGTAAGCATCCTGAGCGAGGGCTAGAAGTAGCCTCGATAAAGGGCGTGTGGAAAAATATGGGGCATAAAATTTACAAATCTGCAGCGGTACTCTAACAATGAGAAGGTTATAACTTGACATGCTACTTTAGACACTTACGGGAAATATTCCAGAAGGCGGAAATAGAGCCTACAGCGCAAAACAAAGCTGAAATCGACAAAATAATCCACAGGCTTGTCGGCGTGGACTACAAAAACTGCCCGGCGACTTGGAAGCAAGTTAAAATCCATTTGGCAAAAGATGAAGCAAGCTTCATTTCAAAGTTAAAAGAAGAATGGCAGCGCAAAAAATGACCGCCACTCTATAATGAAGGCTTGGGGGAAAAAGGGTCATAAACAAAAAATTGCTGCTCTTTTCTGACGGTGGCGCAAGAGGAAATCCCGGACCCGCCGCATCAGCGTTTATTGCAATGCTGGAGAACGGGCAAATCCTAACTGCGAACTCGCGCTACATAGGCATCCGCACTAACAATCAGGCTGAGTATGAAGCGTTAATCGCGGCGCTACAGTTTGCAGCTGCTGCCCACGCGGAAGAAGTTGTCTGCTATCTTGACAGTGAACTGGTAGTTAAGCAGCTTACAGGAGAATACGCAGTGAAAAATTCTGCGCTTAGGAAGTTGTGGAGCCAAGCCAAAGAATTAAGCCGTTGCTTTGAAAAAATCAGTTTTGTTAGTGTGCCTCGGTCTAACCCTCAAATTCAGAAGGCAGATGCCCTTGTCAATAAGGCGCTAGATGAAGCAACGAAAAACTAACCGCTAAATACTGACTTCCCATTTTTTAATTCAAGATATCTTTATACTAAGCGCTTAACTCTTGCATAAACGGTGGAAAAAGCAATGTTTGTTCATACAAGCATTAGGACAAGTAACATGGAGAGGTCCATAGATTTCTATACTCGCTTTTTAGGGCTTAAGCTTGTGAGCCGCCGAGAAATTCCGCAGAACAACGCCGAGATCGCTTTTCTA
>JBNARN010000035.1:1049-13901 GCA_049718365.1 Candidatus Bathyarchaeales archaeon
GTACCGCAACCAAAAGAAGTTTATCCAAGCTGAATATGAGCATCGCGTGTTTGATCACATCGCCTTCGAAGTTAAGGATATGCAGCAGACGATTGAGGCTATGAGGAAAGCGGGCATAACCATAACGGATGAACCGTTCAGGCTTGGCGCCACGGGCTCGTTAATCGCGTTTGTAGAAGACCCTGATGGAACGCTTATTGAACTGATTGAAAAGCCATTAACCAAAAACTGAAGGCCTTTCAGCTATCTTTTTTGGTATTTTCTACTATAGTGTTGCACAAAATATTTATGAATTATATATAGAGTCTGGATGGCTAAATAGAGTATTGTTTGGGTTCGAGAGGGGAGTAAAGAACCCTGACGTCACAGTATAGAGCCATTATATCAACCAGGAGTAATTGGAGGAGAAACGCTGTATCGCCGCAAAATCATTAGTGTTCTAAACGTGATGTCGGCTAAGAAGCCACTAAAATACGCCATGTACATTGCCGCAGTAGCAGTTTTCTTCGCGTTAATCTTGCTGCCGCCGATAATTGGAATTTTCACAAAATGGAACACCGTCCAAGAAGTTCTTGATCAACCAGCACTCATGCATCGGGCATTGATTGCGGTAGCGAATTCATTTACGATTGCATTGCTTGTTTCCGCGTTAGATGTGGTCGCAGGCGCGCCTATGGCTTGGCTAATTACACGCGGCAAGTCAAAATGGCTTAACGTCCTCGACACCTTTGCAGACATCCCGTTTATTGTGCCAACCGCAGCGCTTGGCTATTCACTGCTGCTTTTCTGGAATGGACCTGAGGGCTTGTCTGCGCTTTTCGGCGGCTCTCTAATTTCCAAAGGCTGGCTACTTGTTGCACTACTTCATTTCACGTTTTCTTATCCTATTGTAGTCCGCGTTTTAGTAGGCGCATTACTTGACTATAAGAGGGAGTATGAGCAGGCATCCAGAACGCTTGGTGCACCGCCATTTATAGCGGCGAGAACAGTGACTTTCCCAATACTCAAACCGGCGCTGATAGCCGCGTTTATTCTTTCCTTTGCGAGGTCACTTTCAGAAACCGGTGCAACATTTATCGTTGCTGGAGCATTCGAGAATGGCCCGGTTTTTCTTCAGAACATGAAAAACGACTTTTCAACCGGCATAGTTTCTCAAACCACATACGAAGGCGCCACAGTCTTTGCTAGCCTAATCTTAATAGTTACGTCTCTTTCGATTTTTGCGTTGATCCGTATTTTAGGCTCAAGGCTGAGATTGCCGTTTAACAGGGTTTGGCCAAGCATAGAAAGAAAATTCAGCTACTCAAAAGCCACTGCTTCAAGGAATACAGTCACGCTACTGGTTTTTCTGGCAATAGTTTTGCTTCCATCGCTTTTTGTCGCTTTACCCGCCTTTCAAGCCCTGTTCACAGACGCTTTCTCCGCGGCGATTTCAGGTTCAGGCTTATGGGCAAATTACTGGCAAGGCTTGCTCGTTTCGTATCTTTTGGGCGCAATTGTTACAATCATCGGTTTTGTGGTTGGGTTGCCCATGGCGATACTGATTGCGAGAAAGAAATTTGGCGGCGTCATTTCAACTGTGCTGGATCTACTCATTAACGTGCCGTTGATAGTGCCATCCATCGCCTTAGGAGTTTCTCTTAAATTCTTCTGGCAGAGCTTCGCTTTTATGCCAGAATTCATACTTTTGATTTTTGCCCATCTCGCAATCACTTATCCATATATTGTGCGGTCGATATCTGCGGCATTTGAAAGGATAAGCATAGACATAGAAGATGCGGCAAAGACGCTTGGCGCTAAACCCTTTGACGTGTTCAGAACTATAATGTTGCCGTTAACGAAGTATTCAATCCTGTCAGGAGCCATAATGGTTTTCACAAGAAGCGTAAGCGAAACAGGCGCAACCTTGGCTGTGGTCACAAACTTGCAGACTGCGCCGGTAGTCATAGTCAACTGGGTAAGAGCCCTGCAGAATCCTGCTTTAAACGCAAACATTACGCCCTCTGTAGTCGGATTGGGCTGCGGAATTCTGATAGTGTTTTCCTTCATAATTCTCCTATTGCTTAGGCTGGTTACTCGAGGAAAAGGGAGATATTGACATGAAAAATTATAACTTGCAAAGTCAAATTATAAACCCGAAGGGAGCCTTCAAAGATGCCTGAAGTCCGCGTTGTAAATTTGACCAAAAAATTCGGGAACATCGTGGCCTTGGATAATGTTAACCTCGTAATTCATGACAGAGAATATTTCTCGTTGCTGGGCCCAAGCGGCTGCGGAAAAACCACTCTGCTGCGCTTGATCGCTGGGCTTATTGAGCCTGACAGCGGCGAAATCTACATCGGCGGCAAACGCGTGGACAATGTTCCGCCGGAAGACAGAGAAATCGGCTTTGTTTTTCAAACCTTCGCCTTGTTTCCTCACATGACTGTTTGGGAGAACGTGAATTATGGTCCTCGGGTCAAGAACTTTGATTTGAAGGCGGCGGGGACGATAGGGCATGAGGTGCTTGAGCTGGTTAAGCTTCATGAACGTTTAAACGCTTATCCAAACGAGTTAAGCGGCGGCATGATGCAGCGAATAGCCGTTGCACGTGCACTTGCAGCCGGCGCGAAAACGCTGCTTCTGGACGAGCCGCTCGGGCAGTTGGATGCTAAAGTGAGAAATGAAATAAGATATGAAATGCGCAGGATGGCGAAGGATCTGAATTTGACTGCGGTTCATGTTACTCATGACCAAGCAGAAGCCATGTCAATCTCGGACAGAATTGCAGTTATGAAGAAGGGCAAGATAGTGCAGGTTGGCACTCCTCAGGAGCTTTATATGAAGCCGAACAGCCTTTTTGTTGCGTACTTCATTGGGGAATCAAACTTTCTGGAGGGTTCGGTTGCAGAGGTTGCCGATGGCAAGCTGGCGATAGAGCTGCGTGGTGGAGAACGGGTTAAAGTTTTTGGTGAGGGGTTAAAGAAAGGTGAGAGAGCAGTTGTTGCAGTAAGACCTGAAGTTTTTATGGTTGCGCAGAAAAACCACGGTGAGAACATGCTTAAGGGTGTCGTGGAAAAAATCTCGTTTGAAGGCACATTTGTGAGATACGAGATTAAACTGAAAAGCGAGGATTCCGTGATTGTTATCAGGCCGTCTTTAATTGAGAAATGGTTTGACATCGGTGCAGGTATCACGTTAAGCTTTGAGCCAGAGAAAGCGCATGTCTTTCCGTATCCCGAAACGTCTTTGGCTGAAGAGTTATCTGTTTAGGCTCGCTTCTTTCGGCGCAGTGTAAAAAGCGCTAAAGCAGCCAGAATTAAAATGGCTACTATAATCAGTAGTGCATAGAAAACTACTGGGTCTAAGCCTAAGATTTGCGGTTGCCACATGTTTGTCTTTTCGAGCATTGAGTGAATAGTGTAATCTGGGAATTCTGATATGCCTTCGACGAGAACGCCTGTGGCTTTATCCCAATAATACGTGCTTTGTGCTGCAATTGCTGAGATAACTGTGCGTGTAGCGCCTGCGTAAGTTCTTTCTTCAATTTTGGTGATGGTTACCGTTCCGTGATACTTGTCGAAGAAAGAGTCCCCAACGTTCAAGTTTGCGGGGATTATAAACTCGTCTCCAAGTTGGCCCGTTGCAAGGTTCAGCGTTACTGTTTCATTTGTTAGTGTTCCATCAGCAAATTTTGTTGTAATGTTTAGCTTGATTACTGTTCCTTGGACATCGGTGACCTCGGTTCTTGCCCAAGTTACTTCGTGACCAGCAGGCGGCGTACCAGTGAAAACCGCATGATATTCCATCCAGTCGCCCTTTTTCACACCTACCGAAATCTCAGCAGCCACTGCATTTATGACGAGAAAAGACAGGAGCAACGCGGTGCAGAGGTTCAGTTTTCTTTTCATGGATTATTAAATAAGCAACTTTTTAATTTTTAAAACTTGCTAATGCGCTCTGGCCTCGGTATATAGCGAAATGCATCAAGTTTCTGCTTTAATGGATGGTTATGTGGTTTTTAAAAGAAGAAACCATATTTTTTCTTTTCATATTCTGTTTCGATGTGCTCGCCTATGTCTTCTTCGTTGTCAAGCGCGGTTACTGTTATGGCGTCTTCTAAAGACGTTGGCTCTATTGTGCTTTCGTGGTTTTCATTGTCTTCATCTATGGATGGGGCGTCTGCTGAGATGTTGGTGGTTGATAATTTTTCTAGTTGTGTTTCTAGCAGGCGGATTTTGTGCTGTAGTTGGTTTATGGCTTCTTTTTTGGCGGCATTTTTCTTTTTTAGTTCTTGGATTGCTACTTTCTCGCTGAGTAATTTCCAGCGGGTTTCTAGTTGTTTTAGTTCTTCATCTAGGTCTTGCGCTTCTTCTTCTAGGCGCGCTCTTTCGTTTTGTAGTTGTTCTATTTCGATGGTGGCGCTCATTTTTGGGCACGTGATGACGAATCTTGTTTCTTACGATATTATTTAGAGGTTAGTTCAGATGTGGAAATATTACCAAATTCGAAATATTACCGTCTCAAATTAGCCAGATAACCTTTATGAAAAGGAAATACTTATTGGGAGTTCTGTGAACAAGCCCCGTTTTTCCATATTGCTTTTGAGTCCTTATTGGTTTTAAACGGCATGGGCGCCTTTGGATGTGGAAAGCCCTTTTGGAAACTGCTGCAACGGGCTTTCATTTTGGCCTGTGTTCTTTTGTCTTTGGTCTTTTGTTGTTGGCAGTTTTTAGGTGTTGCTAATTACAACTAATAGTGTATCTTAATACACAATATTTTTATATTCTGACTCCGAATTAAAAAAAGAGTGCATGCGAGGCAAGAGCAATATGGGAACCGTCCTCGTAGTAGATGATGCAAAATTCATGAGAGCAGTACTCTCAAAAATAATCATAGAATCCGGACACAAAGTAATAGCCGAAGCCTCAAACGGCGACGAAGCCATACAAAAATTCCAACAAACAAAACCCGACCTAGTTCTCATGGATATAGTCATGCCACCAGGAACAAAAGCAAAAGACGGCATCGAAGCCCTAAAACAAATAGTAACTGCACATCCCTCAGCAAAAATTGTGATGGTCAGCTCCTACGGACAGCAAGCGCTAATAACTGAGGCACTCAAAGCCGGCGCCAAGGACTTCATTGTAAAACCATTCCAACCCGAGAAAGTAATGGAAGCACTAGCCAAGTACTGCTGAGGAACAACCATTTGACAACTAACGTGGCAGAACAGCCAGAAGTAAGATTAGACACGACAATGCCGTTAAGCAGCATCAGAGAATTGCAACGGCTACCCGAACAGCTAATCACACATGCACCGCCTGCAACAAAACAGCTAGCAGGCATACAACTGCATTCACCCATACAAGAAGTGCGTGTAGCAATGGCCGAAATGAAAGTCGAAAATAGACCAATCAAATTAGTTACCAGCGTTGGGTCATGTGTAGCCCTCTGCCTATACGACCCAATAAACAGGTGCGGTGGATTAGCCCACATCATGCTTCCAGCCGCCCTACTCAAATCGCATAACTCCGTTCCATGCAAATTTGCCGACACTGCCGTTCCCGCCTTAGCAGCCGCTGTGCGAGAAATCAGCGGAAAAGACACATTACTTTCCGCCAAAATAGCAGGCGGCGCCAACATACTTTCAAATTTAAGCAACACCGACCAGACCATCGGCATGAGGAATGTCGCCGCAGTCAAAGCCGCATTAAGCGACAACAAAATCAACTTAGTTGGCGAAGATGTCGGCGGCTCATATGGCCGTAGGATTGAATTTAGCATCAGAACTGGAATTGTGACAATTCGCCGTTCTAACGGAGTGATTAAAGAGCTATGAGACTAAGAAGACAGAAGAAAACAAGCACCGCAGCAGAAAATAAAAATTTAAGGGTCCTCCTTGAAATCGGCAGTCTCGGCGCAAAACATGCTGCAGCCTCGTTGTCAGAGATTCTTAAGCAGCCAGTGAGCATAGATATACCGCGCGTTGGCACGATTCCTCAAGGCATGTTGCCGAAGTTTTATCACGGTCAAAATATGCCTGCAACTGCAGTTTACATACACTTGGTAGAAAAAGTAGAGTGCCACTTCCTGTTTATTTTTGAAATGCTTGAATTGAAAGAGATTACGGCGCTTATGACAAAGAGTCTTTCTCAAACGGAACAAGCATCTTCTATCGAGTTATCCGCAATCGAAGAACTTGGCAATATTCTTATAGGATCCTTTCTTACCGCAATTTCTGATTACATAGGAATAAACCTTGTTTCTTCTCCACCCCTATTAGTAGGCGCTCCTTTCGATTCCATAATTAACGATTTTGTGAAAAAATTATCCTCAACTACTGGCGAAGCCTTAGTTTTTGATACCTGCTTCAAGCGTAAAGACTGTTATTTCGCGCCTGCTCAACTCATGATATTTCCAAGCCCTGAACTACAAGAGCTGCTGATACGCAAGTCCACTGAAGTTGCCAGCAAGAAAGTTGAAAGAAAAAATAATGTTGAATTGGTTTTTGCTGACAATCTGGTGGTTGAAACCAAAGAGCACCGCAATGCTGCGCGAAATTCTGGATAGTAGGTGAACGCTAATGAATAGTCTGGTCACTGCATCAAAAATCGTGAATTCCGATGACGTGCTCACTGATCTTGAGATACTTCTTGAAATTGCCAATATAGGCGCGGGACATGCGACTACTTCACTCTCACAGATTATTCAGGAGCCTATAAAAATTGAGCTACCAAGAGTGCACGTGACATCACCTCATCTCGTTCCAGGAATTTACGGGGAACATGACACGATTGTCGCGGCTATTTTCATGCAGTTAAGGGGCACTGCAGACTGCGATGTCATGCTAATTTTTGAGGAAAAAGAATGCAACAAAATCGCTGAGTTAATGACTAACGGTATGGAAGTCACGCCGGAAATTCAAAGATCTGCAATAGAAGAAATGGGCTCTATCGTGCTAACTTCCTTTCTCAACGCCATCGCTGATTTTACATCAACCAAGCTTGTCTTAACGCCGCCACAATTAATCATCGACTCTTTTGACGCAATTATAGACGGCCTTCTAATCAAGCAGGCGCTGTGCTCAGAGGTCGCTGTAGTTTTTGATGCCCGCTTTAAACGATATAATAGTTCAACCGAAGGATTCCTCATAACCTTCCCCAGCAATGAGCTTCAGAGGATGCTTATCAAAAAAGGACGAAAATGGCTGTTAGGCGGCGGTTCTTGGAAAGTAGGACAGGATGCCCGTGTTTGTGATGAACTTCGAGGTATGAACGTGAGGAAATATGAAGCAAATAAGGTAAGCAAACAGGTGGAAAATAACGATGGCGTCTGTTGAAGTTAAAACATACCTTGAAGATATAGCTTACCAAAAACTGAAGAAAGCATTACATGATGTTGTTGGACTGGACTTTAATTGCTATCGAGATGAATATCTAAAAAGGCGATTATCAATTCGTTTAAGGGCAACCGGCACCTATACTTACAGCAGATACCTACGGTACCTAAAGAAAAACCCATTGGAATGCAATAATCTCCTTAATGACTTGACAGTTAACTTCACTACATTTTTCAGAGACAGCGACGTCTATGATTATCTTGAAAAGAAGCTTCTCCCAAGTCTTTTCAAGTCTAAGGAAGTTACTATTTGGAGCGCAGGTTGCGCAACAGGTGAAGAACCATACTCCCTGGCAATTCTAGTTCACAAAGTGCTAGGTAATCAATTGCCAAATTATAAAGTCACAATTTTTGCCTCAGACATCGATGAGGATGCACTAAATAAGGCACAGAAAGGCGAGTACAATAGAAAACAGCTGAACGGCCTTGACGATTCCGTGATCAGCGAATACTTTTCAAAGGATGGCACAACCTATCGCGTTAAAAACTTCCTTAAGCAACTGGTTCATTTTGAAAAACATGATTTAATGAAGCCACCTTTGCATAATGGGTTAGACCTGATACTTTGTAGAAATGTCATGATATTCTTTGCGAGAGAAAGCCAACAGCAAGTTCACATGCAATTTTATAATGCATTACGGGACGGGGGATATCTCGTGATTGGTAAATCTGAAATGCTGAGTGGCGAAACAAGTGCGAAGTTTGTATGTGTTGATGTTAATTGTCGAGTTTATAAAAAGACCTCAGCAAGTGTCGGTTGTAAGTCAAGCTACATTTTAGGTGTAGCGAAAGATGACATATTTAGTTTAAATACGCTAACAGGAGGACAAGAGCTAGTTGTTCAGCATTAAAATCAGACAAGCCATGAGAATAGCGCTACCTCTAAAAAATCAAGGTGGGAAGTCTCGTGCCGACAGATTGTAGCCAGTACAAAGAAGTATTCATTGAAGAGGCAAGGGAACATATTGATACTCTTACAAGATCATTATTAAGTTTAGAAAAAGATCCGCAAAACATGGAACTTGTTAACATGCTTTTCAGGGCAGCGCACACCCTGAAAGGCTGCTCGGGCATGATGGGCTATAAAGATATCCAAGAGCTTACGCATGCAATGGAGGATGTCTTTGACGACTTGCGAAAAGGGCGTAAACCCACAAGTAATCTAATCACAGTGCTTCTTGAGTGTGCAGATGCTCTATCTTGCAGGTTAGAAAACATACAGAATATGAATGAAGAAGAAATTAAAGTTCCAAGTTTACTTCAGAAACTTCAAGAAGCAACCGAGCTAACCGCGCTTGAAGAAGTAAAAAAGATGAAGAAAGAGGTTTCACCCATAGAAGCCAAGAAGGAAGTTTTGCCTGCAGAGAAAAAGCCTATAATCATAGAACTTACCGAAACTGAAAAAGAAGCGATAGTAAACGCTGAAATCTGCGGCGAACATTGTTATTTCGTAGATTTGAAGTTTAGCAAAGACTGCGCCTTCAAAAGCGTCAGGTCAATCTTAGTGCTAAGCAAAATTTCCGAGATGGCGGAAATAATCAAGTCGCACCCTGACCAAAAAGAACTTGAAGCATTTAAAGAGGACAAACTTGATTCTGGCTTCAAAATTGCCATCATCAGTAGATCCAGCGCTGAGGAAATCGAAAAATGTATTCGCCAAGTCTGTGAAATAGAAGACGTGCATGTCGTTCACTATGATCCCGCTGCGCAAGAGGAAACCACTACCAAGCCAGAGGTTAAAATAGCGCCGGCAAGCACGGTTAAAATTGAAAATAAAATAGAAGCGGAAACAGAAATAACGCCTCAAGGTATAGCCTCAGAGAAAATAGTTCAAGAGACGTCTCAAGTGTCTTTGCTTGAAGAGCCAGAAGAGATAGAACCGCCTTCTACGGAAACTAAAAGCCCATCCATGAAAGATAATGTGCTTTCATTAAAAAATCGCATTGAGGAACAGAGCAAGCAGATAACGGAAGCATCAAAACTGTTTGCTGAAGTCCGGGCTACTCAGACTGTCCGCGTGAAATTTGAGCAGCTTGACAAAATCATGAATTTGGTTGGCGAACTTGTTATCAACAAGATTGCGTTGCTCCAATTAATCTCGGATAACAGAAATGGAGAGCTAAAACGCATCGCCGAGAACATTGACAGACTCACATCTGATCTCCATGATCTCGTAATGCAAGTGCGGATGGTTCCTGTGAGCCAAATTTTTGACAGGTTCCCCAGGTTAGTGCGGGATCTTTCGATTAAAAGGAACAAGCTGATCGACCTCGTAATGGAAGGAAGAGACATCGAAATCGACCGCACAGTTCTAGATGAAATTGGTGAGCCACTTATCCATTTGCTGAGAAACAGCGTTGACCATGGAATAGAACCACCTGAAGAGCGAAAGAAGGCAAACAAGAATCCCGTTGGAAAGATACGGCTTTCAGCCCAGCGAAGCGGCGAGCACGTCATTATCGAAGTCGAAGATGACGGTGCAGGAATTGATCCTGAAAAGATCAAAGAAGTCGCTATTAAACGAGGCTTCATAAGCAAGGAAGAAGCCGAGAAAATGAGCCGAAACGAGCTAGTCAGCCTGATTTTCCTGCCTGGTTTCTCAACAAGCAAAGAGGTCACCGAAACAAGCGGCAGAGGAGTCGGAATGGATGTCGTGAAAACAAAAATCGCTGCTCTCGGAGGCACTGTCCAATTTGAAACACGCGTAGGCAAAGGAACGAAAATTACCTTGAAAGTGCCGCTGACGTTAGCTATTATTAAGGCTATACTTGTGAGGGATTCTGGGCAGACGTTTACCATTCCCACAAGCCAAGTTTCAGAGATTATTCGGGCAAAGAGAAGCGACATAAAGCTGCTTGGAAAAACAGACGCTATAGTCGTCAGAGGCAAAGTGATTCCAGTGGTTCACTTGCATAAGCTACTTGGATATGATGGCCCTAACGAGGAAGAATTTGAACTTTTAATAACGCATTTGGGCGATGAAAAGACAAAACTTGGCTTAATAGTAGATTCAGTTATAAGCCAACAGGACATTCTGGTGAAGCCTCTCAGCGAAACCTTAAAGGGAATTAAAGGAATCAGCGGCGCCACAATCCTAGGCGACGGCCAAGTAGTCCTTGTTCTAGATGTAGGACAGTTCGTCAATACAGCGCGTAATAATGCTTGAAAACGCTGCTTGCCCTACTGTAGCCGGTTCAGTCGCAATAGGGAATATTACAGTAAATGGAAAAGCGTTTAATTGCTACCCTTTCTTGCAGTTTAACAATGGAAGTTGACTGCAAGTGGGAGAGCACAGCGAAGTTAAATCTGAAAATGCACGTAATGTCATCCTTAGCTATGGCGACACAATTTACTTTGTTAACCGAGTGAACGTACAATTGCAAGAAGGCGTTGATGTTCTTAAAGCGATTTTTCATGCGCGAAGAGCAGCTGATGGGCAAACTCAAGACCTTGAAATTGAAATAAGCAAAGATACCTACAACATGCTAGTTGAATATGCAAAGCTTGACAATTACGACTTGATACTGGTGCTGCGCATTGAAGGCAATGAATCAAAATGGTGCTTAATGAGCGAAAATTGGCTGAAAAAGCAAAATGGCAAAAAAAGCAACGCATTCTACATAGTTTAGTTCAGTTAAAACCTTTATAGCTTAACACAGCTGCAGAAAAACCGCACTTTCATATTTGGCGGCTATTAGAAATTCATTGCAGAAACCTATAGAGGGTAGGTTTCGCCGCCAACACTGAAGCCTATTAGCCGCCTATCAGCCAAACAATGCAGAAAACAATAGAGGGGGACTATTTTACTGCTTGTAATCAGTAGAACAAGGTGCATTTTTTAGTCATTGAGCTGATGGCTGCAACGCAACACTGCACGGTGGCCGGTGGTAATTAAAGTGGTAAACCAAACAAGGAAAACTGATTTGCACGTGCAATATTTTTTTAAACTGCCAATCCCTTAGGCTGTCCTATGCATGAGTGGGCTTTAGCTGAAGCAGTAATTATGGCTGCGGAGAAAATTGCTGAAAAAGAAAAATTGCGCGAAGTGAAAGAGGTAACCATCAAAGTGGGTGAACTGCAGCAGGTGGAAGAGGATATACTGCGCTTCGCGCTGGCACAGCTAAAGCCAAGCCGCTTCAAAAACGCTGAGTTCCACATTACCAAGGCGCAGACAGCGCTCAGATGCCGTGCTTGTGGGAACATCTGGATTTTCAGAAGAAACAATCTGGACGAAGCAACAGCAGAAGCTATACATTTTGTCCCTGAAGTCGCGCACTCCTACATTAAATGTCCAAAGTGTGGAAGCCCAGATTTTGAGATCACCGAAGGCCGCGGAGTTTGGCTTGAAAACATAAAGGGAGTGCGCTGAGCTTGATTGATCCAAGGGCAGGCATGATAAACGAGCGCTTAAGAGAGATACGCAGAATAATAGCGGTTTCAAGCGGCAAAGGCGGTGTGGGCAAAAGTCTCGTGGCAACTACGCTTGCGCTGGCGCTTTCTCGCAGAGGCTACAGGGTAGGCCTTTTCGATTTGGACTTCACAAGCCCATCCACGCATCTTATTTTAGGTGTCAGAGATGCGCAGCCGAAAGAGGAAAAGGGTATTGTGCCGCCCGTAGTTGACGGCTTAGCCTACATGACGCTGGTTTACTACTCCGGCGACCAAGCAACGCCGCTACGCGGTGAAGACGTCTCAAACGCTCTTGTCGAGATGCTTTCAGTTACGCAGTGGGGCAAACTGGACTTTCTAATTATTGATATGCCGCCGGGCATAAGCGACGCTGTGCTGGATTTAGTGAGGTTTGTGAAGCGCATAGAATTCCTTATAGTTACAACCCCGTCGCTTTTGGCTTTTGAAACTGTGAAGAAACAGGTAAGCTTGCTGCGGGATCTTAAGGTTCCGATAATTGGTATTGTGGAAAACATGAAAATGAACGCGGCACGAACCATAGAGCAGGAAACAGGAAAGCTCGGGTTAAAATTTCTGACCGGAATCCCGTTTGACCCGAAAGTGGAAGAAGCCATAGGAGACACCGCAAAACTTTGGAGCACCGCAATTGCAAACGCAGTCAAGCAAATGGCAGAAACACACGTTACGCTGAACTAAAACATGAGGAGAGAAGCGAAAGTGGCGCAGGTTAAGGCTGTTGTCACCGATTATATAGGCACTTTAGTGAATGCCCGCGGCTACAGCATGGAAGAGTCACGGCGGACACTGCACAAAGCGCTAGTAGAGGCTGGGCTGGAAACAGAATATGAAAAGTTTCTGGAAGCCTACAAGCGTGCACATGAGAAGTACCGCGTAATACGTTATGAGCAATTTAGAGAAGTAACGAACGCCGTTTGGGTCTGCGAAGCGCTGAATGATGTCGGATGCAAAACAAGTATTGATGACCCGCGGGTTAAAGCTGCCTTGAATGTTTTCTTTAAGGATTACGTGGATTCGCTTGAGCTTAGGCCGTACGCTAAGAAA
>JBNARN010000036.1:0-13540 GCA_049718365.1 Candidatus Bathyarchaeales archaeon
GCTTGTGGGTGCTCTCGGCGACTTGCAAGATAAGAATGAGGAGCGAAAGCTCTGCGGTTTGAATCAGTTAATAGTTGAAGATGCAGTTAACGCCAAGTTGGTTACCGTGGAGAAAGACTTGACTTTTTTCGGCAGAGAAACCAGGCCAATTCATAAGGCGCTTGCTTCCTCGACCAGCCCGTTCATTCCAGGTTTAAGCGGAGAAGAAGACAAATGCTTGGCTTTTCTGGCAAGCTTGAACATTAAGCCTAAAGAAGGCGAGCGGTGGCGGGCGCTTCGCGATCTCACAGAAGACGAGAAGAAGCGGCTTTGCTCGGCGCTTGCGGACTACTTGATTTCAAGGGGCTTGCACGCGGAAGTCACAAATCTAATCGGGAATGTTTATGTTTTAAATCGTGAGGAGCCGTGGACGCCGCTTAGGGACGCTCGTGAATTCGCCTTGATGCTGAACTCTACAGGCCGCATGGACAGGCCAAGCCTTGGCATAGCCATTTGCATGGGTGACAGGGGCGCAGCGCTTGAAGAAGCCAATGCGGTTTTGGAGGGCTACAAGAAGAATATTACCACTTATCTTGGCTGGGTGATGGAGAAGCCTGATAGACTGCGGGAGTTCGAGCACATATACGTTATCTATGGCGAGTCATTCATAAACGAGAAGATGATTGGCACAATCTCGTCTATACTGGTTTCCAGCCTTGAAAACCCTGAAAAGCCGCTGCTTGCATTTGCAAATATTGAGAAGGAGAATGCTGCCAAGTTTTCGGCTAGGACAACCGAGATGGCGCTCAGCAAAGGCGTCAATCTCGGCGATGTCATGCGGGTGGCTTCTGAGAAGTACGGTGGCAAAGGCGGGGGCCACAATGTGGCTGCAGGCGCTCAAGTGCCCATAGACCAAGTGGAGAACTTTATACGCACTGCGAATGAGCTTGTGGGGCGGCAGTTAAGAGGCGAAGATATTGGAAGCGCAGATAACGCTTGAGTATAGCGATGAGCGAACTGCCGACGCTGTGGCTAAAGCGGTTTCTCCAGACAATTTTAAGGTGCCCAGCGGCTTATCTATTACGACGGTAAAACGAGGCAAGCTTGTGCTGACCGAAGTTAAAACCGAGGGAAGCTTTGCTACTTTTCTCGCCACAATTGACGATCTACTTTTCTGCGTTTCCACCGCGGAAAAAGCGCTTCGTATAATAAAGCAATAGCTCCTTGTCCGCTGCTTTTGCTGCACCGTACTTTTGGAAAACGCTATTTCCGTATGGTGTTTAGTGTGTGATTGTGTTGACTAAAGCGGTTATTCCTAGTAATATCAGTGTTGCACCGCCTATCATAGAAATCTTTCTTCTAAATAATGGCGCTTTGTTGAGAAGCCAGCCTGTGACGCCGCCAAGTAAGAGTATAGGCGAGATGGTGGTGCCTATGCCAAATAAAACCGGCAGTATGCTGCTGTCAAAGGGTGAGCCGAAGGGTATAGCATACAAAAGCAACATCGCCAATGGTGGACATATGATTAAGCCTCGGCTGAAACCAAGCAAGAAGGCATGGGTATCAATTTTTTCACGCTGCCTAGCCAAATCGGCATTAACATCAAAAGCACAGTTTTGTGATGCACTTTTGCTTTTGAGAATTATGTTTACACCGATAGCGATGGTTACTGCTGCTAGCACGTATAAAGCGTAGTTTTGAAACGTGGCGATTGCGGATTCATCCACCACAAATCGGAATATACTGCTTAAAATGCCCGCTAAACTTCCAATCACGGCGTAGGCAGCTACTCGGCCTATATTATAGGTTAACGTAACAATTACTCCTCTGCGGAAGTCAGCACCTACACCGGCGATGTAGCTGGCGACGTATGGAATACATGAGGAAGTGCAAAATGCGAGGCCGTAAAGTAGCCCAATAGCAAATGCTTCGACATACGGATTTGCCATTTCAATTAGGAATACCATCTTGCTAAGCCTTCCTTTCACAATTTTCCCTTGTCAATTAGGGATTCTTTTTCTTCTGTAGACAACTATCGCAGTAACGGTGCTTACCGCTATTACAGCAGCTGCAATTATTGTTGCAATAGGTATGCCCGATGCTGGGGTTGGCGGCGTAACTACACCTCGCATCAGCGGATAGCGATCTTGATTCTGTGGGTCAATTATGTAGGGTGTGTCGCCTATGCCGTCGCCGTCTGCGTCTGTGCCGTTGTAGTCGCTCCAGTAATTGCCCTCTTTGCCGTTGTCCCATGTGTGCACGGGCTCGTTTGGGTTGTATTCTTCGCAGAAGCATCCGCTGAAGTGCACTATGTTATCGATGAAGCTGTTGTGTGTGAGCATTATGTTTAGGGGTTCTTTTCCAGGCTGGTTTACGCCGAAGAATACGCCTTGCTCGTTGCGCGCAATGTAATTTCTTGTTATGTTGTTTGAATCTCCTGAGAGTAGAATGCCTACGATGCAGTCTGTAACTGCGCAGTTGGTTATTGTGTTATTTGTTGTCCAAACGTATATGCCTATGTAGAAATTCTTGATGTTTAAATTTCTAACAGTTAGATTGTGTCTGTTTTTGTTTGCTAAATCTATCCCTATAGACCATGGAATCGCGTTTTCGTCGGGTGTTTGGTTAGGTCCCTGACCGACAACCCACGAGTCTGTACGCGTGCCATTATAGTTTCCATGAAGCGTAAAGCCTGCGCCGTCAATTACCAGATTATCTCTGTCCAAGACAAGTCGCGCGTAGATGTTATCGGTAAACGTATAAATGTCATCGTTGCGCCGGATAGGCACGTTAGATGGGTCAATGCTCCCATCGGGTAATATGCGAATCACTGGTAGGGTTATTGCTGAACGTGCTAAACCCACCATCACTGCTGCTGATAGAAGCAGCGCGACAAAGCATATCGATACGGCGGTTTTCATTTTAATTCAACTCGCTGTCATGGTTTATTTTAGCCAATTACGTGATTTAAACACTGTTTTTCCCAGAAATTTTGTCTTCAAAGTGTCTTCATAGGGGCACATTTCAACGCATCGCAAGCACAATATGCAGTTAGAGCTAGTCACGTCACCGCTTTTCTTTTCATAAACATCTGTTACCTGCGTGGGGCAGACACGTTTACAGATGCCGCATTTGGTGCATTTTTCTTCTACCTTCTCTAATCGGACGCCTGAAAAGCGTTTGAATGGTGAGAAACGGCTGAATAAGGCGATTAATGCTCCTAGAGGGCATATCCTGCACCAGACGCGTCTGTAGAAGAAGGCTGCCACCGTCACTAGGCCTAGCACAAATAGATTTATTGATGTCAAGTACATACCTAGTTGGTAGAATTCGCCTGTAGTGTTTTCAGTGAGCCATTCTGGCCGCATAAGGCCCACTGAAGCTTGTAGCATTACGCATAGTGGCTTCATGGGGCAGACTTGGCAGAAAGGCGCTGCAAAGTAAGTGTAGATGAAGCCGCCTTTTTCTGTTCCAGGCACCAGTTGAGTTCCGAATATGGCTTGTGAGCCAAAGATGACGCTTAGAATTATGATTAGAGCTAGGATCACATAGCCAAGTTGATGGAACTTCTCATTGAAGCGGTCTGAAAAGTTTCGATGCTCTATTCTCAATGCTTTCCTTAATCGAGAAAGCAGATCCATGTATAAGCCAAAGGGGCAGACCCAACCGCAAAAGAATTTTCCGAGAAGAAGTGACAATACAAATAAGGCACCTATGACAATGGCTAACCTCATTATGCCATGAGACACGTATTCCACTCCCCATCCGCGGCCCGTATCCCAGAATGGATATAGGTAAGTTTGAAGTTCCCAGAGAGCGCAAGTAACCGTTTTCCCGCAGGGATAGTAGCAGCCGAAGAATGGCACGGGGAATCCGTCTGGCATTGAAACGCCAAAAACGTTTGTTACAACAAGGAATTCATGTGGTGTAATTTGCTCTGCGGGCACTGGTATAACGCGGTGGTCGATGAACATGCCGAAGAAGATGAGGAAGATCATGCCGATTTGAACAAGCAGTCTTAGGGAGCTTACATTTCGCGTTTTGTTTTTTCTTCCTGTTGTCACCGCAACTACACCGATGCTTATTGAGATGGCGGTTGCTGTTACAAGCGACACATTAGGCCGATACGGCGGTAACGTGGGCGTCGGCAACGGTGCACGTGGATCTGCGGGATCAGTTACATTCACGTATAATCGGTCGCATAAGTGGCCATAAATTGGGAATATATTCCAGTAACCAACCATATCCAGTGTTTGCGTAACCTTGAATTCGCCTGTCTCCGGGTCAGCCTTAACGTATTGGTCTATCCATGTGTAGTCTGGTCTGGTGAAGGTTACTCTTACGGTTGCGTTTGGTTCTGCTGGACAGATTTTTCCCGTTATAGTTATGTTCTCGTTTATGGATGCTTCGGTTGCGTTTATTTCTGCGGTTATGTGTGGGCCATAGCAGCCATTAGCTGGGGGCAAATTGCACGTGCTAATAGAGTGCAAGCATAATGTTATTGTGAGAGTAACGCAGAAAACAAGCAGCCGTCTCATCCGCGCCCCTCACCTGTATCTATAATTCTCATCCTTTACATAGTTTATGCATTCTTCTCGCTTGCGCTTCCTCAAAATTAGGTGGTTTCACAGTATAGTTGCTCTATCTGAGCGTTCAGCACATATTTATATTATTGGTAGATGATTTTATTGCTTAATTAATACAAATTATTGTTTGGGTAGGGATTAGATTATGGTGACAAAATTATGTGATATCTGTAGGCGAAGACCTGCCATTGAACAAGTCACAATAATTGAACATGGTAAAAAGAAAGTTTTAGATGTCTGTGATTATGATTTACAGTTAATAAATAATAGGTCATTTTCACCATTTAATCGTATGTTTGGCAGCATTTTTGATGATTTCTTTTCTGGCCCAGAGGGTTTTGAGGAATTTTCTTCAAGGATAGGTTACCCTTTGCCCCGTCACCGTGAAGCTGTGGATATAGATCAGTATTTGTCTGAGCATGCAAAGGAGCTTATACAAGACTCCGCGCGAGTCGCATTAAAATTTAAACGCGACGAGATCGACACAGAGCATTTGCTTTATTCCATTTCAAACAGCGATGTGATTAAGGAAATTTTCAATCAATTCAGGTTAAGTGCTGATGAAATTAAGAATTATATTGAAAGTAACGCTCCAAAAGGACAGAAGGACTTAGATGAAGAAAAACTAAGGCAGCTTAACATCTCGCCAAGAATAAAGAACGTGCTTGAGCTTGCATTTCAAGCTGCACAAGATCTTGGGCACAGCTATATAGGTCCAGAGCACCTGCTTGTTGGCCTTATTGAAGAAGAAGATGGCATGGCTGGCGACTTGTTGCGCAAGTACGGTTTGACGCCTGAAAGTGTGCGACAGCAGATTCTTAAAGTTGTAGGCAAAGGCGCCCAAGACGGTCGTGTTGAAGCCAAGAGCACTACCCCGAATCTTGATAAATACTCAAGAGATTTGACAAAGCTTGCACGTGAAGGAAAGCTGGACCCCGTTATTGGTCGCGCTGAGGAAATAGAAACTACTATTGAGATTTTATCTCGCAGAACGAAAAATAATCCCGTGCTGATCGGCGAGCCTGGTGTAGGTAAAACCGCTATTGTCGAAGGTTTGGCGCAAAGGATAGTTAATGGTGAAGTTCCAGAGGCCCTTCAAGGCAAGCGGGTTGTAGAGCTAAATATTAACTCGTTGGTGGCTGGTTCTAAGTACCGTGGTGAGTTCGAGGAGAGAATTAAGCAAGTAATTGATGAAGTTATTGTGCATAAAGATGAGTTGATTCTTTTCGTTGATGAGTTGCATACGATAATCAAGGCTGGAGGAACAGGTGAAGAAGGCGGGTTAGACGTATCTCAAGTGATTAAACCCCATTTGGCGCGTGGCGAGCTGCATTTGATTGGCGCGACAACGTTGAATGAGTATCAAAAGTATATTGAGAAGGATGCTGCTCTTGAAAGGCGTTTCCAACCTGTTTTTGTTTCCGAACCGACTGTAGCTCAAACGATTGAGATACTGCGTGGTCTTCGTGATCGTTATGAAGCGCATCATAAGGTAAAGATTACTGACGAAGCGATTGTTGCTGCCGCAGAATTGTCCGATAGATATATAACCAACAGATTTCTGCCGGACAAGGCCATCGATCTAATCGATCAGGCCGCCGCGCGGGTCAGAATTAGCATCAACTCTCGGCCATCAGAAGTAAAAGTTTTGGATGATAAGATAAGTGCATTAAAGCGTGAACGCGAATTTGCATTGGCACATAAAAAATTTGAGGAAGCCGACAAATTAGAAAAAGAAATTTCAAAATTAGAAAATCAGCGTTACGAGATTGAGGAAAAATGGAGACGAGAACGCGGCGTTACCACAGCCGAAGTTAAACGTCAGCATATCGCCGAGGTCGTTGCTAAGCTTACTGGAATTCCTGTAACTGAACTTACGCAGGAGGAAAAGGAGAAGCTTCTTAAGCTTAAAGAGAAACTACATGAACGTATTGTTGGTCAAGAGGAGGCAATAACCGCTGTTTCTGACGCTATTTTGCGGAATCGTGCTGGGCTTACCGAAGGCAAGCGCCCAATTGCCACATTTCTGTTTCTAGGACCTACAGGTGTAGGCAAAACTGAGTTAGCTAAAGCTTTGGCATGGGTTGTTTTCGGGGACGAAAATGCGCTTGTAAGGATTGACATGTCCGAGTATATTGAGCGGCATTCGATTAGTCGTTTAGTAGGAGCGCCGCCGGGTTATGTCGGTTATGAAGAAGGTGGTCAATTAACTGAAATGATCCGGAGACGACCATACTCAGTAGTTCTGCTGGACGAAATAGAGAAGGCTCATCCTGATGTCTATAATATTTTGCTGCAGGTTTTTGATGATGGTCGTTTAACGGATGGAAAGGGCAGGGTTGTTGACTTTACTAACACCATAATTATTGCAACTAGCAACCTTGGCTCTAGGCTTATTCAAGAAAATCTAAACGCTGAGAATCCAAAGTCATATGAGACGCTTAAGAAGGACTTAATGGTGATACTCCGACAGCATTTTAAGCCTGAATTTTTGAATCGAATTGATGAAATCATTATTTTCCACGCGTTAACTAAGGAACAAATAAAGATGATAGTTCAGTTACAGCTTGAAAGAGTAAAACGTACGGCCAGAGGTCAAGGAATCGAATTGGAATTTAGCGATGAAGTAATAAATAGGCTGGCGGAAATTGGATATGTCCCAGAATTTGGCGCAAGGGAATTAAAGCGGCAAATACAAAGTGAAATAGAAACTCCTCTTGCTAAAGAAATTCTATCAGGCAGCATCAACCGCGGATCCTCGGTTCTAGTAGGTTATGATAAAGTAAATAACAAAGTTACTTTCACCAAAAAACGTTGATGCCGTCTAAAGAGACAGCACGCTAAACTACATAAACGCAAGCGCCACCTTGACATATTACATTGCAATTTATTTTATCAAAGATGTTGATATTATTTGTATGATGCCTTATTTATTATCTCAAATGAAGAGGTGATTTCAACCGCCTTTTTCAGCATGCCGCCTACGGAGCAATATTTTTCCTCTGAAAGCTTGATGGCTGCTTCCACCGCTTGTGGGATAATGTTTTCGCCTTTTACTATGTATTTTAGGTGTATTCGTGTGAATACTCTTGGTGGTGGATCTTCTCTTCTTTCCGCCGTTGCCTCAACCGCGTAGCCTGTTACCTTTTGTCTCTTTTTGCGGAGAATTGTTAGGACGTGGAAGCTGCTGCATGCGGCTAGGCTTGCGAGTACGTTTTCCATGGGTGAGAGTGCGGTTTCTTCGCCGCCGTATTGTTTTGGGGCGTCAAATTTTACTGCTATGCCTTTTTCGTTTTTCGCTTCTAAGCGGTAGTTTCCATGCCACTCTATTATCATGCGCTTAGTTGATGACATGGTTTATGTTTTGGTTATTTGGGCTAAAAAGTATTCTGGCGAATTTTGTGGCTCTGGGTGTGTCTATCGTTTATGGGTGCGTTATGGAGTTTTATTTTAAACTTCCTAATTTTGCTATTGCGAATGGAACAAGCATTTCCTCTTCGCTTAAACCACCATGATATCCCAAAAAATTAGCTCTTCTACCCTCAGAACATTCAATCCATATAGTTTCATTTCCATATGGAAGAAGCAACAAATTTCCAGCTCTTTCAAGGAATTTCTCACTTACGTCTCCAATTCCAAACAAGCCGTTCTTAATAGCCTCTTTCGTTTCAATCACCTGCGCTTTTTCCGCTAATTTTCTGGATAGCAATTTGCGTGTTTCTGTAAGCTTTTCCTCTCGCACATGAAGAAAAATATCCCGCGGGCTACCTGTAGGTAAAATACGTTCTCCGTTTCCGCCGCACTGCAAATTCTCCATTAATTTAGGTATATGGTTTAGGTAGATAGTCTCTTTCGGATCAACGTCCACGCCGCCATGATCGGCAGTCACCAAAATCAGCGTCTCTTTCGCAACTCTAGAACTAACCTTTTCTGTTAGCTCTTTATTCAGCAAGTAAGAAATCATGGATAATTCTGCTTCGTATTCATAGCTATGCGGACCATATACATGCGCAATTGTGTCCAGTGTATCCAAATGCACAAAAAAGTAGGATGGGCCATCACACTTTTCCAAGTTTTTTCTTAATCCAACGATTGTGTCTGAAATTTTTACTGCTGGCACCACTTTGCTTCCTTTAAAAATCAAGCTTGAACAAACGCTGTAAGCGCTAGACGCGGGAATATGCGCATATGCATTAATCCCATTTTCTCTTAAGGTCTCGTGAATTGTTTTTCCATCAAATAGCATTTCTGCGTGGAATCCTTTATCCAACAGTTTGATCCGATAATTAGAATCTATGTGTTCAAACCATAATGTATCCACTACCATTCCTGCTTCTTTTAGATAGATGAAGTACTCAAATACGGAGTGCTCTTGAGGAGATAAGCCTGTGTTCAGTGTTGTTAACGCGTTTGTTGTTTGTGAAGGGAAAACGCTTGTTATTGGAAAAACTTTGCCTTCATCGGCAATTTTGGCAAAGAATCTGTATTTTTGATGGTAGCGTGAAAATTGGTTAAATCCAAATCCATCCAGAATTATGAGCACCACATTATTAATTCTCTCGTAACCGCTTTTTTCAATGTGTTCTTCGAGTTGCGATTTGCCTTTTTGTGTTTCAACTTTAAATAAGTTTAATATTGCGTTTGGTACATCTGAAATGCAGTTTTGCCCATATTGTGGGTAAAGAAAACCATTAGGGCCATTATGTTGTGCATTTTTCTTGTTTAATTCTATATCTTCTATTCTCATTGGATCACTTTACAATTTTAAGGGCAACTTTTCGAACTGTCTCAGCTTTATGCTGGCTATGGTTGTTGTTTTAATAATATAAAATTTTTTAAACTCTAATTAAATTAAGGTTTAGTAACATTGAAGCTTGCAAATCAACTTATGCAAAGCTAAATTTTATATGTCTCTGCTGGTTATTCCGAGTAAACGCGAAGACATTTTGTAAAACTAAATTCAATTACTATTGTGACTACAGTGGCTTTTTCTATTAGCGGCTCAAATCTTCGTCAGATTGATAGCTACACATCTAGACTACTAATAGATCACGATCATAGAATTCCCATTTCTGCTGCCGTGCTTATGGGCGCCTCTTTTTTAATAATCTGTGATGGTATAGCGCGCGTGGTGGTGTCTCCGGCAGAATTGCCTGTTGTCGTCATAACCGCCATATGCGGTGGGCCATTCTTTTTGTATCTTGTGCATATAAATAAAATGCATGCGTTATTATAAACTTCAAGTGTGCCATCTTCACAGTTGACTCTGATAATAAACAAGTTTATTGGAATTTTCATTTACTGAAGGTTGAAAATTAATTTGTATTGTGGGTTCATAATGTTAATATAAGCTCGTAACCGAAAAACTTCTTCAAAAGGGATTAAGAATGTCCAAAAAAATATTCCGTACAACATTGCTATTTATCATTATATTGGCTATTGCTCAGATCGTAGTTCACTTTGATGTAAATGCGCAAACAAGTGAACCAGCAAAACTGAAAATCTATGTGGCGCCAACAAAAGTGCCTGCTGACAACAAAGCCTATGAAACGATTTTTGTGCAGCTTCAGGATTCAAAAAATAATCCGGCAAGGGCGCTTGAAAGCATCACCATATCCTTATCCTCATCGCAGACTGACGTTGGCTCCGTTGACTCAACTATCACCATACAGAAAGGCGAAACTTACGCAAAAGCCAAATTCTACTCAACTTATACGCCTGGTACGACGACGATAACTGCTACAGCCTCTGGATTTGCAACTGTGCAAGCATCCATCACCACCGTTGGGCCTGTACCATCTAAACTCGCAGTCTACGGTTTGCCGCCTGTTCTCCCAGCAAACGGGCAAAGTTACGAAGCAATTGTTGTGCAGCTCCAAGACTCTGCGGGCGTGCCTGCCCGAGCTCCTCTAGGTAATGTTGTTGTGACCTTGTCATCTTCGAATACTACTGTAGGCACCGTTGCATCAAGCGTTACCATACAAGCTGGAAGTACCTATGCCACAGCTAACTTCTTTGCGAATAATATTGGATCAACTACCATTACCGCGATTGCATCGGGTTATACTTCAGGGCAAGCAACAATCAAAACAGAACCTGTTAGCACGGAGGCTGTGAAACTGAAAGTTTATGTTGCTCCATTAAAGGTGCCTGCTGACGGTATTGCCTATAATATGATCGCTGTGCAATTCCAAAATGCTGAAGGCAAATTAGCCTGCTCACTTTCCAGTCAATCAATAAGTTTGTCCTCGTCTGAAACTGATATAGGAACAGTGGATACCTCAGTGATCATAAACGGCGGCGTCACCTATTCCATGGCGAAGTTCTATTCGACATATCGTCCAGGTACAACAACCATAACCGCCGCAGCACCAGGCTATACAAGCAGTCAAGCTTCAATAACCACTGTTGGCTACGTTCCGACAAAACTTGCTGTGTTCTGCGCTCCTTCCAGCTTGCCTGCGGACGGCCAATCCTATAATGCAATTATAGTTCAGCTGCAAGATTCATCTGGAAACCCTGCTAAGGATCCAGTTGGCGCTGTCAAAGCCAGTTTATTCTCTTCCAAAACAGATGTCGGAGATGTTGCTCCAGAAGTGGTCATTCCTTTTGGCGAAACTTTTGCTGTAGCCAAATTCAGTTCGATGTATGCAGCAGGCTCAACATCGATTACTGCTCAATCGTCAGGTTATACCTCTGCACAAGCATCCATGACCGTCAGTCTTATAGACAAATATACTTTAACAATTTCTGTTACTGCTGAGCCAAATCCTGTCAATTCCAGTGCCCAAGCAACCTTGCGAATATATGTTACCTATAGCGGTCTCGCTCCAGCGCCTGGTGCTACAGTTAAACTTTCATCAGATAAAGGCGGAAACTTTTCTGCGGTGTCCGATGAAAAAGACGGATACTACGTTTGCGTGTTTAATGCTCCTAAAGTGACAAAGGATACCGTATGCACGATTTCTATAAATGCCTCTAAAACTGGATATACAACGGGAAATAGTAGCGTCCAAGTCACGGTGGTGCCTACTATTCGCACAGGGACTCTTGATGTGTTCGTTAAAGACACCGAAGGAAACCCGGTAAGCGAAGCAAGTGTTATCTCGATATCACAGCCGAAAGGCGCAAGCCCGTTGAACGGCACTACAAACCTGCAAGGATACGTGACTTTCAAGGATATTCCATCAGGCAACTATCTTATCGAGATAAGTAAAAGTGGATACGAGACAGTAACAGAACAAGTTACAGTAAACGCAGGCGGAACTGCTATGTGCACGCCAGAGCTTTTGAGAACCGAGACTCCAGTTGACCTGTCATGGGTGACTATCGCTTTCACGGTTGTCGGCGTTGTCATCGTGGCTGTGGTGGCTTTTCTGATAATCCAAAGGCGCAGATAAAAAAAGCAAATTCCGATTACATATGGGCAGAGTCCCAGCAAATTGGCTTCTGCCTAATTCTTCTATTTTTATTACTCTTTAACGAAATTGAGCGAGTTTTCCGCTGGCAGAATACGTTTGGTTTTCAAGCTGTTGGCGATGCGCGTTGTTCAGCGGTGGTATTTTGCCCATATAATGCTGCCTACAACTACAATTATCATTATGAGAATTAGCCCGTAAAGTCCTAACGCAAATAAGCTTGACCACATCATTTTTCTCGTCCTTGCTCTTTCCCTAATATAGTGAGAATAAAAGCAGTTGTTTCGCGCATGTTATATTCTGTTTTTAAAAATATGTTGCCGCTTGAAAGTTCCCTTTTATTAACCGTTGAGACTATTGGAGGCGAAGGAATTACCTTGGACTCTAATAAGTACCAGCGAATTAGCATCTTTACGGCGTTGCATGATGTTATGCGGGAGAAGGCGCTTAACGAGTTACGCTTTGCCAAATGCGGTGACTGTGGTCGTTATACGCCTTATAGGCTGAAAAATTTAGCTGATAAAGTTGTTGTCTGCAAGCAGTGCGGGAATTCCATTTCAATTTAACTCTTAAACTATTTTAGGTTGCAACATTTAACCAAGTTCCTAGCATTTTACATAAGCGAATTTTGGTTTGACTTCGCCGTTGTTTGCATGTTTTCCAGTTGCCGCCTTTCAACGTTTCAGATATTACCAATGCTTCTCAATCATAAATAAAAAGGGAAGCTGGTTAAACGCTATAAAGCCCTAGTGGACTTACCATTCAGGGAAAAGCGGTATTGGCGAAACTATGGAAGTCACCGAGTTTTCCACGCCAGGAACCTCTTGAATTCTTGTTACGGTACACAGAAGATCCATTTGATCAACTGCCTTGACTGAGCATATTATATCGTAAGGACCAAACACCGTATCGACTGATATCACTTCTGGGAAGCTGAGTAGCGTTCTATGCACGCTCTCCAAGTTCTTAGGTTGGACGTTTAGGAATACAAATGCAAATGGGCTCTCAGCAATTGATGGGCCTTCTTTTGCAACAATGAAACTCAATGTTTTAGTGATCAAGTTTTCTTCGGCGCCAATCAGCCGTACTGGGTTAAAATATTTCTCAATGAATTCCTCTAAGCTCTGGATGTTGGCGAATCGTATCAGAATATCCACAGGGCCGAAAAGTAGGAATATATCTCGCGGGTCAATGAGCTGCTGGTGCAGAAGCTTTTTTAATACTTCATTGAAGCCTCCGGCCTTGCATGTTAGACCGATATAGGCTTTCAACTGGCGGCACCCATATTAAATAAAAGCCCAAGCGGCTAATAACCGTTTAGTAACTTTCAATTTCTGGTTTTAGCGCTTGCACGTAAAAAAGCGTTACCTTGCAATCCACATGCCCTCCGACTATAGCAGCCGCATAATAGGGGCTCCGCATTACACTGCGCCACCGATCATAACATCAAAACAAAAAACACGATGGTTGTCGAGTACTTGACCACGTCTCCAAATTAAGCGTTGGTAGCCCGGGAGAGATTCGAACTCTCGTCGGCGGGTCCAAAGCCCGCTATGC
>JBNARN010000037.1:0-13089 GCA_049718365.1 Candidatus Bathyarchaeales archaeon
GGAGCGGAAAAAGAGTATAAACAAGCTAAAGTGAAAGCTGCAAAAACTTTAGGCGTCCACTTTCTGCCATCCAACCTTGAAGTCGCCGTGGCGCTTGACAAGTTAGCTGATGCGCTTGAGGGGCCATCCAGAAAAGAGCGGTTAATTAGCATGCGCATTGAAGCCCTGAAGATAATGAAGCTACTCAAGGATTACTGTCCTCTCTTAATCGGCAGTGTCTGGCGTGGAACAATCCGCAGAGAAAGCGACATTGACATAGCGGTGTATCATGATTTACCTGATGAAATCCTACGTATTCTCAAAGAGAAGGGCGTAAAAATCACTAAAACGGAATGGGTCACTGCAACTAAAAAAGGCAAACCAGAGGAATCCTTTCACATATACGCTGAAACTGCAGGTAAGCAGAAAGCGGAGATCGTTGTTAGGAAGGCGGAAGAGACAAAGCGTAAAAGGAAATGCGAGATTTTCGGAGACGAACTTAAAGGCCTTAATATCCAAGAGTTGGAGCTATTGCTCAGAGAGAGCCCTGCGGAAAAATTTATTCCCGCATAAGCTGGCGCTGTGCAAGCCATCTATGTATTCTATTGTTTTGTTTTGAAAAAGGCACTTAAGTTTGTTTTGCTATATACGTTCATGGCATTTGCTCTTGAAGGTTAGACCATTGGAGATTGACAAAAAATCGTTTAAAAAAATGTTTCCACATTTAGCAAAAGAACTCGAAGGCGGCGAAAGCAAAGTTGCAATAGGCGGTGTAAGAACAGATTCAAATGCCGCTGAAAAATCTACGTTTGACAAGTTTCGCAATTATAATCCCACAGTTATCGATTTCATCCGGCGTTGTGATACAGAAGAACAAGCAGAAACAATAATCGCGTATTTGGAGAAAAGAGGCGAATTGACAGCGGAGTATGCCGAAGAACTCAGAAAGCAGTTGAAACAGAAAGGCGTGAGAAGCTTCGGCTCCAAAAAGGAAGAGAATTACTATTTTAAGCAAGGTGGACTTTGCTAAGCGTAGCTAGCGCACACCGCAAATCAATGCAGAGAGAAATAGCATTTAGGTTATTAACAAGTGATTCAATAGGTATTTTCTAATGCAGACAGAAAAAAGGGAAGCGAACACTTATGGATGTGGCAGATAAAAAGGCGTTTGCTTCTGAATTTTACAGTCGCCAAGTAACCCTAAAAGAGCTAGGCGCGAAAGGCCAACGCAAACTTGCGAAGGCGAAAGTCGCCGTCGTAGGCGTAGGCGGATTAGGCACGGCCTCCTCGCTTTACTTGGCGCTTGCCGGCGTGGGGCATCTACGTTTAATAGACCAAGACACTGTAGAGATGCCTAATCTTCACCGCCAGATCCTATACAGTATAGATGACCTTAATTATCCAAAGGTTGAGGTAGCCGCAAAACGATTGACCAAGCTTAATCCGCTCGTGCAGATTGAACCGATCTCGGAGAACGTGAACCCCGGTAACGTTGAAAAACTCTTGTCTGGCGTGGATCTCGTCGTCGACGGATTGGACAACATGTTTACTCGCTATTTACTAAATCGCACATGCATTAAATTGGGCATTCCATATGTTTTCGGCGCAGCCATAGGCATAGAAGGGAACCTCTCAGTTTTTGCTCCTCCTGAAACAGGCTGCCTAGAATGCTTGCTACCGAACTTGTCGGACAAGGACTTGTTAACATGCGATACACGCGGCGTTCTCGGCGCTACACCCGGGATAATCGGCACTATGCAGGCCATGGAAGCTATAAAAGTGTTAACAGGCATGGGCTCGCCTCTTAAGGGAAAGCTTCTGATATGCGACTTCAATGACATGTATTTCACCACAGTTGAAACTTCAAAGGCCGCTAACTGCCCAGCTTGTCAAGGCGCCTTGGAGCCGCTGGCACAGCATGCGAAACTGGTTTGGCTCTGCGGTCGCGACACGGTAAACGTTAATCCTAAAGAGCCGTTAAAGCTGAACCTTAACGAAGTTTACGAGAAAGTGCGCCAGCAGTTTAAGGTTCGTCTGAAATCGCAGCTCGCGATAATTTTTGATTACGGAAACTTGGAAGTCAGCTTATTTAACGGCGGGCGTATGCTTATAAAAAATGTTACAGGCGAAAAAATGGCGTTAGAGGCTTATGGCGAAATACTCAAAAAACTGGGTATAAATCAATAGCAACAGGGCTTCGATGCGACTTTTGCTTTAAAACTGAAGCGTGAAAAATGAAAAATAAACTGTGGAATAACCTTGTTAAGAAAATGCGCGTATGCCTCAGCGGCTTGGCTGTTGCAAGGCGTTAAGCTTACTCGATTACTTGTATTGCGCCTTGCGGGCATTGGGCTTCGCATGCGCGGCAGACTAGGCATTCGCTGACGTTAACTGGCACGGATTTGCCGTTTTT
This sequence comes from Candidatus Bathyarchaeales archaeon, assembly GCA_049718365.1. Taxonomy (GTDB): domain Archaea; phylum Thermoproteota; class Bathyarchaeia; order Bathyarchaeales; family Bathycorpusculaceae; genus JAOAIV01. Next base: position 2,393 of record JBNARN010000037.1, read on the forward strand.
GATCTCGTAGACGCTGACTGGGCAAGTGTTAGCGCATGTTTCGCATCCGTTGCATTTATCATTATCAACTACTATCTTTACCATTTCACATACCTCTTATAAGTCTGATTCAAACGCTACAAGTAAAATAAAAGTGTTTAGGTGGCTCAGCGGAGTTCTTCACGTAACCTCAACAGAATTCCGTTGACTGTGGCTTCTGCTTTTTCTTTCCGCCGCTGATAATCCGCAACTGCCTTCTTATACTCTTCCAATGGAAGTTCTCCTCTGCTATGGCGCGCTTCAGCGGTTCTCAAGTTTGCTGCAATTTCAACAAGTTCTGTTTCTGCAATATCCAGCTGCCTTACTAGATCAGCGTAAACGCCGCCGGCACTGCGAAAAACAGCCTTTAACTCAGCTATGTTCTTGTTTAACGTGTCTATGCGGGTTTCCAGCGTTTTCCGCTGCACCTTGTATCGCCGCCTTGGAATCTTGCCTTTCTGGGCTCTTGCCTCAAGAAGCTTCAGTTCCAAAGTTAACTTGCCTTTCTCTTCATACGCATCGTTGAAGGCTCTTAATTGATCTGGGCTGAGGCTTACTGAAGCTTTTGGTGTTGCAACTCTCAGCGGCGCTGCAGCTTTAGGTCTTCGCCACAAAGCGAAAACCACTGCGCCAATAGCCACTAAAGTCCACATCCACACGGTGGGCCGAAAAGACGCCCACAATGGATTGTAATCGTATTTGATTTGCACGGTGTCTTCGGAGGGAACTGCATGGTCTATGATGCTGACTCCTTCTCTGTTTATTGTCAGTGTTTCCTGAAAGGTTTCTCTGATTAGAGCCGATGAAGCTTCTATTGCCGAGTGCCGTGGCTCTAGAAACCTTGCCCCTTCGGGGAGAACGAAGTTAACGGTGACCTTGTCAATGTAGCAATTGAGGCTGGGGAAAAGATCAAAGTTCAAAGTGAAAATTGTTTGCTCAGAAGATGCTGGGGGTAAAGTGTAACCTACTGATAGGAACGTTGATGCGCCGCTGTTTAAAGGCGAAGCCAAGGTGACAGTGGCAAACGATAAGTCAGTGCCGTTGGTTTGAGTTCTTGCTGTTAAGCTTCTGCCGAACTCGTCGCTTACCGCAATGCTTGAAGCCTCAGGCGGTAAACCTATTTTAAGTGAGCTAATGCTGGTTGTGGAGTTATTTACGATGCGGTATCTGTCGGAGACTGTTATGCCGCCTATGGCGTTTATCTCAACTTGGCGGGTTAGCTGCTTGACATTGATTATTTGGATGCTGCTGGAGCTAAGGGAAAAATTTGCTGTTGCTGGTGAATAAGTGAATGTGGCCAAATCATCCTTAACGAAGTTTGCTGTTTGAACTACGCCGTCATCTTTTGTTATTGTTATATTTCCGGGATTTTCAGGGAGCACAAGCGTAACATTGCAGCGGGCAGCATCCTTCACGAGACTGGGGTAGGCGGGGAAATCTATGATGAACTCGTTATAATTTTGACTGACAAGGCTGTTTGAGAGAATGAATGCTACAGTAAAAACTTGAGGCGCGCCATGTGGAAAACTTATTTTTGCGCCGTAGAAGCCGCTTCGGTTTTCCAGTTGCACGCCGAGGCTTAGGGGGAAAACAGTGCTGTCATCGTAGGCTACTCCTTTAAGGACGTAGGCGCCGTATTTGTATGGGAAGCCTATTAGGAAGTCGCCTGTTAATTGCCCAGTTAATCGCACTTTATCCCGTATAATAATGTGACCAGAGTATAAGACTTCAACTTGGTGGTCAATCTGTTGTATGCTGTAGGTGGCTTCTTGAGCCGAAACCCTTTGTGTATTTAAAGAAGCCACGAGAACAGCAAATGAAAAAATCATCAGCACGATTGTAGTGGTAGTTCTCTTCACTTGTATTCACCGAGTTCAAGTTTCTCTATGTTATTAGTAGCTTATTTATTTACTTTTAGAAAAAGCAACGGCTAACTAGTTATTAAAATTTCATTAAGCTCTATTGCAGCTGATGAATAGCGCAGGCATGACAGCCATGAAGGTTTCCCTCTGTATTTGTTAACCAAAAGCAGACAGAGCCTCCCCCTCTACTATTTTCTGCATTGATTGGCTAATAGCCGCCAAATATGCGAGCCTTGCGCATTTAAATTCGTCACTTTCACATGCCATTATGAACGTGGAAAGCTGGTTAGGCTTTTCTTCTGGAAAATGCTTAATTAAGGGCTGTGCTTATTCTGTGCAGACGGAAGTATAAGAGATGAGTGATGACCTTTCAAAGTTACCGCCTCAAGTTCAAGAGCGCTTGCTGAGACTGCAACAGTTACAACAGACTTTGCAGACCGTTTTGGCGCAGAAGCAACAGGTAGAAGCGGAGAAAAATGAGGTAGAGCAAACCTTAGCTGAGTTGCAAAAGACTGCGGACGATGCTGTGATTTACAAGGCTGCGGGCTCGATTTTGATAAAGGCTGACAAAGCCAAGGTAACTGAAGAGTTGATTGAACGTAAAGAGCTGCTGAACACGCGGAGCACCGTTCTCGCCCGCCAAGAAGAAAGATTACGTAGCCAAGTTAAGGAGACACAGACAAAACTTCAAGAGGACCTCAGCCCTGTTTCGCCTTCAGCTTAACAGCCTTTAAGGTGGAACACGTGGACGAACTGGGGTTTCCCGAGTTAACCACCGAACAGATTGAAACGTTATGCTCTACTGCTGAGAACGCTGCCAGAAAATACGTTCTCTCCAAAGTCTCCGCAAAAATGGTGGAGAAATTAAACATAAGCGTCGAAGTTGAAGGAACAAAACCTGTGAGCGTGACGGTTGAGATAGAATTGGAGCTTTCGCCTAAAATGAGAGAGTTTGACGCCGAAAAATTGGTGAAAGAAGCAATTAAAGAGGCACATAAGGCAAGTGAAAATTACCTGAGAAAACTAGCATGTCCATCCTAAAAATATTAGCCATTCTAGACGAAGCGAATGCCAAATTTATTCTTCTGTTATGCCATCACAACGCAGACCCGGACGCCATATGCTCAGCCTATGCACTGCAGGGCTTACTAGCAAAGGTCAAGCCGAACATTGCTGCGGAGATTGGCGCGGGACAGGGAATAAGCAGACTTTCCAAGCACATTTTGAAGCGGTTGCCTATAACTGTGAATTTGAATCCAAACGTGGAGAAAGCTGACGCCATAGTGTTATTGGACACTAATACGATTCAGCAGTTGGATTCGTTGTCTGAAAAAGTGGCAAAAACCAAGGCGCCTATAATAGTAATTGACCATCACGCGGCGCACCCTGAAACGGAGCGCATGGCTAGGCTCTGCATAACAGACGAGAAAGCGTCTTCTACATGCGAGATAATATACGAGTTTTACCGGCAACTCGACATTAAACCAGACTTGAATGAGGCGAAAGCCCTCTTTCTCGGAATAACTTTTGATACGCGCCACTTTGTTTTAGCTAACTCTTCAACCTTCAAAACTATAGCTGCACTTAGCGATGTAGGCGTGAACCCGCAAGAAGAGCTAGCCGCACTTGCCCTGCCCATGGACTTTTCTGAGCGCGTCGCAAGAATAAAGGCGTGCCGCAGAGCCAAACTTGTTAAAATCGACAGCTGGATAGTTGCTCTTTCCCATGTCAGCGCATATCAAGCTTCAGCTGCAAGAGCATTAGTTGACTTGGGTGCACATTTAGCGGCAGTGGCAGGGCAAAAAAACGAGAAAATTGAGATTAGCCTACGTTGCACCAGTGAATTTCATCAAGCAACTGGCATTCACTTGGGAAGGGACATTGCTAAACCCTTAGGCGAATATCTTCAGGGGATGGGTGGGGGGCACGCTACAGCCGCAGGTGTTAATGGGGTAGGCGCAATAGAAAAAGGGCTTAAGCGCTGCTTGCGGTTGGTGAAAGAAAAGCTTGTCGACACTAATCATTAATGAGTAGCTACTCTTAAATGTGGAAAAGCGCGTAACATAGGCGGGCACAGCAACAATGTCCATAATAGAAACGAAAAACCTCACATACATTTACCCTGGCGCAGCAAAGCCCTCAATCAGCGATGTGACAATAAAGGTGGAGAAGGGCGAATTTGTTCTAATCACGGGACCGAGCGGATGTGGAAAGACGACGCTGTGCCGCTGTTTCAACGGGCTCATCCCGCATTTTTACCAAGGCGAATTAAAAGGCGAAATCGCCGTAGCAGGAATGGACCCTACAAAACATCACACGCATGAGATGGCAAAAAGCGTGGGCATGGTTTTTCAAAACCCCGAAAATCAGCTTTTCGCCTTATCCATAGAAAAAGATGTAGCTTTCGGGCTGGAAAATTTAGGTATCCCCAGAGAAGAAATACGTAAAAGAGTAGATTGGGCGCTGTCGCAAACGGGAATTTATGACCTGCGCGAAAGGTCGCCGCATGAAGTTTCAGGAGGTCAGCAGCAGCGCGTTGCAATCGCCGCTGTGCTCGCCATGAAACCTGAAATAATAGTTTTAGATGAGCCAACCTCTTTCCTTGACCCGTTAAGCGCAGAGAAAATATTCGAAGTTATACGGGAACTTAACAAGAACCTCGGAATAACCGTGGTGCTTGTGGAGCACAGGCTGGATTTAACGGCCAAATACGCCGATCACATAATAATCATGAACGAAGGTAAAGTATGCTTCGACGGCAATCCACGGGAAATCCTAAGCACTGAAGAAACACGCCTAATAGGCGTGGGCATACCGAAAGCTACACTTCTTTATCAGCTGCTCAAAAAAGAAGGCATGAAACTAAGCAAAATGACGCCGTTGTCTTCGGAGGAACTCTCAACACTGCTATTGGAGGCTTTAAAACTTCATGATTGAAGCTGAAAATGTTCACTTTGTCTACCCTAACGGTGTTGAAGCCCTCAAGGGAGTCTCGCTGGTCATACGGGACGGCGATTTTGTAGCCATAATGGGACAGAACGGCGCGGGAAAAACAACTCTAATCAAACATTTCAATGGCTTGCTAAAGCCGACCAGCGGAGTGGTGCGGGTGGATGGTGTGGAAACCACAAAAACCAGCGTTGCCGCCCTCGCCAGAAACGTTGGCTTTGTTTTTCAAAATCCTGACCATCAGCTTTTCAGCGAAACCGTTGAAGAAGAGATAGCGTTTGCATTGAAAAACTTTGGATTCGAAGCTGACGTTATAGAAAAACGCATCAGTTGGGCTTTAAACTTGCTTGGGCTAGAGCAGTATCGGAAAACTTCGCCGTTTCTGCTTAGCGGTGGCGAGCGAAAAAGAGTTGCTTTGGCTTCTGTCCTAGCTTGGGATCCTAAAATGCTGGTGTTGGACGAGCCAACGATAGGGCAGGATTACCAGCAAAAGGAGAAACTACGCCAGTTTATTATTCAAATGCAGACGCAGGGAAAAACAGTTGTTATAGTTACCCATGACGTGGAATTTGTGGCTGAGTGTAATCCAAGAGTAGTATTGATGAAAGAGGGGCAAATAATCGCTGATGGCGAAGGCAGAGCAATACTTACTGACCCGGAGGTTTTAGCTCAGTCATTTGTTGTTCTGCCGCAGATAACTCAAATTTTCATGAAACTGGCACCGTATGGGTTCCCGAAAGATGTCATAGACCTATACGAAGCGAAGGAGATATTGCTTAAAAGCTGGAGAAAAAGGGCGGTGAAAAATGAGCATCTTTGACGGCTTAAAATTTCGCAAGGTCTACTCGCCAATCCATAATTTAGACCCGAGAATGAAATTCATATATGTCTGCTCGGTGTTCGTGGCAGCGATTCTCTTCAGCGAAATTATTCCATTATCCGCCCTATTCTTGATGCAGATACCCTTTGTTCTGTTGGCAGGTGTCCCGAGAGAATGGTTGCGCTCGCTCCGTGGCGCCGCTTTTCTAGCAGCATTTATATTTTTAATAAACATAGCGACCAGCTTTTTCACTTCAGGTTACATGCTGACAACGGCTAATGTGGAAAATGCTGCAGCCTTGACCCTGCGCTTCATAGTGCTCGTAGAAGCTTTCTCAGTTTTCTTTTTGACAACCTCTCCTGACCATCTGGGTTTAGCATTAGAACAGAGCCGCGTGCCTTACGAGTTTGCCTTTGCCTTCACAACCGCAGTGCGCTTCGTGCCTGTTTTGGCCGAAGAAGCTCATAACATAATGGACGCCCAGAAAGCTAGAGGATTAGAGTTGGAGAAAGGCAGCTTCATGAAGAGGATTAGAAACTACATTCCAATACTCATTCCACTGATAGTCAGCGCTATCCGGCGAAGCCTCGAGTTGGCTGAGGCTATGGAGTCCCGTGCTTGGGGCGCCGCAAAAAAGCGCACAAACCTTTACTCGCTAAGGTTCCGTAAGGGGGATTTTGCTTTGTTGGCGATAACTGTTGCAGTCTTGGTGGTTGCGGTTTATGTCAGGCTTTACGTGCCTGTGCCAACTTTAACTCAACTTCTAAGCGCTTAACCACAAGGCTGCCGAGGGCGTGTTTTTCTGTCTATGGCTTATGCGAATTGTAGTTCATATTAGCAATACATACAGCTTATTAATACTTACGACACACCATAACTTCTGAGAACCAGCCGACACCCTACCCATGGAGGGCAAACCCACGAAGAAAAAACAAGACCCCAAAATAGCAGATACTCTAGACCAGCAACCAGCGCCAGCAGTAATCAGTGGGGCACCTGCAAAACCTGCAGTTTTCCAAGAAGTCTATGCCCTCCAAGAACCATATGTGTACGCCGCAATAGTCCGAGAAAAAGAAACCCAGAAGTTACGCTACGAAGTTATCGAACCTACTCTGCAACCAGCCGAGGAAAAACATCTCCGGGAAATAAAGGCTCTGTTGATGGATGAAATAGACGTAAACTTGAAAGAAATTGAAAACAAAGAAAAAGCAGAAAACTACCTGAGACAAAAAATCAACCAGATTATAAAAAAGTACCGCATGAAAATCCCCGCAGAGGCAGTTGACAAACTCACCTATTACATAATAAGAGATTTCATAGGCTACGGAAAAATCGACCCGCTAATGAAGGATCCCTTAATCGAGGATATCTCTGCAGACGGCGTAAACATTCCGCTCTACGTTTGGCATCGCTTCTACGAGTCCTTACCTACAAATGTAATGTTCACAAACGTTGCTGAGCTGGATGCCTTCATAGTGCGCTTGGCTTACTTAGCTGGAAAAAGCATCTCCTTGGCAACGCCAATTCTTGACGCAACACTTCCAGAAGGAAGCCGCATACAGCTCACTTACGGCAGCGAAGTCACCCGAAGAGGCTCAACCTTCACTATAAGGCGCTTCAAAGCGGACCCGCTGACAATCTCAGACCTCATAGCCTTCAACACGCTTTCCGCGGAGATGGCTGCCTACTTGTGGTTCATCATAGAGAACCGCGCGTCAGTCTTGGTGGCAGGCGGCGTAGCCAGCGGCAAGACCACGCTGCTTAATTGCCTATCCATGTTCATAAAGCCCGAAATGAAAATCGTAAGTGTCGAAGACACACAGGAGCTTAATCTTCCACATGAAAACTGGATTCCGTCAGTGGTGCGCGCCAGCTTCAAAGGCGCTGAGAAACAAGGCGGCGACATCACACTTTTCGACTTGCTGAAGGCAGCGGTGAGGCAAAGGCCTGACTACATTATTGTCGGCGAGGTGCGAGGCGAAGAAGCCTACACTTTGTTCCAAGCCATGGCCACAGGACATCTGGGCATGTCCACCATTCACGCGGAGTCCGTTGAATCCGTGATAAAGCGGTTGGCATCTGAGCCGATGAATATTCCTAAACCGCTTATTGCAATGACCAACGTCATTTTAGTTATGGAAAGAACTGAAGTTAAAGGGAAACCTGCAAGACGCGTGAGCGTTGCATCTGAATTGAAGGGCATCGATGCCGAAACAGACGAGATTCAAACTGAAGAGGTGTTCCGCTGGAATCCTCAGTTTGACAAGTTCACTTCTTCAGGCGACAGCGTCCTCTTAGAAAAGCACATGAAAAAACTGGGTCTAACCGAGGAAGATATACAACGCGAATTCAAAGCCAGGAAAACCGTTCTGGAGTGGATGGTAAAGGAAGGAATCCGACACCACAGTGACGTAGCCAAAGTGATCAGAGAGTACTATGCTAACCCGAACCGTGTCTTCCAAAAGGCGAGGGTGGGATTCAAATGAGAAAAAAGTTCGCGGAGAAACTCGCGGCTGCCAAGGAACGCCTATCAGAGCGCAGAGCGCGGGATGCCCAAAAACAAGCGCAGAAGTCGCTCTTGAGAGAGCCTAAAGGTGTTCTGGAAAAGCCGTTATCTATGGCTTACCAGTTAATGGGCGACAAAACTGTGCTTTTTATGCCTTTATTCAAGGATTTAGACCAAACACTGCAGAAGGCAGGCTTGAAAATTAATTTCAAAGCGTATGTAAGCTTAACAATTCTGGCGTCGCTGCTGACGGCTTTAGCAACAGCTGCAGTATTACCTATATTGTTGTCTTCCATTTTCGCCGTGCCTGTCAGCTCAGCGCTTTTATTCGGTTTAGGAGGAGGCTTATTTGCATGGGTTTGCTCAGTTATTGGTTTTTACCTGTACCCAGTTTATCATGCGGATAAACATAAACGAGAATTGGAGGATGAACTGCCCTTTGCGACTGGTTACATGGCTATTTTGGCGAGCGCAGGTGTTTCTCCTGAAAAAATTTTTTATTCACTCTCAAACTTGGATGTGCCCTTAGCTGTTTCTGCGGAAGCCAAGGAAGTTGCAAAAAACATCAACCTGTTCGGTTTGGACGTAATATCCGCCTTGGAAAGGGCTTCAAAGCGCACGCCTTCTGAAAAATTGCGGAGCATCCTAGAGGGAATGATATCTATGATACGCACAGGCGGCAACTTGGGCGCGTTTCTGAGGGGGAAATTCAAAGTAGCGATGAAACTGAAAAAGCTGAGCCTTAAAAAATACTCCGACAACTTATCAATTTTGTCGGAGATCTATGTCGCCTTACTCTTGACTGGCCCGTTGCTACTGGTCATAATGGTGTCGGTTATGTCGGTTATGGGCGGCAGTTTAGGCGCACTCAGCCCTGACTTGCTACTGAGCCTTTTAACTTATCTGGTGATTCCAGTTTGCGCCGCGGTATTCCTCCTAATCTTGGATTCAACTTCGCCGAAATGGTAGAGAAAAATGCCAAAGATAGAGCGTAAACTAAAGAAACTCGTAATTGCCGTTTCCGTTCTGATAGCCGCTACGGTAGTGCTTGCTGGCTACTTCGCCGTTGGCGTTACCGCAGCGTTGGATGATTTTGTGTTTTTCGGTTTTCTCATCGTTGTTTCTCCTGTGGCGCTCTTGAATTACATTGATTACAGATGGCGAAAGGCAGTTGACGAGCGTTTACCCGACCTATTCCGAAGCATAGTTCAAGCTCAGGAGACAGGCATGACATTTCATAGCGCCTTAGAAGAAGCAGCAAAAAGAGACTACGGCCCACTAACCTCTGAGCTGAAAAAGATGACTGCGCAGATTTCTTGGGGCGCCAGTTTCGAGGAAGCGCTTTTAGCTTTTGGGCGGCGAGTGGGAACTGTGCTGACACAGAGAACAGTGCCTTTAATAATTGAGGCAAATCGTTCAGGGGGGCAGGTGGAGAAAGTTTTCGAGCCCATGGGCAAGTTTATACAGACTACTCTTCTGCTGGAGAAAGAACGCAGAACGCAGACAAGACCATACATAGCCATAATCTATGTGGCGCTCTTCGTGTTCTTGTTCACGATAGTGATTCTTTTCAAAACCTTTTTCACAAACATCGAAGGTGCAGCCCTGTTTTCCATGTCAACAATCTCGCTTATGAATTTACAGCGAATTTTCCTACATTTAGCGATAATTCAGGGCTTTTTCGGCGGTCTCGTGGCGGGCAAAATGGGTGAAGGCTCAATAAGTGCTGGCTTAAAGCACAGCCTAATTATGATGCTGCTGGGCTACATAGCCCTGAAATTCTTCTTGTGAGGTGTCGGCGACATGGCAAAGTGGATCAAGCGGTTTCTGAGGGACAAGCGGGCTATAACGCCAGTTCTCAGTCACCTCTTGCTTACCGTCGTGGCAGTAGCGGTCATGGCGATTGCTACTTCCGCCACGTTTGTGATAACCACCAATCTTAGGGAAACCATGGGCGAACGCGCAGTAGTCGAAGACGTCTGGTTTAACAGTGCCACAGGCACCGTGGATGTTTACGTGCGTAACGTGGGCAAAACCGCCATACAAGTTGCCGCAGTTTACGTAAACCACGTCGGAAAACCATTCAACTCGCCTTTCCGTTTAGAGCTAAACCAGCATGGCTGGCTAAACATTAATTGCACATGGAAATCGGGAGAAACCTGCTACATAGACATAGTAACGACTAGGGGGACGCATATTGCAGGCTATTACAAGGCGCCTTAAACAGTTTAAATGCGGAAAACGCGGCATAAGCACCGTCATAGTCGTCATGCTAAGCCTAGTCCTCATAGTCGTCATAGTCGGCAACGTGGTCCTCTGGAGCTACCAGATGAACCAGCTGGACATGGAGAGAATGCAGGAGGCAATAAGCCTCATGAATGCAACGTCCATAACGCGTTCTCCATGGAGCACTGCCAAAAATGAATATGTCCTCAGTTTTGGTACAAGATTAAGCGGAACATTCATAGACACGAGAGCTTCAGATGGACGTCCTGAAATTTTCAAAGAGGAAAATCAAGGCGCTTACGGCTATAATCCTTCA
>JBNARN010000038.1:0-6261 GCA_049718365.1 Candidatus Bathyarchaeales archaeon
GGGCATGCCGCCGCATTATATTTTACCGTTTCCACGGGCATTAGCTAAGCCGCCTAGAAACAGAACGGCGGAGGAAATAGCTGCGGTAAAAAAGCTCTGTGACATGTATTACCAGAATCCTCCAGTTACAGAGGAAGAAATCTGCAACGCGCGCATACAAGAAATTTACATCATCGACGTGGATGGAGCGGAAGTTTACGAGATTGACCCGCAGGCTTATATGCGCCGCGCGTTGAGCCGCGGTCTCATATTTGATTACTCGCAAATATAGCCGCTTAGGAAAAGGGTGCACATGCCGTTTTACGTTTACATACTTTTATGCAAGGACGGCAGCTTCTACACGGGATACACCAAAAACATAGATATGCGAATGGAGCTTCATGCAAGGGGAAAAGGTGCTCGATATACGAGGATGCACAAGCCTGAACGGCTTGCTTACGTTGAACTTTTTGACTCACGGGCAGAGGCCATGAAACGCGAAAGAGAAATAAAGAAAATGACACGCCAGCAAAAGCTTGACTTGATCAATTCACGAAATCCAGATGCACATCGTGCTTAAGGGAAAGCTTGATTACACCGCTACTGCTAATTAGGTTTCTGGCGTGAGATTTTGGCAGCAAAAAAGAAAAAATCATGGATAGAAAAGCTGAACGACAGCAAGGGGCTCCCTAAAGTTGAGGAAATCACTGAAAAAATGAGCAAACGCTGGGGCACAGGCACGGTGGTTATTCCCGCGCCAATTGAAGTGGATGAACTAATGAGGAAAGTGCCTTTGGGGAAGCTTGTAACGATTAATGAGATTCGGGCGGCGCTTGCGAGAAAGCACGGAGCCACCATTGGTTGCCCGTTGACAACGGGCATATTTGCGTGGGTTGCTGCTCACGCCGCGGAGGAGCGTGCACAAAGTGGCGAGAAGGATATTACGCCTTACTGGCGCACTTTGAAGGCTTGCGGAGTTTTGAATGAGAAATATCCTGGCGGCGTCGAGGCTCAGAAGCAACGTTTAGAACAAGAGGGGCATACAGTAGTCAGGAAAGGCGAGAAGTTCTTAGTTTTGAATTATGAAAAATCTTTAGTTCAAATGGTTTGAGTATAAATTGGCCTGTAGGCGCGGTTTTTGTATTTGTGTTGAACAGGTAGACAACAATATTTATTAATAAGCAAGATTCAAGATTTGATTGCAGAGCTAATCTCTTGCAACAAAATTCACAATTACATAATTGCCATTCAAAATTACGCAAGAGATTTTAAAAAAAGGTGATCAGAATGGTTGAGTATGTTAGGGGAAGCCAAAGAGACAAATGGCACTGGTGCAAGAACTGCACACAATACCCCCTCTACATCTACCAGAAAACAACTAAAGAGCCGCCTTCTAACCTCTGCGAACAATGCAAAATGAAAGAATACAACAGAATATGCCAATGTTAGAAACCACGCGTAATGCGAAAGTGGTACCAAAAAACAAGGCATAGGCACCTTCAAATCAGCACAAGCAGTCTTAGCACTAAACCAGTACACAATGGGATTAAAACATTATCATTCACCGGCAGGGGCAAACTTTCCACAAACATAGCAACGACGGCGCCAACAAAAGCCAGCATCGGCGATACAAAAACGGATCCCGCTAGAAAGGCAAAAAAGAAGCCGAAAAGCGAACCCGCCAATGTCTTGCCTTTATTGAACGGTAAAGGCGTTTTCGAGATGAGACCGCCAAAAAGCGAGGCAGTGCTGTCGCCTAACGCGAATATAGCGATGGCAGCGCCGCTTACTTGAAGCGGAAACAGCAACAGGGTTAACAGTATACCCACAGCGAAATACAAGGGCGCAGCGGCGAACTCATGCAACTCCGCCTGCGTTGCAGCATTCTGGGTTATTACCCCTAAAACCGGCATGCTTTTTCCGTTCATCCGTGCCAACTCGGATATCACGTAAAGCGTGCTTACTGCGCAAATCAGCAATGCGACAGGATAAACGCCGATTAAGCCTGCGAGAACAGGCACGAAAAAGCCGCAGGCGTGAATAATCTCGCGGAGCACGTCGCTTTTTGAGGGTAGAACCCGCTGCTTCGGCGCGCCATCGATTAGCGGCAGCACACCAGACAAGTTGCCGGTTACAACCCCATCAGCCTTTAAGCGCAATGCAAAGTCTGGGTTATAGCCTATCTTAAGCATCCCAGAAAGAAACATAGACAAGTTGTTCCTATCATCCGCGATCACCGCGCAATCTTTTGGGGTAAGAGCTTCAGCTGCCAGTATCTGCGATAGCACTGTGCGTTTTCCGTCTGCCTCTATAACGTCGCCCCAAATTTCCCCTGTTAATTTGCCGTCGTTAACGCCGACTTCAATGCCGAAGGCGTAATCTGCGCCGAGTTTGCTGGCTAATTTCTTAACTATGAACATGGGTAGCCCCGAGCTTATCAGCGCAATTTTGCAGTTGCGCGCCTTAAGCTGAGAAAAAACAATGTCCACACAAGGTTTCAAGGGGATTTTGTCAAAAATATGTGCAAGCTTTTCCACTTCTAAGCCCTGCATACTGCGGAATATCCGCTTCAAAGTCGATTTAAGCGTAACAACGCCTATCTCATAGAGGAAACCGATAAAAATCACTTTCAGCAGCTGAGAAACGCCCAAGCTTTTGGCAGCGTCGAAGAGGAAGCGGTTTTTGGGAACAAGCACACCTTCAACATCGAAAACCACGAGGCGCGGTTTATTATCAGGCGACGGCAACAGCTTTTTGCTCCCATTTTTTGTGGCTTGCGTTATGAATTGCATATAAATAATGCGTTATGGCCTAAAATGAGTTATCATAATCAAGGCTTAACAGAGCATGCCGCGCTTGAGCCAGCATTACATGCAAGCAAGGGGCTGGCAAAAAACAATTTTATTTAGCACTTGTGAGTAAGACAGTCGAAGAGGGCGATACCCATCAGCTTAATGCTTAAAAGGCGCGAAAGCGCCGCCTTGGCTGCACTGCTCGTTCTTGCGTTTATTGTTAGATTCGCATTTTTCTCGAATCAGGGATACGCAACAGTGGACACTAAGGATTTTATGGCGTGGTTCCAAACCGCAGCAGAGTATGGACCGCGAACCTTTTACGCGAGAACATGGTGCGATTACCCGCCATTTAACATTTACATTTTCTGGGTCTTCGGCTTACTCGCCAAGAGCCTAGCGCTTTACGGAACCGCAGCCTTCACCTACGTCATGAAGCTACCGCCCAACCTCTTTGACATGGCAACTGCCTGCTTAATCTTCGCTTTCGTGCGGAAGCGCTTAGACTTCAAAATGGCCCTTTTAGCCGCCGGGCTTTACGCGTTTAATCCCGCCGTAGTCTTTAACGCGGCTGTTTGGGGCCAGTTCGACGCGATTTACACTTTCTTCCTCGTGCTCGCGCTTATGCTGGCGTTGGCAGCTAAACCGGAGCTTTCCGCGGTGGCGTACTTTCTTGGCGTATTGACGAAGCCGCAGAGCATAGCCTTATTGCCGCTTATCGCTTATCTTATCCTCAAGAAGCATGGCTTACGGCGGTTCTTAACTTCAGTCGCCGCCTCAGCCGCAACCGTCTTCGCAGTGATACTTCCATTTGAGTGGAGCAACCCCGTGACTTTTTTAAGCAACATTTACTTCGGAGCCTACGGCGGCTACGGCTACACATCAGTAAACGCCTTCAACACATGGGCTCTAGGCGGCTTATGGGTTCCCGACGCAGGCTTCTTCATTTTAGGCTGGATACTATTCGGCTGCTTCTCCGCATTTACCCTATACGTTCTGCACAAGCGCTTCGATGAGGCAGGTGAGTTGATGGCGATTTTTGCGGCTTTCATGCTCTTCTTCGGCTTCTTCATGCTGCCCACAAGGATTCACGAGCGCTACCTATTCCCAGCCATAAGCACGCTTGCATTAATGTTTCCATTCATTAAAAAGGCACGTCCGCTATATGCGGTTTTAACGGCGACGCTGCTGGTTAACACGGCTTATGTTCTTTACTGGCTTAATGCCTATGCCGCTGCAGGCTACGCGTATGGCCCGAACCTCACAGGCGACCCAGTAACAGTCTCGGTAAGCCTGATTAACTTAGTAACATTCATTTACTCTATAGTGCTACTATGGGACGAGTTGAAAGGCAGGTCGTGGCTGAAGGCAAGCCCTGCAAAAACAGGCGAAAACGCAGAGGCAAATGTGGAGGAGAACATGTATGGATAGACGGGATTTGCTGACTATTACGGTGCTTTGTGTAATTTTCTTTTCTGTTGCAGTATGGAACCTCGGCTTGACGCAGGTGCCACTTACTTCTTGGCAGGTAAAAGGGAACCAAACGGTCTACATCGACCTCGGCGAGCCTCAAAGCGTCAGCACCGTTTACCTGCTTGTGAAAAATGGCTCTGGCACCGTGCAAGTTTACACGGGCGCTTCTGGAAACTGGAGCCTTAAAGGCGACCTCACCCTCAAGTATCCATTTGCATATTATGATTGGAACAAAGTCGAGGTTAACAGCGAAACAAGATATGTGCGCTTCGAATTTGAGCAGGCGTCTGCGGAAATCCTCGAGTTAGCAGTTCTCGGCCAAGGCAATCAGAAGCTTGCCATCGCGGCGGTGAACAGCGAAGGCGCAGTAGACGAGGGCTTGCAGAGGCTGGTTGACGAGCAAGCGCTGGTGCAGGTTCCGCCCACGTACATGACGGAAACCTACTTCGATGAGGTTTATTTTGCGCGAACCGCGGAGAACTATCTGCGCTTGGAGCAACCTTACGAGTGGACGCATCCGCCTCTTGGCAAACTCATCCAAGCCTCCGGCATCGCCCTCTTCGGCTATAGCCCGTTCGGCTGGCGGATAATGGGCGTAATCGCGGCTACGTTAATGATACCTGTGCTTTACATTCTGGGAAAGACGCTGTTCGAAAGCTGGATAGGCGGCTTCACCGCAGCTTTTTTGCTGACATTCGATTTTATGCATTTCACCATGGCAAGGATGGGAACCGCTGACACCTACGTGGTTCTGTTCTCGCTGACATCACAGCTTTTCTTTCTACTTTACCTCAAGAACGTACTCAAAAGCGGCTGGGCTTTACGGTTTTGCCGCGCAACTGGCAATTCTCGCCGCGCTCAGGCTACGAGAAGTTAGGAAACTTGACGGGGGCTTAACCGGCAAACTTTACACCTTCACTGACCCGCCATTTGCCACGGTCGTAGCTTTCATGTTGATGGCAATTCTTGTTTACTTCTTGACATATATTCCAGACATGCTTGCCGGCCGCTCCATAGTAAACGTTCTCGGGCTACAGGGCGGAATGTTTGACTATCACTCAAAGCTAACTGCTACACATCCTTTCTCTTCTCCATGGTGGGCGTGGCCGCTTCTGCTTCGACCAGTTTGGCTCTACGTATCATATCTTCCGCTAAACGCCAAGTCAACCATCGTGCTTCTCGGGAACCCAGCAGTCTGGTGGATTGGCTTCGCGTGTATTATTGGCATAGGCATTTTTGCGCTTGACAAGTTCAGAAAGGCTACTGAAAGGCGAATCAGCGCTGTAGGCTTGCCCGCCCTGTTCATCTTGGCATTTTTCTTTTTCCAGTGGCTTCCCTATGTGCTAATTTCCAGATGCACCTTTCTCTACCACTTCTACGTTAATGTGCCATTTCTCTGTTTAGCAGCGGCATATTTCATAAGCAACTATTGGAGTAATAGATGGATGAAGGTGGCGGCTATGGCATACTTCGCAAGCACAGTGGCACTGTTCGCGCTATTTTACCCCGTTATCTCTGGAATGCCAACGTCCACTTCATTTATTGACAGCTTAAAATGGCTTAACGGATGGGTCTTCTAAAAATGAATGCAAAGCATAGCCCAGTGGAGGTTTCTGTGGTTCTTCCAGCCTACAACGAAGCAGCCACATTAGAAAACACGGTGACAAAGGTTGCAAGGGCACTCAGCGAGTTTACACGCTCTTACGAGATAATCATTGCCGAAGACGGCAGCACAGATGGCACCGATAAACTCGCAGCAGCACTTGCTGAACGGCTCCCCTACGTGAAGCATATTCACAGAGAAAAACGGCTTGGACGAGGCAACGCCTTAAAGAACGCGTTCAAGCAAAGCAGCGGCAAGGTTCTTGTCTACATGGACTTGGATCTCGCAACAGACTTGAAGCACTTGAAGCCTCTGGTTGAGGCTATCTCGGTTGAGGGCTATGATTTTGCCACGGGCTCGCGCATGCTTCCTGAAAGCGATGTTGAACGTGGCTTTACGCGGAACTTGGCTTCC
>JBNARN010000038.1:6287-8793 GCA_049718365.1 Candidatus Bathyarchaeales archaeon
TATGCGGTTGCTTGATGAGGTTGAAGCGGGCCACTGGTTCTGGGACACAGAAATCCTAGTCAGAGCACACTGCAAAGGCTACAGGATAAAGGAGATCCCCGTTTCGTGGAGGAGCGGCCGCGAAACTAAAGTGCGCTTGCTCAAGGATTCGACGAACATGTTTAGGCAGGCGTTACGGCTCTGGTGGCGTTTGAAGCGGCAGCAGTAGCTTTGGCTTACGCGGCTATTTCCTTCTTGTTAAAAGCACCATGGCTCTGGCGAAAAATGACAGGCCAAGCATTATCAGTAATGAAGCCCAAAACATGAACCACTGGGTTAAACTCGGCATGGCGCTGAGAAAAAGTAGTATCAGATATGCGGCGCCGAACCAGAAAACGAGGTTCCCCACGGTTTCCGCCATTTTGACAACTGGCGAGCGCACAGCAAGCCTAATCATGAGCAGCAGAATTTGCAGGATGCCTAAGCCTACGCAGAACTGGAATGAAGCATTGTACAAAACGCTGTGAACAGCCGTGTTTGACGGCGCAGGCAAATATATGTCTGTGCCGGGAACCGAGCGGATGGTAAAGGATGTGAAAAAGTTTACTATGCTGTCCCAGAGGCTGTTGGGTTGCGCTAGAACAAAAACCATTCCAAGCAAGATGAAAACGGCGCCCACTGATATCGCGGAAATCACGCCTTCACTAAGCCCATATGCGCGCGTCTGCGCGTTTAAATTCATTTTATTCCGGCCCTCCCCCTAATGTCTATTGAATGCATGAGCACATAAAACTTGCCCCACTTTTACACGTGAGGAATGTACATTTTAAATACTCATGCCTACTACAAGAGTATGTTGGGGATGAGGGTTCAATTGTATTGTCCTAAATGTGGTAGTCAAGTTGACGAGACTATGGCTTTTTGTCCTAAATGCGGCGCGCCGTTAAAAGCAACAGCAGCAACGGCTCAGCCGGCTCAGGCGCCGCAGCGCGCGGAAAAGGCAGAGAAGCAGGAAAAAGGTGAAAAGCAGGAGAAGCAGGAGCCTGAAAAAGGCGAGAAGCATGAGAAAGGCGAATATGGCTTCGTCGGCTGGTTAATAGGCGGCGTTATCCTTATACTATTAGGGTTATTTGCTTTGCTTCAAATTGCAGGCTATGTTCCTCCGAGATTAGGATGGGCTGTCGTGCTCCTTGCTGCAGGCATTCTCATCATCGTTTCTGCCGTTTACTTTAGCCTCAGAGCGCGGAAACGGTTTCCTCCACCTACGTCTTAGAGTAACCAGCCGAAAAACAGCCGATACAAGCGATGCTCCAGAAGCGTTAAGGTGTTTCGTCTGCCGAACACGCGGTAATAGTTTTTTCCAGCAGCTTCTATCATGTCACCAATATCGTAGCGTGGAAGCATACACGAGGAAATTATCAGCTTGCCCCATTCGCCGCGTTTAAGCTCATGCAGCAACTTTACGCCTCTGCCAGTTTCAACCTCAAAGAAATAGGCATCATAATTAGGCGTAACATAGGGCAAATCGTCCAACTGCTGGGCGAAAACGCCCTCGGTTGCTGTGTACATCTCCACAACAGGCACGTCGCCATAGAATTTTCGCAGAATCGGCGCGTACTTAGATTGTATCTTGCGCACACTAGTGCAGAACAACGCTTGAAATCGCCACAGGTCAGCGGGCTTCTTCCCGTGCTTACGCTTGATGTATCTGGCAAAGGCAAGAATCACAGGCGCTACGCCCATTGTGGCGGTTACGTTTTTGCCAAGCGCTTGCTGATA
Organism: Candidatus Bathyarchaeales archaeon; assembly: GCA_049718365.1. Classification (GTDB taxonomy): domain Archaea; phylum Thermoproteota; class Bathyarchaeia; order Bathyarchaeales; family Bathycorpusculaceae; genus JAOAIV01. The sequence continues at coordinate 8,046 of JBNARN010000038.1, forward strand.
AACCAGTTCGAAGCGTTTTTCCCAGTCAGCACGGCTAATGCCCGAGCCAAGCGCGTCGATCTCCTCTTGACGAGGAACAAGACTGACACGGTCAAACATGGGATTAAGCCTCGCGTACGTGCCAGAACTATAGCCGTAAGTGACCTCGCGCCCATCCGAAGTCATGGTGTAAACTTGCGAAGGAAAGTTCAGGTTTAATATGTAACCTGTGAAAACCTCGAAATTCTTACGTTTCAGCGCAAAGTTCACAAGCGCTCTTGCACCGCAAGTGAAAATCTGCTTTAGATGCGTCTGCGTAGCAGGCAGAACCTTCGCGTGGCCTGTTGAGCCGCGCGTCATCACCCAGCATTCAGGCGGCTCAGAAAGAAGCGCCTTATAGTTGCCCTCTTTCACCTGAGCCAAGTAGGGCGAAAGCGTCTTGTAATCTACTATGGGAAAATGCAACTGGAACTCTGAAACACTAGAGATTTGACCTGCACTGTGCATTTTGCCATAATCTGTAGCCGCGTACTTTTTGAGCAGGTCATACAGAACTTTTTCCTGGGCTTTCTTAGGGTTCTCAAGCGATTCATACCACGGGCCAATTATTGGCTTTAGAATAGCGTTAACAGCGTCTTCTTTCGGCATCATGAGAGTCCCGCTTAGCTTTCTGTCTAAATTGCCTTATATGCTTCGCCATGCAATAGTGAAAGCAGGTGAAGCGCTGTGACAGAGGCAGTTCGCGTTGCCGCTGAAAGGATTAGGCGTC
>JBNARN010000038.1:8803-9467 GCA_049718365.1 Candidatus Bathyarchaeales archaeon
TGATGAAGCCCGTGGCTTGCTGTTTGCTTCAAGAGCAACGGAGCCGCTCATGCGAAACGCGGTTCGATGGATAATCAGCCAAGTAGAAAATAGCCATGAAAAGCAGGCAGCAGCCCTTGCCAAGCGGGTGTCATCAGCGGCAGCCCAGTTTCTGAAGGAGCTTGAAGCCTCAAAAGAATGCATCGCTGAGATAGGTGCCAAGCGAATACTGGACGGCATGGTGGTTTTCACTCATTGCCATTCTTCCACTGTAACGTATCTCTTGAGTAAAGCAGCAAAGGAGGGCAAAACCTTCGAGGTTATATGCACGGAGACGCGGCCAGCTTTTCAGGGAAGAATAACCGCTAAAGAGATGCTGATGCTGGACGTTAAGACAACGTTTATCGTGGATTCGGCTGCACGCTCTTTCATACGCAACGCTGACCTCGTTCTCGTAGGCGCGGACGCCATAACCTCTGAGGGAAACGTCATCAACAAAATAGGCACAGGCACCATTGCGCTTTTAGCTCATGAAGCACGAAAGCCCTTCTACGTGGTCGCAGAGCTTTTGAAGTTTGACCCCGCCACTGTCTGCGGAGACTACGAGCAAATCGAAGAACGCAGCCCAGACGAGGTTTGGAAGAACGCGCCTGAAAAACTACTGATAAGGAACCCAGCGTTTGAT
>JBNARN010000038.1:9477-11253 GCA_049718365.1 Candidatus Bathyarchaeales archaeon
CTTCATTCATGGCGTAATCTGCGAGGAAGGCGTGATTCCGCCGCATTCCGTGGCTGAAGTTACCCGTCGAAGATACCCGTGGATTTTCATGTAAAACAGCAAACGAAAGCGCAGCGCCTACCCGACTCGGCTGTAGCTCCTTAGGTAAGTCCACCCTGCCTCGTTCGGCTTGGCTGATTCATATGTCCCGTAAACCCATAGCCTGTTTTTGTAAACGAATAGACCATCAGCATCGTAGCCTCTGTCGAAGCGGTAGAGGCTGCTCCACTGAGAGCCGTCAAAGGCGGAGATCATGCTTCTCCAGTTCTCGTAATCGCTATACCAGAGCACATACAGCCGCCCTTCGAATACCGCGGTGCTCCATGGCGAGAGCTTGTAGCCTTTTTCGGATGGAACAGGAGTTAACTCGCCTAACGCGCCATCGCTAAGACTGAAACGCCTTAGAACCCAGCCTCCGTCTTTAGGCTCGGGCGATTTGAAGTAGCTACTGCCCCAGAAAGCAACCAGCGAGTCCTGATATTGCACGGCAGTAACGCCCCAGTTTTCGCCCTCATCATCGTTTGGCGTCAGTCTTGTAACATTGCACCAGTTTTCGCCGTCGAAACAGCCAAGCCAGACATCAGTATGCGGCGTAGTCTGCGCATCATTTTGTATGCTCAAATTATCCCATACAAACCAGAGCTGATCATCCACAATAATCGGTGTCCACGCATTCGGCTGCTGAGTCGGCATGGCGAAAATTTGTGCTTGGCTCCATGAATGGCCGTTAAATGTCTTGTAAGTGAAGCCGTTTACGAAGCGCCCATGCGTATCGATGTTTTGATAGATCATCCAGACTTTGTTTGAGCCAGCAAGATATATGGGCGCGACATTGCTGCTCACCTCGTTTTCGCTTAATGGCGCTTCAGCTTCGCTCCAGCTTTTTCCGTCAAAAACCTCGAGGCGGACACGCGATTTAACCTCGGAAGTAGAGCTGTCGGCTATGTGCCATTCGGAAAGTGCAGCGTAAAGCTTGCCTTGGAAAACGAAAAAGCTTCCGTTAACGCTGATTTCGTCGTTTGGTGTTGTCAGCCATGCGGGGCTGCTAAAGGTGGCTCCGTCGAATACTACGTACATGATGTCCTTTAAAGCCTGATTCCCCGTCCATTCGTCATCGGCGGCATCGCCTATCGTGTTTTCGGTGATTACGGAGTAGAACATGTAGATTTTATCTTCAAATTCGACTATCGTTGGCGCGTTGCAGTTTACAGCCAGAAGCCCGCTCCATTCTCCGCCGTCCCATGTAAGCGGAACCTCACGTGGAGTATTCAAATAAACAAACAAGAAAGCCACAAGTGTCATCAAAATGAACACGACGGCAGAAATAGCGAGCCCAGATGCTGGATGTTCCTTCTTATCGGCTGCATCATTACTTGGCATTTAACTGGGCTCCAATTTCTCAGATTAGCGGTTGCACGTTATTAATACAAAAGTGTATAAAAATATGCTCCATTCAACTTCCCGGAAACTACATGCACGCGGGGTTAAAAGCAACTTTCGGGTGAACGAAAACACTTGAATTTAAGACGAAAAGGCAGTAGTGAACATTTGAAGCAAAAAAGTAAAGGTAATTTGAAAGGGAGTTGTTCGTTTTAATCTGTCCAAAGTTCCAATGCTGCTTTAAGCTCCTTATGCGCCTTGGCATATTCCTCCAATTTTACATGCTGCATTGCTGCGTCAACTGCTTGCCGCATGGCCGTGGCTCCTGCGCGGGTGCCAGCCGTGTGCCCATGGATT
>JBNARN010000038.1:11263-11696 GCA_049718365.1 Candidatus Bathyarchaeales archaeon
GCCGGAGGCTACGGGCATAACGGGCTTTAAGCCGTGCATGTCGGCTTTCAGCGCCGCGATGTTCTCTTTAACTTCCTCGTGGGTTTCAGACATTTTTCCCACTACAGTGCCCACATGAAGTTGGTCAACGCCGACAGCGCGCAGTATTTTGGCGAGCACGCGCATGGCGATTCCATGCTTTGGGTTCTTGGTGAACGCGGCGTGCCCCGCCCTGTGCGCGTGAAGTACCAGCTTGAAGTTTTGGTCGCGCAGCGTCTGCAATGCGGAAAAGCCGCAGGTTAAGACGTCAACCATGACGTATTCTCCGCCGTGTGCAAGCACGAACTCGGCGCGTCGGAGCATTTCCTCGGTTTCCGCGGTTATGTTGGCCATGTAAACTTTGCGTTCGCCTGTTTCCGCTTCGGCTTTGTCTCTGCTTTCCAGCGTTTTTATG
>JBNARN010000038.1:11706-12716 GCA_049718365.1 Candidatus Bathyarchaeales archaeon
CTCGTCGTCTTTGACTATGTCGCAGCCGCCAGCCCATGCCTCGTAAGCCACGCGAGCATGATCCGCCGTCTTCAAGCCCAGCTTCGGCTTAATTATCGTTCCCACCAAAGGGCGCTCGGAAACCTTCAGTAGCCTGCGGATTCCTTGGATGCCAAATTGTGGGCCACGGAAGCTTTTCGCAAGTTCCGCGGGAAATTCCACATCGAGAAGCCGCAGATTCTTCAGGGCCTTCAGCCCGAAAACGTTTCCCGCAATGCTACTCAAGATGTTAGGCATGTTTCCACCCTCAAAAAGCTCAACGGGATAGGCTATCTTCGCAACACCACCTTCTATGCTGAAGACGCGTGCTGCAAGCCGCTTAACATAGGGCTCCGCGGTGGTAAGCTCAGTCCACGTGCCGATGGAGCTTTCAGCGCCGCCTGCCGCTTCTTTGAGGCTGATGCCGTCAGGCTCCACGTAAAAGGTGCATATCAAGTCTGTTTCTGCTGGTTTGTAGCTTAAGTCCACAAAGTCCATGTACCTCAAAACAGGCTTCTCCTCTGCATAGTGTGATTGCGTGTTGCTTAAAATCTTTAACTATTTCTCAGCCTAATCTATGCTTGTGAGCCATAATGGAGCTTAAGGCTGAAATCTTGAAGATTACGGCGGGCGGAAAGCGGATTGCTATCATAGCTGAAGAAACCGCAAGCCAGCTTGGCGTGCACTCCTCGGACAGAATCCGCATTGCGCATGGCAGCCAGCAGATAATTGCCATAGCGAATATAGCGGCGCATTTTCCACAGAACCGCATTGGACTCTACGAGGAAACCGCTGAAACACTCAAGCTGAAAAACGGCGAAGCGGTAGATGTGCAGTTAGCGCCGCTTCCTGAATCGCTAAGATACGTGCGAGATAAAGTGCATGGAAAAAGGCTGAGAGAGCAAGACCTCAAAACCATAGTCAAAGATGTCATTGAGCGCCATTTAAGCGATGTTGAAATCGCCGCTTTCCTAACCGCGCTTGAAATTCAC
>JBNARN010000039.1:0-10250 GCA_049718365.1 Candidatus Bathyarchaeales archaeon
GGCAACTTTATCAAAGAAGTCGAGAAGAAGCTCCGCCACTTTCTCGCCGAACTCCGTAATCATATAGTACTTCTTCAACGGGTCAATCCGCTCGCTCTTCGCCAAGCCCAGCTGCTCAATCTCAATCATCCGCGCCCTGAAAGTGCCGTCACTCAACGTCAGCTTATTCTCCCGCATGAAATCCTTAGCTTCCTTCCACTTTCCACGATTAAGATACAGCAACAGCAGACAGTCAATTGCATGGTCCTTCTCCAGCATCGCCTTAATCGCCGACAGCTTCTCATCAGTAAGAATATGCTTAACCTTCTCCTCATCTCCATTCTTCTTCATATTCACCAACTCACACCTACATTTTTACATATGCAGTATAGCATAACTTCCTTTTAAGATTTAACCTATATTACGAATCATGAAACATTACAGGAGACAGCCACCTTCAGACAACAGAATATAACCAAAAAACCACAGACAGACCCCCTCTACTGATTTCGGCATTGATTGACTAATAGCCGCCAAATATGACACCCGCAAAACTCAACCATCCACCCTACTCTTCCTCACAAACTGACGCTCATAAATCCGCCAAACCTCCTCCACACTATCCGCCTCATCCGCGCTCTTATCATCCCGCACACGAACAATACGCGCAAACCGAAGCGCCACACCAGACCGATACTTCGGGCTCCTCTGAACCTCATTAAAAGCAACCTCAACCACAACCCGCGGAAGCACAAACACGCGATTACCCTCCTCACGCACAACCAACGCCCTAAGCCGCCCCGTCATCTCAGCCAACTCCACGTCAGTTAAACCCTTAAACGTCTTACCCACCTCCAGAAACTCGCCAGCCACAGCACCACGCGCAGCCAAATAATAATCCGAAAGCCAACCATGCCGACGCCCATAACCATACTCCGCAGCAGTAATCACCAAATCCAAAGTCCCCAATACAGGCTTAATCTTAAGCCAACGCTTCCCACGCGCCCCCGGCAAATAAGAACCATCAAGCCTCTTCGCCATCACACCCTCATGCCCAGCATCCATGGCCTCCTTCAAAAACGCCTCCGCCCCATCTTTCCCGTCAACAATAACCTGCCTAGTCAAGGGTATATCACCAGCATTATCAGCCAATATTCGCCTACGCTGCACATACGGAAGCGAGATGAGGCTTTCCCCGTTGAGATAAAGCACATCAAACAAGTAGAGCGCCACAGGAACCTTCTCAGCAGCATCCCGAACCCCATGAACCCGCTTAAACCTACGCATCAAATGCTGAAAAGGAACAGGATTACCGCTGGAATCCACAGCCACAACCTCACCCTCCACTATGGCTTCATTAGCCTTCACATTAGCCCTGACAGCTTCAACAACCTCAGGCAAACTACTAGTCACATCAGTAAGCCTGCGACTAAAAACACGCACCTCCTCACCACGCTTATGAATCTGAACACGCGCACCATCATACTTAAACTCAAAAGCCGTTACGCCACCATGCTCAGCCAACGCCTCACCAACATCACCCGCCACCTGAGCCAACATCAACCGCACAGGCCTAAAAACCTGAAAACCCAACCCCTCCAAACGCGCTCTGCCCCCAGCCCTAGCCAAAGCAGCCACCTCACCAATGTCGCCCAAAACCATACTCGCCTTCTGCACCACAACCAACGGAACATCAAAAGCCCGCGCAACCGCTTGCTCCATCAACCCCTCATTCAAACCAGTCCGCATCTCACCAACAAAAAGCTTCACCAAATACTTAACCTCCAAAGGCGACGCCCGCCCCAAAAGCGCCATCATCAAACGCTCCTTCCTCTCCCGCGAACCCGAACCCGCAGCACCAGCAATTGACTCCAATAAACGCCTAACCTCAAGAATCGTTAACTCCCCCTCCAGCAGCAAAACCTGCCTCTTCACAGAGGCTTTTTCAAAAACCGCCATAGCCGCAGCGCCAACATCACCAGTAGCCGCGAAAGCCTCACGAAAAACGCTCCAACCAGCACTCACTAACCGCTGGAGAACACCGCTGAGAGTAGCCCAACTCACATCCAAGGTTTTCTGGCTCCACCTCGGAAAAGCCCGCCCAAGAATCATGGAAACAGCAGGCTCCACCTCCTCCGCCTCTAACTGCCTCAAAAACTCGGCAGCCAAATCAATTATCTCCAGCCGCCTCTTAGTAGCCTCTACCTTCTCGAGAAGAACAGCCAGAGACTTGAAAACCGTGACCACACCACAGAACCCCAAAACCCTGCAGCGGAATAGGCTAAGTTATTATTATGCAAATTCAAAGTAAAAAAGGTGAATAGTAAAAACCAACGGCAAAACACGAAAACCGCTTAGAAACTGCTCTCGAGCTTCGCCTTAACCTCTTTAATCCGCTTATCCAACTCCGCCACTTTTGCAGCGTTACCCAACGCCCTATAACAGTCCCTCGCAAAATCCAAAGCACTCAAACCAAAACGGTCATAACCCTTCTCAAACGAAAGCTCCGCAGACCGCATAAACTGCTCAGCAGCCGACTCATACTCCTTCAAATTAAAGCCGCACTCGCCAGCCTTGTAAAGCATAGTCGTAGCATCAAAAAAATTCTGCTTCTTCAGGTAAAGCTCCGCAGTCCTCAAGAAAAGCTCACGCGCCTCCGCAAACTTGCCAGCATCAAAGAGGTTATTCGCATCCTTATGCATCTTAACAGGATCTTCCTTTTCACTCATAACCTTCAACTCATCACGGCTATAAGCAGCACACTACAATTTAGAGTTTCCCCTACAACCAACGCAAAAAATATAGAGTTAAAAAGAAACACAAACCAATAAAAATCATAAACACGGGGATTACACCTGAACCCACACAAAACACCACTCAAACTAGCCATAGCAGCAATCTTCGCCGCACTAGTATTCATAGTCACCTCACAAATACCACCCATACCCATACCCGCAACATCAGGATACTTCAACATCGGAGAAACAACAATCTACATCGCAGCACTACTCTTCGGCCCCTTCGTCGGCGCCCTCTCAGGCGGAATAGGCGCCGCACTGGCAGACATCTACCTAGGCTTCAGCATATTCGCCCCAGCCACACTAACAATAAAAGGCATAGAAGGCGCAATCGTCGGCTACCTAAACCAGAAACTCGGAAAACACATAAGCAACACCACAATCCGCGCCATCATCGCAGTCACAACAGGCGGCGCAGAAATGGCCACAGGCTACTTCCTATACGAACAACTCGTCCTAGGCTACCCCCTCGCTTTAGCACTCGCAGAAGTACCATTCAACCTCGTACAAATGCTCATAGGCCTAATAATCGCAGTGCCAACCATGCACGCAGTACTCCGCGTCTTCCCACAACTTAAAAGCTAGACACGCAACATTCTAACACGGGAACCCAAATGAAGCTGCCGCCAGGAAAAATCCCCATAGACATACTAAAAGAAGTTGTTTTCAAAAACCTAGGCGCCGAACGCAAAGAAGTCACCATAGGCCCAGCAGCCGGAATCGACGGCGCAGTCCTAGACCTCGGAGACAAAGCGCTAATAGTCTCCATGGACCCCATCACCGGCGCAGTTGAACGCATCGGATGGCTCGCCGTCAACGTAAACGCCAACGACGTAGCCACCTTCGGCGTCGAGCCCGCCTTCCTATTCTCATGCATGCTACTCCCAGAAAACGCGGACAGAACGCTTGTTGAAGCCATAAGCAGCCAAATGAACACGGCAGCCAAAGACCTAGGCATAGCCATAGTAGGCGGACACTGCGAATCCACACCCGGCTTAACAAACCCAATAGTCGTAGGCTGCATAATGGGCATAACAGCTAAAGGAGACTACGTCACCGCAGCCGATGCTAAACCCGGAGACAAGCTCATACTAACAAAAAGCGCAGGCATCGAAGGCACAGCCATCCTAGCCACCGACCGAGAACACACGCTAAAACAAACCATGAGCACACGGGAACTGCAAGCCGCAAAACGCTTCTACAACCAAATAAGCGTAGTAAAAGACGCCTTAACAGCCTACAGGACAGGCGGCGTCCACGCCATGCACGACCCAACCGAAGGAGGCGTAGCCGGCGGCATCCACGAAATGGCAGACGCCTCAAACCTAGGCGTAAAAATCTTCAAAGACGCAGTTCCAGTCAAGCCTGAAACAGCACAAATCTGCAGCCACTTCCAAATTGACCCGCTACAGCTAATCAGCTCAGGCGCACTGCTCATCGCCGCAGAACCAGAAAAAGCCGACGCCATAACTCGCAGCCTAAAACGTGAACAGATTCAAGCCGCAGTCATCGGCGAATTCACAGAAAACACAAACCAACGAGTACTCATAAAGAACGACGGAGCCGTGGAGGCTTTACCGCGGCCGCTATCGGATCACCTTTGGATTGCGCTGCGACGCTGAAAGGCCTCGGGCGCCGTGAACAGAAAGCTGAAGAAACCACTGAATCATAAAAATCGGATAAAGCAAAATGTAAGAGTACATACGTGAATAAAGCACGCCACATCTAAACTCGATAATGGCTTGCGAAACACCATTCTGCAAACTCCAATTCGACGGCGACTTAAAATGCAAACAGTAAATGTCGTCGCCCACCACGGCTTTGTATCCCTTTCCCTTTATCCAATTAATTATGTAAGCGTCCTCGTAAGCATGCAACTGCTCAGGAATATGGATGCCCTCCACAGCCTCACGGCGAATAAGCGTATCATGCATGCCGCCGCGGAGGCCAAAACACTGCCGAGCAACGAGGCTCTGCAACTTCACAACACGCTTATCCGTCAGGTTAGGAATAACATCGATGTTCACGCCCCACACTGCGCCAACATCACTGCGCATGTTCTTTTCAGCCTTACTAAACCAGCCCCTACTGAGGATCACGTCACTATCAACAAACATGAACCACTCCGTGGTCACCTCCCGCAAGCCTTTCTCCCGCGCCCTTGCCCGCGAACCAGCTACAGATAAAACCTTAACATTCCCATACTTCCTATCAACCTCATCCACAATCTTCAAGGTGCGATCAGTGGAGAAACCATCAACAACTATCAAGTTCTTAACAGGCACGTTCTCATAAACCGACGCCAAACACCTACCAAGCAAATGCTCACTATTCTTTGTAAGCACCACAACATCTATCAGCTGCAACACCGCACCCCTCATCATCCTTTCTTGGGTAAGCGTTAATGTATGAAACCTATTAGAAAAATAAGAGTTTACCGCCACATGGCTTCGCTAAAACACGACACAGCAGCAGGAAAACTAAGCGCTTGAACGATTCTTCTTATTGGCGAAAAACTGATACAGCGAATAAGCCGTGTAAAAGCCGTAAGCAAGCGTTAACTTAGCCAGCAAAGTTGCCCTTCCAATACTAACCGCATCGGATATTAAGCTTAAGCTACCGCGAAGAGTCCAAACACTTTCAGGCCGATAATGAATACAGAACGGGTCATAACAGGCAACCAGCCTATAGCCTTTACGGGCTATCCAATCCTTGATGTATGCATCCTCAAAAACATGAAGATTCCTTGGAATTTCAATGTCTCTAACAGCTTCTGTGCGGATAAGCGTGTCATGCGTTCCGCCGCGAAGGTCAAATATCTTCCGCGTAATCCACAAAAACATTTTGAGAACCCGCGGGTTTTTGATTGTGGACCAAACTTCGATTCCCCAGACGGCGCCTACATCCGCGGCTAAGTGCTTTTCCGCTTTTCTAAACCAGCCCTCACAAAGAACCACGTCGCTATCAACGAACATGAACCATTCAGTCTCAACATGCGCTATGCCCTTCTGCCTCGCCGTAGCGCGATTCCCCTTGTCATGGAGCAGCAAAATGTTTCCGTATTTCTTCTGGAAACGCTCCACTATCTCCAATGTCTTATCAGTTGAATACCCATCCACAACTATGAGACGGTTAACGGGAACATTACTGTAAACTGATTCAAGACATTCTCTAAGCATTCTGTCGCTATTTTTTGTAATTACGACCACATCAACACGCATATTCACTATTCAACCACTATACCCTAATATAGATTCAGAGCCGTAGCAGTTTACTGCAAGACCGCAAAATTAACAAAGCTTAGCCACTACAGCCGAAAAGCGATTTACACATAATCCTTCAAACCAGCTAATCCTGCTCGCCTTCGCATCCGTTTGAAACCGCGGGATTCTGCCTTATTACTTATATAAGTGTAGAATAGGTCTATTAAAACAGGCAACAAGTACATACACGGTGCTCAGTGATTGAATACAAGTTTACGGAAGGCTTCTAGAATCGCAATTAGCGCACTTATGCCAAATAGGCCGCATCATGCTCAATGGATGATTACGAGAAGATGCAATTACAACTGTAGAGGCTGCAACGTCTGGAAAGAGCAAGACCGAAAAGAGTTAACCACGGAGCAAATAAAACAAGGATTGGACATACTGAAGAAACTTGGCCTCGTGGAGATTGTGCTATCAGGCGGAAACCCGCTTTTAAGAGAAGACGCCGCTGAAATAATCGAATACGCCTCGAAGCTTTTTGTAACCACCGTATATGACAACGGCAGCATGGCCACAAAAAAAATCGAGGCCTTACGAAACGCGGATTTCGTAGCAATTTCAATAGACAGCTTAGACGAAGCTAAAAATGATTACATCAAGGCTGTTCCCGGCGCATGGAAAAGAGCTATGGAAACCGTTGAAACCCTCCGCAGAGAAGGAATAAACGTTAGCGTGACTCCCACAATTTCGCAGTTAAACCTCTATGAAATCTTGGATATAACAAACTACTTCACCAATAAGGGAATCCCAGTTTGGTATTGCCTCTACTCCTATGATGCAAGTGAAGATAAAAATCAACTTTTCAGAATCGGCAAAGCAAATGACGAATTCATCATAAAAGACAACCAAGCAATGGTTAAGCTTTGTGATTCGCTATTAGAGCTGAAAAAGAAAAACAATAAAATCCTCATGACAGACGAACTACTGAAAATTCTCAAAGCGCTATTTTCAGAGGGCAAGAGAACATGGAGCTGCCGTGCGCTTCAAAACTTTTTAGTCATAGATCACTTAGGCAGAATCGCAGGCTGCCATGTCCACAACTTTGCTGGTTCAATATTTGATTTGCCTAAAATCTGGAACAGCGAAAAATTCAATTCGCTGCGTGAAACCTACAGCAAATGTACGCAGTGCACTTATTTATGTTACATCTTTTATTCAGTTCATGGAAGCCCCTATGGGCATCTATTGTTGGCCAGAGACCAGTGGAAAAACGCAAAGCTCCTTTTGGAAAAATAGGCGTTAGACATCCAGATTTGGCAGAGCCTCGAGAACATGCGCTATCGTGTGTATTAGGGGAACGTCAAATTTTTGCCCCTTTTCGATATCCTCAAGGGGCAGGCTATATATGAAGAACGTCATGCGCGTGGGCGCGGTTTCCATTATTACGCGTGGCCCTTTGTCTTTTGGTTTTTTCAGCTCAAGGAAAGCTGGTAGAAGTGTGATGAAAATGAGGAGAGGCAGTGTCATGCTGAATAAGACAAGCATCGGAGTCAGATTCAGAACCATGCCAATCTTTTGAGCAATATTGCCTAATTCTCAATATAACAATTTCCATTGCCAAAATGATGCGTCTTAGCCCAGTAGACACGGTTTTTCCCAAGCATTTTCGAAGCAAGAAGATCAAAAAACGCTTTGGTGCATATGAGGATATTATACAAGTAAACGAAAAGCAACAGAGAAAGCAGCCATTGGATCCGCGTTCGGCCATCTAGATAAGCGCCGATCCCAGCTTCAAAAAACGGCGCGAAATTTCCGACGAAACTGTAAAGAGACAGCGGCATCAAAAGCCAAAGTGTAGAAACAAACTGCGAAGCTCCAAGGATAAAAAGGGAAACTCCCGCGAAAAAAGCGAGCAGCGTTAGAACAGGTAGGAAGTAAACGTGCAAAATAAGCAAACCGTCAAGTTTCTCTTTCAAATTTAGTTTCTTACTTTTCAAAACGCGAAGCGCATTTTTAAAACAAACCTGCATGTGACCTTGTGCCCACCTGTGCCTCTGCCGCCAATAAGCTTTCCAGTCAGCTACAGCTTCTTCATAACATTCAGCGTCACTTGCATATCGAACCTTAAAGCCCGCGAGGTAAATCTGAAATGTCAAATCTGTGTCCTCAGCTAATATTGATTCGTCAAAACCGCCCAGTTCTTCCATAATGCTTCGCCTGAAGCCGCCGACGGTGCCGCCGAACTGAGGTATAAGACCGAGGGCATCCCGCGCTTCTTGATCAATTCGGTAGCCGCTGATCCGTTCCAACGTAACCAGCCGAGTTACAACACTTTGCGCTTCGTTTAAAACAACTGGGCGCCCTTGGACTGCGCCAACAAGGGGGTCGGCGAAAACTTTTACGAGTTTTTCCACTATATCCCGCTGAGGGTAATAGTCTGCGTCGAAACATAGCACAATTTCGCCTTTTGCATGTTTTAAGCCGAAGTTTAAAGCAGCAGGCTTCCCTTTGCCGCCAGCCTCTTTATCTCGATGCAACACGGTTATTCTTTCACAGCGTTTAGAATATTCTTCGGCAATTTGCCCGGTGTAGTCAGACGAAGCGTCATCAACTACTATTATTTGAAGCTTATCTGGTGGATAAGTCAACTCCGTCATGCGCTGTAGCAGCCGACCAATAACATTTTCTTCATTATGCGCTGGAATCAGTATTGAAACTGTGGGTTCATACTTTGGCTCGACCACGCAGGAAGCGGCTGGGGGCTTTTTGGCCTTTCTTAAAACGGCTAAAGTGAAAATGTAATGTCTGACGAGATAAGCGGTTACCAGTACGGCGGTAAACAAAAGGATAGCTTTCGAGAATTCGATAATCAAGCTTTCACCATTTCACGCATGTTTTTAGGCGTAAAAGAGGATAAGCTTACTGACCAGAAAGATATTATCCACATGAAATTGAAAATGGGCTGTAACACTGTGTAAAAAAGGTTGAATGTTTCTCCGAAGAGCATGACGCCGGCTGCGGCGAAAAGCTGTAGAAGAAAGTTCCAAGCTAAACCTATGATGTTTCCCAGTGTTAACATGCTTAGCTTTTTAGTGAATGAACCGTCCAGCTGGAAGATAAGGGAGAAAAAAAGCAAATTGAAGATTTAAGAGAGCAACCGTGGATTCTATGCTAATAAAGCGGAAAGAAGCAATTAGGCATAATGCAATTGTTTCTAGAAGTAAAGCGTCAACTACTTGAGTTATGCCAAATTTCATTTGGCCTTCTCCCTCCTATTCTATGGCATGCCCTTCTCAAAGGTTGTTTCTAAAAGTTAATTCTATAGTAGGTCGTTCAGTTTTAAAACTTGCGGCTACGCGCGATTCATGAAATTGGCGGAGGCTCTATGGATTTTCACTTTTGAGAACAATGTTATCCATTACCATGCAGAGGACTTGGAAAACTTCTTTTGCATCCAAGTTATCAGTGTCCAAAATCAGGTGAAACGGCGTGAAATCTTCGCCAAGACTAAAACCGTATAGTTTCTTGTAGATTGATTTGGTTCTTGCTTCTTTCTCCCTCAGCACTTGCAGAGCGTTTTCCACGGAGATTCCGTCTCTCTTGGCGATTCGGCGCGCCCGTTTTTCTTCAGAAGCAGCCAGCCATATCTTGAAGCCCGTTTTAAGCAGCCAAGGCATCGCCCAGCTATCTAAAATAACGTTTCCCTGCTGCGCGTACTGCAAGAGTTTATCGTCCACGGTCTTGTCAAATTGCGGGTTGCTTTCTCGCTTCTTTAAAAAGCTGATGCCTTCCGGGCTTTCCCACCATCCGCGGCTGGAGGGGTTGTATCCTTCATCTTTCGCTAGCTCCTTCAGCGCATCTCCGCCTGAATAATATCGCAACCCGTATTTCTGCGCGAGCTTCTTGGCTAGGGTGCTTTTTCCAGTTCCAGCCATGCCTGAAATGCAAACCACGATTTTTTTCTCGGCAGCGGGCTTCTCGTTTCTGCTCATGGTTCTGCTCAACCGTGCATGGTGTTTATTCTATGGGCGTTATGCCTATTACGCGTGAGGCGAGAGTTCCGAAGAAGAAGGAGCATACCATATACCAGATGAGCACGGGAATGCCGCCGAAGCCAGGCACGTAAGCCACCGCGTTTCCTCCGTAAACTGGAATTAGGAAAACCCACCAGATGATTACGTAGCTGAAGGAGATTGGAAGAAGAACTGTCTGCGGCTTCATCATTTTAGCCTGCATGTTTCTTATCTGCGATTCTTTCTTTTTCAGT
>JBNARN010000039.1:10363-12017 GCA_049718365.1 Candidatus Bathyarchaeales archaeon
GCGATTTATCAGTAATCGCTGGATTGTCATGTTAAGAAAGGAAACAGCAAATGCGATAAGCATTACAATAATTGTTGCTAACGGAATGTCTGTAATGAGCATAGTTCCCTTTTTTCTCCTTGCGCTGAAACGCCCCGGCTCTTTTAGCCTATTTTTCTTTTCTTGTTAATAACCATTTTTGCTCCTGAAAACCGCAAATCCTTCTTTCGGCTCTTAAAACAGAACAATTGCGCTGCTCAAGAAAACTTGTTTCATAAAAAGTTGCCATAGCACTTCGAGTAACCAGGCGTCAACAATGTAGCGGAGGGTTTACAGAGACTTTGAACAAGCCAAATAAAGGAGAAAAGGAGACCACAGTTGCCGCAAAGCAAAACTGCTATTTGCTGCTTTTCCCGTCCAGAAGCCTTCTCAGCCCTTTCACCATATGCTTAGTAGCGTTGCATGTGCAGGGTTTGCTGGGGCTTTGGGTGCCAAACTAAAGGAGAGAATATTTTAGGAGAAGAGAAGAATGGCAATCTGCTGCTGCAGATAAGCCGTATTTCCCAAAGCCCACTCAGCCCACTGCTTTCTATTGCTAAAGTTTACGAAAAAAGGGGAAATTGAGTTTTTGTGCATTCTCAGCATGGCTACCGCTTCCTAAGTATCAGAAGCCCAACAAGCACGACAGCGACGATTATGGCTATGGTGGAGATGGCGAAGTAGGTTTCGACTGGCGCTTGAGGCGCAGGCGTAGCCTCTGCTGTGGTAGCAGGTGCTTCACCAACGATTAGAGCGGTTTCAGCGGAAGAGCCATAGTAAGCCTTTGAACCCGCGAACTTAGCGATGACAGTGTATTTGCCTGGAACTGGCGGCGTGAAGGTGGCGCTGTAGAAGCCGTTCGCATCGCTTGTTGTCCTCGCCACTTCATAATAGTTGCCGTTGGGATCAAGCACCTCAATGACGACTTCAACGCCCTTCGCATCTGCTGGCTTTTCAAACTGCTTATACACGTACAGCATCCAGTCGCTCATCGACTCGTCGGCCACAGCTGGCACGCCATTCGGGAAGCGTAGTTTTATTGCGGTGGCCTGTGTGCCCGGAGAAATGTCCGT
Source organism: Candidatus Bathyarchaeales archaeon (assembly GCA_049718365.1). Classification (GTDB taxonomy): domain Archaea; phylum Thermoproteota; class Bathyarchaeia; order Bathyarchaeales; family Bathycorpusculaceae; genus JAOAIV01. The sequence continues at coordinate 11,455 of JBNARN010000039.1, forward strand.
CACTGTGCCCTTCACTAGGACTGCTTTGCCCAGTTCTACCTCTGTATCAGGCGCAGCAACAGTTACCGCTGTTGGTCCTTTGCCGATGGCGTAGATGCGTTGGTCGTAGGTGTCCATTGTTGCGATTATGCTGTCGCCGATAACGGAGTTGCCGCCCCAGCGGGTGCCACGGAACATGCCGTTAACACGCCAAATCACATCGCCTGTCTCAGCATCAAGACATATGTAGGGTCCGCCGCGTGGCAGTGGTTGCTCAGCAGAGTGCTCAACAGTGGTTACGTAAACTTTGCCGTCGCTGATCAACGTTATCCAGCCCCACCAGTTATTGCCCGTCACAGGCTCACCGTACGCATCGCTCATCGTATATGTCCATAGTGTATCACCTGTTTTGAGATCATAGCAGTAGACTATGCCGGCGACGCCGACTGAGTAGAGTTTGCCATAAGCGAAGTACCATGTGTGTTCGGCGTTGCCCCAGCCGTAGGCGTCTAGGAAGTGTTCGGACTCTGTTTCCCACAGGTAGTTGCCTGTTTCTACGCTGAAGCCATAGTGCTTGCGAAGCT
>JBNARN010000040.1:0-7909 GCA_049718365.1 Candidatus Bathyarchaeales archaeon
GAACAATGGCGTTATAGGCCACATGTCACCGCCGAATTCCTTATCAAACATCTCCGTGCTTCCGTAAGGATCTTTAACTTCGTAGGTCCATAGTAGCTTGCCAGTTTTCACGTCGTAGCAGTATACGATTCCAGCGAAGTCCGCAGTGAAGAATAGCTTGTCATATGCAATGTATGATGTTGCACCGTATATTGAGCGGATGTCCATTGGATCTGTTGGGCCCCAGATTTTTTCGCCTGTGTCAAGGTTGAAGCCATAAACTTGCCGTGTTTCCTTAGCGCGCAGCGTGAATACGCGGCTGTCTTTGCTTACTGCACCGCGTATCATGGCTATGTCTCCTGGAGGTTTCTGCCAGGTCTTATTGTATATGAGGTCGCCTTCTCTTCCTGGTTTAAGGCTTATTGCCCAGAACACTACGGGCTGATCGCCTAGAACCATCCATGAACCGTACAGTTGGTTGCCGACAACCATGTCGCCAGGATAAATAGCCCACACTGAGCCAGGTAAACCCGCAGGTATTGTCTTGTTCCACATATAGCCAAGAGTGCCATTGAGTGTTGTTCCCATGTATCCGGGTCCTTGATTCAGCCAGCTTCCATGCGCCGGTCCTGTTGGACCTACATCGCGCAATTTCTGTTGCCTTTCGACCTGGGTAGAATTCCAAAGTGTCATCCAGCCTGCAGCTTGGTTAATTGTGTATATGAGAATTTCGCCGTTTGGACCGAAGACCCTGGTTCCTGAGGGTACATTGTTTATGCTGAAGACCCAGCGGCCTGTTGATGCTTCGTATGCATTATAGGTGGTGCCGACAATCGACCATAGGTATGCGTAAGCGCCGTGGTAGTTGTATGAGTCGAAGTAGAATAGTTGACCGAACTGTAGAGTTATATTGCCCCAGTTTCGGGTCCACAGTTCTTCGCCAGTGCGCAAGTCTACAGCGACTATTTCTCGTTCAATTCTTGTGGCACCGTCTGATTTTTCCACGTTGAAATAGAGTACGCCGCCGATTATTACTGGCCATCGGCTTCCAAGCGCGCTGGAGCTTAAGAAGAAGCCTTCGTATGCGTCGCCTGTTTCAAAGCCATGTGCACCCAATTCGCCGCCAACCAAGCCGCCGCCAAGCGGGCTGAAAGCCCCTTTTATAAGCGGTTTCGCCCACAGGACATGGGCTGTTTCTGGCGCGTCGTTGTAGGGTGCGTACATGTTGAATGGCGCGTCAACCCAGTTTCCCGCGATCACTGACCATTCTCTAGCCTGTGCATCTATGGGGCGGCTCCAGTACTCTGTTGGAAGCGGTACACCGGGATAGCCTGGCAATGCTTCGTCTTGTACGACAAGCTCAACTATATCGCTGTCGCTGGCCTTATACCGTACGGGGCCGAAGAACGTGGGGTCAAATGCGGGTCGTGTGGTCCAATTGTATAGTTGCGCTGGAAAATGAGCTTGGAATTTGTAGGTTCCTTTCATGGTAGGCATATAGAGTGTGCCTGTTGAGCCTGTTGAGTCAGTTTTGAAAGGTCCGAGGCTTTCGGTTGTGCCGTCAGGTTTGGTAACTGTAACGGTGAGCCCGCTCCAACCGTCTGGGTACTGAAGAAGGTAGTCTGTGATTCCGAAGATAACTTGTACTGACTGCCCGACGCCTACAGGGTTAGGTGTTACAACGATGTATGCGTATGTCTTTTTTTCGGGATATGTTTGTGCGTTAGCTAAGGGTAGAGCCATTAGCGAGGTAGTTATTGCAGCAGTTAGAAGCAATGCAAATATAGCATTACGTCTATTTATAGCAGGTTGCATTTTTTCTTGTTCTCCTTTAATTTGGTGCCCTTATGGTTTGTGGCGGTTGCTTTATAAAATTTTGCAATTTTCAAGTGGCCATATTAGGTTAATCCTCAAAATCCTTGCAAACGGCGGTTAGGGCGAATAAAACTAAAACTGAAGGCAGTTTGACAAGATGGCAGTTGAACAGAATTAGAGGGATTTCGGCGTTATGTGCCATTCGCAGTAGGGGTCGCCTTTCTCAATGCATTTGGTTTTTGTTATCTTCGGCGTTTTATGCGCGATTTGCTCGTATACTCCTGCCACGAAGCCTTCTATGCAGCTGCGGTAAAGAGATTTTTCGCAGCCTAAATCGGCGAAGAAGTTGTTCCATATTCTAAATTTAACTTCGGCTCGTTCAATGTTTAATTCTGCGACTTCGATTTTTCCTAATCCCGCGTCTGTGAATCTTTGGCTAACTGTTTTTAGGAATTGTTGTGGGTCAATTTTTGTGATGTTGGCAGTTTCTTCTACGAAACGTTTGCCTGCTGCTTTTCCTGCTTCGAAGATTATTACTTTGGCGCCTGACTGGAAGATTTCGGAAAGCCGTGTGCAGATTTCTTCAATGCGGGCTTTGGTGAGGATTATGCATCTTTCGCCGGTTAACTTGTCTTGGATTATGCCTTTTTCGCTGTCAAACTCGAACTGCATTTAGCGTCACGGCCTTCATTCTGTTTCGTTATGGTATTTATACCTTTACAAATTTGATAGGAAAATTTTTCTTTGAAAAAATGGTTGCGCATTAAGCAAAGTTTCATAAGCGTCTGTGTCAACAATTTTTTAGAAAACATTGAGGTATTGCGTATGGTTGTTGCGGGGAAAATTTTTAGGCTCATGGAGCAGTTGCCGCTATCTGAAATCGCTGTGAAGCTTGACGGCTACCGCCGTGAGGAGCCCTTTGAGGAAGGCGATTATAGGTTCACGCTTGTGAGGGAGGTCAGTGGGCTTTCGGCCAAGGAGAACGCGCTTACCGGCGTCTACGCGCATGATTATGTTCTTTATGTGTTTCATAGGGGTAAGACTGTGCCTTTGCCGCGGACTGTGGAGGCGCTTTTCAGCTTCAGTGAGGTTAAGGGCTCCGTGATTTTGACGGTGGTTGAGCGGAAGCGGGTTGCGAATTTCATAGCGAACAAGCTCAGCGAGCTCTTGTTCGAAAAGGTGGGCGGCATAGTGGAGGCGCGGATTTCTCCTGAAACCCTGCGTGAGTTCCATCGGAGAAACGCGGAAGATACGAAGATAACCTTTTTTGATAATGTAGATATCCCTAATGTGGATAAGTTGTCGCTTTATGGGCCGGACTTGATTAATACGCCGCTTTTTGAGGATTACATGCGGCATGGGGACTTGTGGTATGTGGTTGCCAAGTCAAGGGAGACGGGCTATGTTGTGGGCGTTACCAGGGACGCTTCGGTGACTATATTCAATTTGGCGGATAAGGGCAGGTACGTGGAGTATGTGAACAGGGAGATTTACCCGTTGATTTTGGAGACGTAAGCCGTCGTCGCCGCTGCTGCGCGTTTATGCTGGCGGTTTTTGAGTAAATCATAAAAATTGAAGCCGTGATATATCATTTTTAATTCTCTATTTTAGAGGGAGGTGAAGGCCGGGTGAAGTTTGGTACTGTTGTGACTGCTGTGGCGCTGTACGCTGTGCTGCAGGTTTTGTTTGCGTTTCCCTTGACGGTTTTGGCGCTTCAGGTTCTGGGCGTTACGATGGTGGCCCATTACAGCGCTGGGCTTGGCGCTGTTTTCCTTAGCATGCTGCTTGTTGGCTACTTGTTCAGCGCGGAGATATGGCAGTGGCGGCGGGATGCGGTTTTGCGGATACTTGTTTTAAGCGCTTTTTATGAGTTGCTGGTGGTGGTTTTTCAGCCTACGCTTGCGGATTGGATACCCTTTGCTATTAGTAAGCCTCGGGACGCGTTTGATGGGACTGTTGTGACGACTGTGGAGTGGTTCCTTTACGACTTATCGCGGCGGGGAAACATGTTTGCTGGCGTGCTCATTGTTATTGGTGTGGGCTTCTTGGGGTTGTATGCTGGCTTAAAACTTAAAAAGCCAAAAGCGGGCTGAATCGACCTTTTTTGTAGGGTGCGTGCACGTAGCTTTTTCGCTTTTTTCGCTTCAAGTGATTACTGCCCGTATTCTGATGTGGCTTTTGCTATTGGGCTTCCGTCGATGTAGGAGCAGCGGATGCCGTATTTTCGTGCGCACTTCAGGCAGAGGATGGGGTCGCAGAGCGTTGTGGACAGGTATTTTTCTCCGCCGTCTGGTGCAATGGCGACTATTACGCCCTTGTCGAGTTGGCTTGCTTTTTTTAGGGCAACGTGGAATATGGCGCCTGAGCTTGGGCCGACGAAGATGCCTTCTTGCAGTGCAAGTAGCCTTGCGGCTTCTTCGGCGTCTTCGGCGCGTACTTTGTGGATTTCGTCCACGAGCTTTGGCTGCCAAATGGCGGGTACGTATTGGGTTTCAAGGTTTTTCAGGCCGTGGATAAGCGCGCCCGGTTCGGGTTCGGCGGCGATGACTTGGATGGCTGGGTTGTATTCTTTTAGCCGTTTAGATACGCCCATGAGTGTGCCTGTTGTGCCGATGCCGGCGACGAAATGCGTTATCGTGCCTTCGGTGTCTCGCCAGATTTCCGGCGCGGTTGTCTCGTAGTGCGCGAGCACGTTAGCTGGGTTGGCATACTGGTTGGGCATGAAGTATTTGTCGGGGTTTTCGCTGACTATTTTGCGTGCGAGGTCTTCTGCGCCGTTCATGCCTTTGTCGGCTTCGCTTAGGATGATTTTGGCGCCGAAGGCGTTGAGGATTTGGCGGCGTTCCATGGTCATGTTTTCGGGCATGACGAGGATGAGGTTGTAGCCTTTTACGCGGCAGACCAGTGCTAAGCCTATGCCTGTGTTGCCGCTGGTGGCTTCGATGACCGTTTTGTCCCGGGTTAGCTGGCCGGTTTTTTCTGCCTGCTCAATCATGTATTTGGCTATGCGGTCTTTGACTGAGCCGCCGATGTTGAATTTTTCCAGCTTCAAGTAAAGCTTAACGTTTGGGTTCTTGTTTAGGCGGGTTATCGGCACCATGGGCGTGTTGCCGATTAAGTCTAAGACGTCTTTTACTATCATTGCGCATTCTCAAGAGGAAATGGCTGTGGAAAGGTAAAACGTTTTCTGTTCAAGAAGCAGCAACTGCATTTTTATATTGGCAAACGCGTAATTTGTTGTTATGCAGACGGCTTTGACCTTTGAAACGCTTCTGAGCCTGCTGTTAGCCGTGGCTCTCGGCGCCTGTGTAGGCGTAGAGCGCGAATTGACGCATAAGCCTGCGGGGCTGCGCACGCATATGCTTGTGTCGCTGGGCGCATGCCTATTCACCATTGTTTCCATCAGCTTCGCGGTGGATCCCGCCCGAATCGCGGCGGGCATCGTAGCGGGCATCGGCTTCATAGGCGCGGGAACCATCTGGGGCGAAAAGGACAAGGTTAAGGGCATAACGACTGCCGCCAGCTTGTGGGCGACAGCAGCCATAGGCTTAACCACAGGAATAGGCGACTACCCGCTTGCGGCGGTGGTGACGGCGCTCGTTGTTATAATTCTAGCTTCAGGCGGCGCCCTAAGAAAAATAGGACTAGAAAAAGACTAGTAGCGCAGTTCATTGCGTTTTTCTGGTGAAGCAGAAACATGCATTTGCGGCTTCAACCTGCCACATGCAGAGGTGAACAGCGCAAAAAGAAACACCTAATCATAGCTGAGGCATTCCGCTTGTGACCACTTCACTGTTCCGCACCATCATATTTGGCGGCTATTAGAAATTCATTGCAAAAACCTATAGAGGGTAGGTCCGCGCGCCTAAGCCGAAGCCTATTAGCCAATCAATGCAGAAAACAATAGAGGGGGTCTATCTGCGGCATCAGCGTGAACCCGCCAACCAGTCAACAGTTTCTATAATTTTCACCGCTGACGCTATCCATCGCAAATACGCGTTTAAAGCCGCGCGCAATGCAACCGTATCTTTCGCTTCAACCCTAAGCACTAAAAAGTCGCCTTCACGCTGTAAAACTGCCTTTGCCCGTAAAGTAGCAGGCTTATTAGCCTCAGGAGCTAACGCCTCAAAAACAGTCGCCAAACGCTTCTCTGAACCCAAACGCAAACGAACAGTTGCCTTTGCCCTCACCGCATAAGCCTTCTTAATTAGGCTTCTATGGTAAACAAGTTAAAGAAAAAATGGAGGCTTATTCGCTTTCTTCTTCCGCCGCCTCTTCAGCTTCGGCGGTAGCTTTCACAATTTCTTCTACAGGCGCACCCTTCGCTGCACGCTTAGCCACAACACCAAGCTTCGTAGCCGGCGTATACGCGCCGCCAGTGAACGTGAAACTGCATTTCTTGCATTTCCAGACGCCGACACTTTCACGCTTAACCCTCACAAAGCCACAACGAGGGCATTTGTGGGGTTTCTTCAGTTCAGTAATAATCTTCACGTATCGTTTTCTCACTGTAGCGCCGTATCTTGGGCCTAAACCGCGTGTAGGTCCTACTTTCTTTGTTCTCGCCAACTTATTCACCAATCCACTTTCTTACGTAGCTCCGCAGCTTTTTCTTTAGCAATCCTTGCGGCCTCTAAAATCTGTTGCGGTGTGAAGAAGCCTACTCCGCCCTTCTGTATAGCGCAAATGTTGCCTTCATCATTAATCGCCATTGAAATACGCGAATCAATAGCCTCTTCCTCTTCCAGCCACGGGTCAACAATCAGCTTGCCGTTTATCTTCCCAAGCGTAACCGTAATTGGATAAGCCCTCATCGGAAGCTGAGTATAACCCTGCTTGATTTTCACCTCGCCATTCTCAATCTCATAGTTCGGCATCTTTGTATTCCGCAAAGCAGCCACCGCAGCCAAAGCAGCGGCATCTATCAAGTTTCCATCATGGTTAAGCACGTAAATGTCAACGAACACGACGAAAACTTTCTTTCCCGCCTCAATCACCAGTTTCTCTGTGTCAATAGCCTTCGATTCCCTTATGCCTCGGTCAACCACTCTAGCTAACTCGATGGAATTTTCATCTGGAGGCCCAGCCTCAAAACTTGGCGATGCCAGCGGCACAAGCTCCGCGTTTACAGTCAACACCCCCTCGTTAGGCGTGTCAGGAAACGGCTCGCCCGTCTCAATTTTTACGCCAACAAGAACCTCCGTCTTTCCAAGCAACGCTCTAGCGGAACCTTCCGCCTTCTCGATGATTCCCTGCTCAATTTTGATTTCCCGGTAATCACCTAAGCCTCTTCCGTCAAGGCGTTTCCCTTTCTCAATTAAATTCTCAATCTGCTTCAGTCTAACACGCGTTATCAACGATGACATTACTCTTCAACCTCCTCCTGATTAGCCGTCATATACCTAGCCTTCAGCGCCTCTTTCTGCACCGCGTAAATCTTTTTACAACCCTCAATAGCCAAGTTCACTGCACTCTCAAACTCCTCAGATGTCAAAATACCATCCATCTGCAACAACGTAACAGCATTCAAGTTAGGCATAATAGCCACAGGAACATCCGCAGAGCCCACCTTGTCTTCAGTATCCATCAAATCCAGCACAACGGTGTCGCCAACTTTGCCCGCTGCACAAGCCGCCACCAAATCCCGCATGGGAATACCAGCATCCGCCAAAGCCAAAGCAGCCGCAGTAATGCTTGCACATCGCGTGCCACCGTCAGCCTGCAGAACCTCAATGAAAATGTCCACGCCCGTGCGCGGATAATATTCCACAAACACCGCCGGCTCAAGCGCTTCACGGATAACCTTTGAAAGCTCAATCTCCCTTCTTGAAGGCGCCGGTGACTTGCGCTCCTGCACCGAGAAAGGCGCCATATGGTAACGGCAACGCAGTACCATGCGGTCTGGAAGCGTCAAGTGCTTCGGATGCATTTCCCGTGGCCCGAATGCTGCGGCTAAAATCTTGTTCTTTCCATGCTCTATGTATGCGGAGCCGTCAGCGTTTGATAAAACGCCTACCTCAATTTTTATAGGCCTTAACTCGTCGGGTCTTCTACCATCTAATCTTAGACCTTTTTTATCAATTAATTTCTCAGGTTTTTCACTCATTCTTGTTTT